>NZ_JBVOOL010000006.1:0-379762 GCF_055664045.1 Kitasatospora sp. NPDC023385 | reverse complement strand
TCGACATCTCGAAGCGTGAGGGGCGGCCGCCTCTGCTGTCTCGCGAAGAACCGCAGATCAGCAGGTTGGGTGACCTGCGAGGTTAAACAACAAGCTGAGCGGCTGTTGCCGTTCCGATCCTGTGGGGTGGTGGTCGAACGGGAGTCTCGATCGGGTGACTGGGGCTGGTGCCGCACAGAGCAGGGCCTCCTGGCAGCTCGAAGGTTGTCTACGCCAACAGGCTGTCCAGAAGGCCCTGCTGCCCCGCTCCTACGCTCCCGCCGCCGATCGCGACACGTGCTGCGGCGTGTCGTGCAACCCGACGCGGCTCAGGTCCGTGCGCACGTCGGTCGGAGCGCCAAGGAGCTTCGAGTGCTTCGCAGCCTCGACGGAACCGAGATCGTGGACGGTGAGCTCGAAGTCACGATGCGCCTTGGCGTCCAGGGCCAGCGGCAGGTGGATACGCCCGTCCCCGACCATGCGTCGTACCCCACTGCGGCTGAGACCGAGCCCGAGCATGAGCAGTCGTTCGACCCGGACCGGCGCGGGCAGCTCGAAGCTGACCAGGACCTTGAGCGGTGCCCGGTCGTCGAGTGCGTAGAGGGGCGTGCGGGTCTCCACCTCCCACGTACCGGTCCAGTCGAGGCGGTATCCGTTCTTCGCGGCCAGCGACGCACTCATCGTCAGCTCCCGTACCACGGCTGGGTCGTTGTTCTCGTACGCCACCAGGCGAGCGGGCTCCAGCGACGAGACGTGGAGGCGCTCATGGACGGGCACCTTCGAGGTCCGGTCGCACCCTGCACAGCTCAGGAGAAGCCAGACGTCGAGGAGTTTGCCGCTCGCGTTGACACGGATCTTGCCCGAGGGACGGTGCCGGCTGCCGGAGCAGTCCGGGCAGGGGCGTACGACGGTGGGCAGCGCGGACTCACGCACGGCCCACAGGGCCTTGCGGTCGGTATTCATGGATGTGGTTGCTTTCAGGACTGACCAGGAGCTCTCGCAGACGAGGCTGCGGCTCCTGGGATATGACGGATGCACACGAGGGCGCGAGTCATCGCCTCGGGGCCGAGTCGTCAGGCTCCGGGGTCAACCGCGCGACAGGTTGGCTTTGCTACGTGGCAGCCGTTACAGGTCCATGCAGGCGATCATGATCGAGGCCACGGCCCGCGAACAACTCGTTTTCCGCGGGCCGCCCGCCGACAGGCCGCGGCAGCGCCTCGGCCTCGTTACAGACAAGCCTGGATCGCTCGGCCTGCCCCGAACCGGCCTTTGCCGTGCCTGAGGGTTGTCCCGGAGATCAGTGGCTGTTGTCGTTCCGATGTCGAGGGGTGTTGGTCGAACGGGAATCCGAGGGTGCGCGGCCCGTGCCGCGCGCCCGCCGTCGGCTGTGAAAATCGCTGTCCGATCACCGGAGCACGGTGATAGACATCCGGCGTGGAAAAGAATCTTGAGTTCCCTGACCTGCTGCGACTGATCGATGAACGGTCGGCCGCCTTCCGCGCCGTGGTCGCCGCCGCGCCCAGCCTCGATGTGCAGGTGCCGACCTGCCCCGGGTGGACGCTGTTCGATCTGGTGAAGCACCTGGGCGGGGGAGACCGCTTCTGGGCCGCCATCGTCGGCGCGGGGCCCGCCGACGCGCCCCCGGCCGAGGCCGTCGCCGCGCGCGCCGCGCTGGAAGTGCCGCAGGAGCGTGAGGCCCTGTTGGCCTGGCTGGACGAGTCGACGCAGCTGCTGCTGGGCGCCCTGCGCGAGGCAGGACCGGAGAGCGGTTGCTGGACGTGGTGGCCCGCGTCGCAGTCACCGCAGACCGCCGGCGGCACCGCCCGGCACCGGGTCCAGGAGAGCGCGGTGCACACCTACGACGCCCAGCTCGCCGGGGGTACTGCGCAGCCGCTGCCGGTCGAGCTGGCACTGGACGGTGTGGAGGAGTTCCTGTTCACCGTCTGCGCAACGCCGAGTGCCTGGCCGCACAAGCCCACGGCCTTCGACTTCCACGCCGCCGAGGGCCGCTCCTGGCGCCTCACGGTCGACGGCGACGGCGCACGCGTCACCCGCATCCCCGCGCCCACCGCCGCGACCGGCGAGGACTCGGACGCGGCCGGCGCCTCCGTCCACGGCACGGCCAGTGAGCTGGTCCTCTACTTGTACGACCGTATCCCGGCCGCCTCCTTGCACGTTGACGGAGACGCAGGGCTGCTCGACCTGCTCCGCGCCTGGGAGCCGGAGGAGAAGTAGGACGTAGCGGGGGCGGTCGGCCGCGCCTCGAGCCGGTAGGACACGACGCTTCGCCGGGTTCGTCAGGCGCGGCACCGGACTCGAACCCTGCGGGTTGTCCGGCGTTGTCAACCTGAGTGAGCAGGTCAGCGGCCGAATGGTGGATTCCGGCACGTCAGGTACACAGTGAGAGGGGCGCACTCGTCCCAAGCACCGTGGGGTAGCTGTCGATCTGCCAGAACACTGATCGTCCCAGGCGCGTAGGGGCCGGCGGCTGGATGGCCTGGGCCCTTCGGCGCTGCCTTGTCGCGTTGGTTGTCTGGGACGCCCGGGGGTCGCTCCCCGGGGGTGGCACCGGCTCAGCCGGTGTCTTCTCGTTTCGACGCCCCTTGCCCGGGGCCCTTGCGGGCTCCGGGACTTACCGTGGCTCGGCGAGCGTTTTGGGTCTCCCCCCTATCGGAGGCGACCGTCGTGAGCTGCCAGCGCGCCGCGTCGACGATGTTCGCGGTGCTGTTCTCGTGTCGGTGTACGACCGCGCCGCACGAGGGGCAGTGGAACTTGCTGCTTGAGGGGTCGGAGCTTGGGTTTCGCTCCTTGCACCTCGCGCAGGTGCTGTGCACGGGCTCACCGGGGTCGAGGACCAGGAGCTGTGAGCCGTACCGGCCGGTCTTGTATTGGAGCTTCTTGCGCAGGCTGCCCAGGGCGGCGTCCAGGAGATGCCGGTTGAAGCGGGCCTTGGCCTTGACGTTCCCGCCCGGCTTGTCCCGGGTGCCCCTGACCGAGGCGGTGAGGACTGTCAGGGGGAGGTCTTCGATGGCGACGTGCGTGAAGCCGGTGGCGAGCTTCTTGGACAGGCCGTGCAGGAACGAGGCGCGTCGCACGGTGATCTGCTGGTGGACGCGGGCGACTCGGGCGGCGGCCTTTCTCCACCGCGCCGATCCTTGTCGGCAACGGGACATGGCGCGCTGGGCCTTGACGAGCTTGGCCAGGCTGTCGGCGAGCAGGCGGGGGTGTGGCACGAGGTCGGTGGCGGGGTCGGCCGGGTCGAGAGGGCTGGACAGGGCGGCCAGGTAGTGGGAGCCGAGGTCGACACCGACGAGGCCGCCGGCGCGCTGGCGGGCGGTGGGGCGTCCGATCTGCTCGACGCGTCCACCGTTCTCGGCGGCCTGCTCGGCCTGGACACGGCTCGGGTACGGGGTCCGCGTGCCGTCGTCGTGGACGTGTTCCCACAGCACGGGAACGTCCTGCTGCACCTTCGCCAGCACGGAGGCGTACCAGCGGTGGCCGCCGCGGGTGACGGTCACGGACTGGATGACGGCCTGGCCGCGCTCCACGAGCCGGGCCAGGCGCTTGCCGCAGTCGTGGATGCGGATGCTGCCCAGGCCCGGCATCACCAGGCGCCGGTAGCCGTCCAGGCGGATGATCGGCCGCTTCACGTCGTGGAAGAGGGCGAACGACTCTGCGTGGCCCTTCCTCTTGAACCTCGGGTACCCATGGCGCTGGCCGGCGCGGCGGCCGGCGAGCGAGTCCTGCCAGTACCTCCAGGCGACCTGCGCGCGGTCGAAGCCGGCGGTGAAGCAGTACACGTTGACCTCGGTCCACCAGGGGCTGCCGCCTTCCTCCCGGGGCCGGTCCCGCTCCGTGCGCCACAGCGCGCTGGTGTCGGTGGCGGTCGGCGTGCGGAAACCGGCGCTGAACGCCTCGGCCTTGAGCGCGTTCACCGTTGCGCGGGCTTCGGCCAGCAGCTCGCGTCCACGGCTGGCATCGGTGGCGTCCGCGCGGAGGGCGCCCAGCCGGCGGGCGAGGGTCTCCTGACCGGCCGGGGGCTGCATCGCGGGCAGCGGCGGCTTGCCGGTGACGGCGAGTGCGAGGCTCTTGCGGTGGTGGTCCCACACCTTGAGCCGGTCGGTGAGCTCGGCTCCGTCGGCCTTGATCCGCTCCTTCGCCTCGGCTTCGCTCAGCCCCGCCTCCAGGTAGGCGGTGCGGCGCTCCGCCCAGGCCCGGTGGGCCCGGGTCTTCTTGGCCAGCGCGTAGTTGTAGGCCCACCGGCAGGCCCCGGCATAGCGGGACAGGGCGGCGCGTTGGGCCTCGGAAGGGTCCAGGGCGAACCGGTACGCACGCAACACCACTGTTCCGGGCATGAAGGTTTTTCCTCCCCACACGCTTCCGTTGCACCAGGTGATCGAATCGTTCCGTACTGTAGAAGATGAGGAATTGGGCGAGCCAATCAGTGATCCCACAGATGGGCTCTTCCGGCATATGCCGAAATCGGCAGCAGGTACTTCGCGCCGAAGCGTGAGGTTGTTCGCACTTCTCCGGGCCGACCGCGCGATCGAGGTCGTCGGCGTCGACCCCGCCGAACACGAGCGATTCCCAGAACGAGGCGTTGGTCTGCACGACCGGCACCATCACCGCCACCGGCCGACCACGACAGAGACCACCACGGAGTTGATGGCGCGTCACGTCCGGCTGCCGGGCACCCAGGCGTACGCGGTCTCACGCGACCCAGCCCCTCGCCATCGAACACCAAGGTGACGCCCCGCAACCGCTCCCCAAGATCTGTGCCAGAACCCGGCTCTCGTGAACAAAGCCGACCGGGGGTCCGTCTGCGTCGCAGGGGCAGTCAGAGCGCCAGGGCGTTCTTCACCTGGGCGGGCGACGGGTTCGTCATGGCCGTCCGCTCACCGCCCGATCCGAGAACCACCACGGTCGGCACGGTCTCGTTGCCGTCGTTCACCGCCCGCACCGCAGCCGCCGCCTGCGGGTCGCGCCAGATGTCGACCCAGTGCAACCGGCGGGCGTCCCGGCCCAGCCGCAGGCGCAGCCGCAGACAGTACGTGCAGCCCGGCCGCCAGTAGATGACCGGCCGCCCGTCGGCCGCGCTGCGGCGCTGCGCCTCGGCCGCGCTGACGGATGTCGGGAACAGCAGAGGCGAGTTCACGAGCCCGAGCAGGAGGAACACCACCAGGAGCCCGGCGCCCGGTCCGGGGCTGCCCTTCGAGGCGAGGCCGGCCGCGACGACCGAGCCGCACAGCACGAGCAGTATCGGCAGGATCCACGGGCGGCGCGTCATGGGTCCGCAGGCTACCGGCGATTCGAACACATCACGAACGGACCGCAGGAGGGGCCGAGGGATTCGCCGCCGCGGGAGTGGGACGTCGGCGGGGCCGACCTCCTACGCAGGGGCCGCGCTGGTGCGGATGTCGCGTCCCCGGGACCAGAGTTCTTCGATGTGCTCGGCGAAGCGCTCGAACATCCCGCTCTCCGCGCTGCGCCGCAGGTGCATCAGCGGCGAGTCGTGGCCGACGGTGCGGGCGAGGTGGGGTGTGACGAGGGCGCGCTCGTCGAAGCGGAAGACGGAGAGGCTGACGTGGTTCGGGCCGTCCTCCGGGGCGCTGAAGCGGGCCTCGACGCCCGCGGTGTCGGTGAGTTCGGCGAGGTTCTCCAGGCTGACCCGGATCCGGGTGGACACGGTGAGGGCCACGTCCTCGACCTGCTCGCGCCGACGCGTCGTGTCGGAGCCGGGATCGCCGAGGAGGAAGCGGATACGGCAGCCGCCCTCGGATGGTGGCGCCCTCCCAGTGCGCCCGCGTCACCGAGGCGTTGGCCAACCGCACCCTGCCCGTCCTCCACCACGGCCAACGCGTCGGCTGAGGCCAGGGCACCCGTACCGGGGCAAGCGGGCCGGGCTGAAGCGCTGGGCAGGGGCTCGATGAGCGGGGGAGGGGGAGGGGGAGACGGTCAGGTGAGGGCGGCGGCCAGGCGTGCGGGCAGGGTGGCGTACGGGCGGCAGTCGAGCACGGGCAGGGCGTGGTCGGCGGCCCGGTCGGCGAGCCAGGCGGAGTAGCGGGCGCTGACGGCGGCGCGCTCGGGCTGCGGGCCGGCGGCGGGCTCGCGGGCGGCGTAGTTGGCGGCGATGCGGGCCGGGTCGCCCTCGTGGAGGAAGACCGCGCGGACCCGCCGGCCCTGCGCGGCGGCTTCGGCGGCGGCGCGGGCGGCGGCGCGCGGGGTGAGGTAGTCGCCCTCGACGATGGCGGGCACGTCGACGGTGAGCCGGTTGCGGACGACGCCGAGCAGCGCGTCGTCCAGGGCGTGGGCGGTGGCGATCTGCAGTTCCAGGACGCGGTCGGCGCTCATGGTGGCGCTCATGGCGGCGTCCGGGGCGCCGAAGTGGTGCAGGCCCGGGTGGGTGGCCGGGGTGGTGGCCGCCTGCAGGGCGGCGACCACGTCGTCGAACTCCACCGTGAACGCCCCGTGCAGGGCGGCGAGACGGGCGGCGGCGCGGCTCTTGCCGAGGCCCGAGGCGCCGCCGATCAGCAGGACGTCCCACGGGCTGTCGTCGGTGTGCATACGGGCACGGTAGGCGCCGGGGCGTGCGCCCGGCCCGGCGGGGGAGCCGTAAACCGTCCGGGGGCGGTAAGCGGTCCGGGGCGCGGGTGGGCTCTGTGGGGTGGGGAGGCGGTCGAGGGTTCGCCTTCCGGCCCGGCCCCCGGCGCCGGCAGCCGGCCCAAGGCCCGGTCCGTGGTCCGCCGCCCGCACCCCGCGGTGCGGGCGGCGGAGAAGCGGGCGAGCGGTCCGGTCAGGTCCGGTCCTGGGTGGCGGCGCGGCGTACCGCCCAGGGCAGGACGAACCACAGGGCGGCGAAGACCAGCGCGATGACCCGCTGATTCGGGCGCTATCCCGGTCCTTCAGGGCCGGGATAGCCCGTACGGCCTGAGGTGCGGAGCGAACCGCCCCTGGGGCCGCGGCATGTCACGCGGGCCGCTGTTGCTGTTCGATGTACTGGTTGATGATCGACAGCGGGGCGCCTCCGCAGGAAGCGGCGAAGTAGGACGGCGACCAGAAGTGCCCGTGCGTGACGGCCCGGTTCACGCGGCCGGTGAAGTCGCGTCGCAGGATGCGGGCGGACACGCCCTTGAGGCTGTTCACCAGGCCGGACACGGACACCTTCGGCGGGTAGTCGATCAGCAGGTGCACGTGGTCCTTCTCGCCGTTGAACTCCTTCAGCTCCGCTTCGAAGTCCAGGCAGACCTTGCGCATGGTTGCTTCGCAGGCCGTCAGCATCTCGTTGTCGAGGACGCCGCGCCGGTACTTCGTCACGAAGACCAAATGCACGTGCATCGCGGAAACCACGCTCCGACCGCGTCGATACTCCGTCAGTTCACCCATAGGCCAAACGATACGATCTCTCGTATGCGGTTCCGCTACAACTACCGGGTGTACCCGGACGCCTCCCAGCGCCGTGCGCTGGCCCAGGCGTTCGGGTGCGCCCGCGTGGTCTTCAAGGAACCCACCGAGACGGTCAGCCGACCGTGGTAGGAACCCCGGTCCTTTAGGGCCGGGAGGACGTCAAGATCCGCTCCTTGCCGGGGTGGCGGTACAGGCCGCGGTGCAGGGCGACGGGGGTGGCGAGGACGGCCGCGGCGACGACGGCCAGCAGCAGGGTGGCGATGTAGATGTCCTGCTGGGCGTCGGTGAGTTCGGCGAAGCGGCGGGTGAAGGCGACGCCGAGGAGGAAGGCGAACACGATCTGCACGCCGGTCTGCAGCACCCGCAGCTCCTGCAGCAGTTCCACCAGGCGCCGGTCGGCCCGCACGGCGGGGTTCTCCCAGCCGGGCGGGGGCGCGGGGGAGGGTGGCGGGGAGTGCGGGGGAGGTGCGCTGGTCATGGGTCACATTGTGATGGCCCGGCGGCCCGGCGGCGGGGGCTTGGCCCGGGCCCCAGGCCGTCACCGCTCGGAGCGCTCGGCGCGGCCGGGGTGGTCGGCGCGCTCGGGCCCGGTGCCGTCCAGGCGGCCCTGCCAGGCGGCGAGCAGGGTCTGCAGGGCGGCGGCCTCCTCGGGGGCGAGGTGGGCGAGCAGGCGGTGCTCGTTGCGCATGTGGGCGGTGAACGCCTCGTCGATCAGGCGCTGCCCGGCGTCGGTGAGGGCGACCACGCGCCCGCGCCGGTCGTCCTCGGCGGGGCGGCGGGTGACCAGTCCGGCGCGTTCCAGGCGGTCGATCCGCTTGGTCATCGCGCCGGTGGTGACCATGGTGTGCGCGGCCAGCTCGCCCGGGGCCCGCTCGTACGGGGCACCGGCGCGGCGCAGGGCGGCGAGCACGTCGAACTCGCCCTCGCCGAGGCCGTAGCGCTGGTAGACGAGGGTGAGTTCGGCGGTCAGGCGGGCGGCGAGGCGGTGCAGGCGGCCGATGACGGCCTGCGGGGAGACATCGAGGTCGGGGCGCTCGCGCCGCCACTCGGCCTGGATCTGCGCGACGTGGTCGGCGGGCTGGTCCGGGTGCGGCTCGGCGTGCTGGTCCGGGTGCCGGTCCGGGTGCTGTTCGGCGTGCTCCATACGGCCATCCTACCCAGGT
The DNA here is from genome assembly GCF_055664045.1 of Kitasatospora sp. NPDC023385. Lineage (NCBI taxonomy): Bacteria > Bacillati > Actinomycetota > Actinomycetes > Kitasatosporales > Streptomycetaceae > Kitasatospora > Kitasatospora sp. NPDC023385. The sequence goes on along the minus strand of NZ_JBVOOL010000006.1, from coordinate 371,216 downwards.
AGCTTCCCGGGAAGCTATATTGTCTTCCATGGAAGCCAATGCGCGCTGGGTCCTGCCGACCGCCCTCGCCCCGCTCGCCTGGGGCGCCAACTACTACGTCACCCACGCCTACCTGCCCGCCGACCGCCCCCTGTGGGGCGCCGCCCTGCGCGCCCTGCCCGCCGGACTGCTCCTGCTCGCCCTGGCCCGCCGCCGCCCACACGGCGCGTGGTGGTGGCGCAGCGCCCTGCTCGGCCTGCTCAACACCGCCGTCTTCTTCGTCCTGCTCTACCTCGCCTCCCAACTGCTGCCCACCAGCGCCGCCGCCACCGTCATGGCCGCCTCCCCGCTCGCGATGCTGCTCACCGCCTGGACCCTGGCCGGCCAGCGCCCGCACCGCGCCCACCTGGCAGGCGCGGTGGTCGGCCTGGCCGGGGTCGCGCTGACCCTGCTCGGCACCGGGGAGGGCATCGACTGGACGGGCCTGGCGGCCTCGGCGGCGGCGATGCTGGTCTCCTCCGTCGGCTACGTGCTCGCCGCCCGCTGGCGCGAGGGCGCCGACCCGCTGGCCGCCACCTCCTGGCAACTGACCGCCGGCGGCCTGATGCTGCTGCCCCTGGCCGTCGCCGCCGAAGGCGCGCCCCCGCCGATGGACACCCCCACCCTGCTCGCCTTCGGCTACGTCACCCTGATCGCCACCGCCCTCGCCTTCACCTGCTGGTTCGCCGGGCTGCGCCACCTGCCCGCCGGGACGGTGGGCCTGCTCGGGCTGCTCAACCCGCTGGCCGGCGTGCTGCTGGGCACCGTGCTGGACGGCGATGCGTTCGGGGTGCGGCAGGGGGTGGGGCTGGCCCTGGTGGCGGCCGGGATCCTCCTCGGCCGGCCACGCGGCCGGGCCGCCGGACCCGAGCCCGCCGAAGCCGGCGCCTCCGGACCCGGTGCCGCCGAGCCCGCCGTTGCCGGGCGGCCTTGCGCGGACGTCTGCTTGCCCGCCGACCGCGTCACATGATCGGATGGCGCCGGCATCGCGTGCCGGTGGCGGACTGCGTCAGGCATGGAGGTGCACGACCGAAGGGACCGCCCCCGTGGCCTCCCCATCCCCCTCCTCCGACAACGGCCGTACGGCCGCCCTCAGCCTTCAACTCTCGCGCGCGCACCAGGACTTGCGCCGCCGTCTCACCGACGTCCGCACGAACCTCGGCCGACGGCGCCCGCACGACGACACGCTCCTCACCCACTGCCTGGCCTTCTGCACCGCCCTGGCCAACCACCACCAGGGCGAGGACGGCGGGCTGTTCGCCCAACTCCTGCGCGAACGGCCCGACTTGGCTCCGACCATCGCCAAACTCGTCGAGGACCACGGATACATCTCCGCCATCCTCACCCGGGTCCGCGAACTCGCCGAACTCGCCGCCCCCGCCGAAAACACCGAGCCCGCCGCCCCCGCCGAAAGCTCCGAAAGCGCCGGACCCGCCGGACAGGCCGACCCGGAGGCGATCGGCCGCGAACTCGACGGCCTGGCCGCCATCATGGACTCCCACTTCGCGTACGAGGAGCGGGCCATCGGCGCCGCCCTGGACGCCGGGGTGAGCGACGACGGCTGGTCCGAGCCGGTCCTGCGCTTCGCGGCCCTTGAGACCGGCCCGCAGGTCGTCCAGGAACCCGGGCACGCCCACCTGCTCCGCGACGTCTGCGACCGTGAGGCCATCCACGCCGGCGGTGCGCGCACCCTGGTTTCCCGCGACCCGGTCGAACGCCACGCTCAGCGTCGCCGGGTCACACACGAAGTTGAACAAGTCATCGAACCGGCGGCCGGGATCGGCCACCGCCCAACGGTGAAGCTTGGCCTGCATCTCCGATACCCTCGCTCCCGGCCCGGCCGGACCAGAACGAGGAGCACCGCCATTCGGCGACGCGTCTTCCGGCATTGCAGCGTCCTTCCCTTCTCGAAACCGCTGCCGCCCTTCCCCATGCGGCCGGCTTTCCCGACCTCGGAGTACTACGGCGGCTCCGCCCCGTCCCGGACCGATCGGCGGTCGACGCGCCCAGCCCCACCCTCGCCGCTGGAAGCGACGCGGAGGGCAAGACCCGGGACAGTTCCCGTGTTCACTGTGGTTCGCTCGACGAAGTAGGAGCCCGACTATGCCCCTGCGGCATCGCCACGAGTACGCCGCAGACCTTCCTCGTGGCCTCCCTGGCAGCTCATGCCCACCACCTCGGGAGTTCCCCGCCGCCCATGGCGACGGGTGCGCGCCGCCCCCAGCCCAGATCCACCAGGTTCGAGCTGGTGCCGCATCAAGGGGGTGTCACACGCCGGTTCCTCACGTACTCCTCTCCGTCCCGCTCGCCGGACCCGAACCATCTGGCAGTACTGGCCCGTCCCGGCTTTGTCAGGGCTGCTCCCACCCTCCCTGGCGTCACCCGGATCAGGCTGCCCCCAGCTCCACCGCCCTGCTGCGACAGGATCAGCGGCGAAGGTCTCTCACCTCCACTCGAACCACAGCGCCTCACGGCGCACCCATGATCTTCGGCACTCGGCGGCGACGCTCCTCCTGGAGCAGGGTGTCGAGCTCGTCGTCATCAAGGAACTCCTCGGCCACGCCCACATCGGCGTCACCGCCACCGTGTACGCCCACGTCCGACTCCGCCTCCAGCGCCAAGCCATCGACACCCTCAGCAACGCCCTCCGAGCCCCTGGAGACGACGGCACCGCCGAACCCGACGACAGTGGCAATCCGCCACTTTGTGCAGCACCCGTCCGCTGACGTTGCCGTCAACCGTTGCCGTCAAGACGCCAAGAAGCCCCGCCGGAATTCGTTCTGGCGGGGCTTCTTGGTTAGCTACTCACGGAAGTGAAGGAAATACTTCTTCCCACGCTTTCAATCGCCCATCGAACTCTCTGGGCACCAGTCTCGCGAGACTCAGAGCAGGCGAAACGAGATTCTTGACAGCCCGCAGAAGTCGAATCTGAGCAATGTCGAGAGCACGCCAATCTACCGATAGATCCCGAGCCTCTTCGACCGACATCGGAAGCTCTTGAAATAGAAGGTCGATTAGATGGCCCGGATCCAAGATGTCAACGTCAGCATTCGGCGGAACCCGCTGCAGGAGGGCCACAGAGAGATTCAGGCGGCGAATCACGCTCTCACGCTGATCGATAGAGCCCGAGGCCACCGCAGCTTCGAGAGCGTACGAGAGCGCCAACGAACAGGTAGCCCAGGACTCCGCAGGCAAGGAGCCGCACTCGTCAGTCAGGCGCATCGTCATCAGCTCAACGATGCCAAGCCACTGACCGCGCCCCAGCTCAGGGACCGTCGGAGCGTGTGTGGCCAAGACCTCAGAGAGCGACCGCAGGTCGAGCGACGCCAGATTATCGAATCTGCTCATCAGAAATGAACTCCCGCCGCAGCAAATGCATCCCTACCGATTTGCAGACTCTCACTCGATGGCAAGAAGTGACCACTGTGGTTGTTGATATCCAACCCAAAGAACCCGTCTCCCGATGATCCAGCAATATCCGCCTCACCGGCCGCGCGGACCGGGGCCCCTCGGGTGAGAACCGAGTGTGAAATCTCTTGACCATTGACGAACTTCGGCATGACCACGAGGCTTCCGTCCTCCCGAACCGCCCATTTAACCGTCCCGGAACTGACTGCGGAATCAAAGCCAGCGGATCCAGCACCAGAAGGCGTAACGCCTAGCCTGTCCGCTAGGGCGAGCTCCCTGTCAAGAGTTCCTGGCATTGTATTGGGGAACAGGCCACAACCCGGACCGGTGTTATGCACGGGCACCGGCGTATTTCCGGCGAGTACATAGTACGTGTGATAGGCGACCCCTTCCTGACTGCGTTTTCGCAGGTCAGCGGCAACCTACCGATCCACTGAGGTCCGTGGAAGTGCGCTGCTGTCCGGGCTCGTTGCCGTCAGCGTTGCCGTCAGAGGTCTACACCGTTGGGGTTTGCGGCAGGTGGCAGTGAGGGTGGTGGAGCGGGACAATGCGACAGCCAGGCCACTACCATGCTCACGCCGGAATACACCATCGAGAGGTGTAGAAAACGACCCGCCAGGGAGCCTGGCGGGTCGCCATGCAAGGTCGAAGTTAGGCCATTAGCTCAAGGATTAGATCCAGGTTCGAGTCAATTTCCTGGTCTGCCGTCAGATGGACGTGCGCCCCTGAACTCACACCCGCCTGTGCAAGAGTGAGCAAATGGCGCGCCAAGGAGACTAGGCCAGCGCGATTTGCCCTAAGTACGACTTCGGTCGAAGTTGATGAGAGGGAAATTTCAAAACCATCTTCCCATTCGAACCGCAATCCCCTGCCAGGCTGAATCTCGGGAACGTTGATCACGTGCTCCATTTACACTCCCAATTACTTGCATAGGCTCAAAGGTGATGGCCGCCCGGGACTGTCGGCCCCGGGCGGCCATCTCAGTCCGCTACCGGATTCAACCTAGATAAATGTGTCGATTCTCAACAACCATCATCTTTCCAGGCTTCTTTGGGTTCGGAGCCAATCGCTCGAAGTTCATGTGCGGACCGCCACCATGCTGCCCAGTGATGTCCGACTCTCCCATTCTAGCAACGCGCGTTCCGTCTGCGGAAACGAAGCGACCACTACCCGGAACAGGTTCTGTATACCCGGGCCCGACCCATACTTCTGCCGAATTGAGAGCATCGTCTGTAGGTATGCGCGTCCCATCTGTCGGGTGGCCGTCGCTGTCGAATTTTCCAACTGACGTCCATGGCTCGCATGGCGTCGAGTTATGAACCAAGACTGGCGTGTTGCCTGCGAGTACATAGTACGTGTGCTACGCGACCCCTCTCCACCTGCCTTTTCGCAGGTCAACGGTGGTTTGACGGTCCGTTGGTGTCCGTGGATGTGCGCCGAAGTCCGTGGTTGTTGCCGTCGCTACTGCCGTCAGAGGTGTAGACCAGTTGTGCTGTCATCGGCTGCGCGCGTGATCCTACTGCCACGCTCCGGGCTCGGCACGGACGATGGTGTGGGTGGTCTGCCGATAGGACTGGTGGCCGGTCTGCGCGCAGTGTCCGGCGATCCAGCGCGTCAGGTCATCGGGGGTGTGCAGCTCGCCGGACGCGGCAGCGCAGTCCTGTTCTTCGCCGGTGACGCAGAGCGCCTCGAAGGTCGGCAGCGCCAAGGGGTCCGGGTCGGTGGTCACGTTGTACTCGCGGAACCGGTAGCGGGTGGTCGTCCCCATCAGTGTGGTCCTTTGCCTCTGTCGCGTCATCGGGTCTCGAAGGTCTACCGCCGTGGTGGTGTCGCGGACTTGGCCGTCAGTTGTGCTCGTCAGGTCGGGCATCCTCGGTCGCCTCCTGCGGGGCGGGGATGCGCTGCCCGCGTGAGTCCGCGATTCTGAGGGCATCCGACAGGGCCTCGGTCAGCCGGCAGGCCAGCCAGCGGTATTCGACGGCTGGCCGCGCGAGCGTTCCAGGTGCCAGGACGCATCGGGCGTACTCCAACAGTTCCTCGCCCATGCCGATCTGCACGATTTCGATGTCGTCGGCGAGGGTCGAGAGGTAGCCCCTGCCGTCGGTGCTCAGGTAGCAGGGGTTCCCGTCCGGGGTGGTCCAAGGGAGCAACCGAGGCCCCTCCCCTGCGGACTCCGCACTCCGATGAGGCAGGCGTTCCGCTTGGCTGCTGTTCTGGTTCATCGTGCCCGCCCGTGGTCGGCTCCGCTGTGGCTGTTGATCAGGGTCCCCTTTGGCGCGAACCTTGCGGAGTAGCCAGCGTGTCTGCCTCCGTGTCTGCCAAGCTGGCTTGGTGCGGGAGACGGTCGGGGAACTGGTCAGGCGGCTGCGCCTGGCGCGCGGTTGGAGTCAGCGGCGGCTGGCCGAGGCGCTGGCCGATGCTGCTCCTGGGCGCGTTCCTCCGGCGCGAAACGACGTGTCCCGCTGGGAGATCGGCACGCGGTCCCCGCGCGAGTGGCTGCCCTTCCTCGCCCTGGTGCTGGAGGTGCCGCGCGAGCTGCTGGAAGCGGCGAAGGCAGTCCAGCCCCCCGAGTCCGCGCCGCGTGTGCTGACCGTGGCCGACTTCCTGCCCGTGGGCGACCCGCTGTCCCCGTTGAGCGCCCGTATGGGCCGTCGGATCGGGGCTGGGCAGGTGGCCGACTTGGCTCAGCGGGTGCACGGCCTGCGGCTGGCCGATGACGTGGTGTACGGCAAGGACCTGATCGGCCCGGCCCTGCGGGAGCTGCGGGCGGCGGTCACGCTCTACCGCGAGGGCACCCACACCGAGCATGTGGGCCGCGAACTGCTACGGGCGATTGGCGAGTTGTCTCAGATCGCCGGTTGGGTCGCCTCCGATGCGGGCGAACATGCCGAGGCGGAGCGGATCTACCGGCTCGGGATCAGTGCCGCCCGTGCTGCCGGGGACGGGGTGCTGTCGGGGAACGTGGCGGGCTCGCTGGCCTACCAGTGGAGCAACACCGGACGCCCCCTCGACGCCGTCGACCTGGCTACCGCCGCCGTCGTGGAGGCCGGTCCTGACGCTCCGGCGAAGGCCCGCGCGCTGTACCTGGACCGGGTGGCCTGGGCGCACACCCGCGCCGGCCAGGACCGCCCTGCGATGACTGCCCTCGGGGAAGCCAGCGAGGCCTTGGCCCAGGACTCCGCCGGCACCGAGTCACCGTCGTACCTGTACTGGATGGACGCCGGGGAACTCCAGGTCATGGAGGCCCGCGTCTACACCGAGCTGCACCGGCCCCTGCGTGCCGTACCGCTGCTGACGGACGTCCTGGGTCGTTACGACGCCAGTCACGCGAGAGAGTTGGCGCTGTACCTGTCCTGGCTGGCCGTGGCCTACGCCGACGCGAACGAGCCCGAGGCCGCAGCCGGGACCGCTGGCCGGATGCTCGCTCTGGGGCAGAGCGGCAGCGAACGCACCACCGAGCGCGCACGGATCGTGCTGGACCGGCTGCGAGCGTTCCGTGACGTTCCCGAGGTCGCCGAGCTGCTGGCGTCCTGATCGTCCCGATCGTGCGGGGGGCGAGTTCGGACTGCTGCTTGCGGGCGTCTCGGCACTGGGCTGGCTTGCGCACGGTCTGGTCGCTCGGCACGGAAACGATCGGTGGGTCGGCGGGAGCCTGCGCTGCGGAGCCGGGGCGGCGTCGGACACCGCCCTCGGCGGGCCCGGCGGTGGAAACGGAGGGTCGGACCCCTGGCCGACCCTGTGCCCGCGATCCGACCGTAGGACGGTCGCAGGCGACAACTTGCTCCGCAGGCGCAAGGAGTCCTTACCCCACAACTTGCTCCGCCTCTGGGCGGTGCTGGGATAAGCAGCGCTTACCCCACAACTTGCTCCCATCGGGCACCGGTCGAACCCGCCCACGACCCGGCTGACCGCTGACCGCCGACATCCGCGAGGGCCTCGGGTGCGGGTTGGGTCTGGGTCGGTCGGCGACGTCGGGCCAGCTGCAACGGGCTGGTCCCGCCTTGAACCTCGTAGAGAAAATCTGGACGCACGCCTGCGGTCGGCGTCAGGGCGGTTGGGAGCGTGCCCGGGTGGGGTGGCTGATCAGTAGAGCTGGACGCGGGTGACGACGCAGTGGGGTTCGGGGGCATCGGAGACGATGACGTACTCGGCGACGCCGAGGGAGCCGCCGGACCCGAGCGGCATCCGTCGCTGCTGGGGCCAACGCTCGGAGGCCGTGCTGCCGGGGACCAGGCCGCAGGTGGCGTTGATCCGTACAGTGGCGGAGACGATGGCGCTGAAGACCTCGCCGGTCACGGCAGGGTCATGAAACAGAGCCTCGACCTCCGGGGACAGGTAGCAGGGCCACCCATCGTCGTCCTCGGCCCCGTCCTCGCCATCGTCGTACGGCACCCCGGAGTCACTCAACGGGCAGCCCTGCCGCGCGCCGGGCCTCGACCACGTCGGCCACGCTGCGCAGGGGCAGCGTGCCGGCGAGGGCGGCAGCGGTGAGCTGATCGCCGCGCGCCTGATCGGCGTCGAGCACCGCCTCGCACCACCAGTGCCGCAGCACCGCCTCCGCCTCCTGCGGCGCCGCCGCCAGCAGCTCGCGGTAGAACTCCATCCGCCGCGCCCCGGACAACGCCGCCGCGATCCCCTCGGCGTTGCGCGGCACCCGCTCGCCCGCGCCTTCCATGTGGACCGACTGCACCGACATGGCCACCTCCCTACCTCTACGACTCCCCGGCCAGTCTGCCTCCCCGGCACCCCGGGCGTCGACACGACCACCGCCCCGGCCGGGCACTGGTCCCGAGCCGACCCTATCCGCGCCCCGTGCACGACGTGTCGAGGGCCGGGAATCTCACCCGATCCAGTGACCGTGGAGCGGAGTATCCCCAGGTCAACCCTGGTGCGTGCCGCCCAACTCCACAGCCTCGACGCGGGTGCGGAGATCGGCGATCTGCCCAACAGCCTCGACCAGCGCCCGTTCCAGCGCCTCCACGCGGGCCACCATGCCGCCGACGGGCGCGTTCCCCACGTCCGGACTGCCAGGGTCACCGTCGGCGTCGGGGTGGGCGACGAAGGCTCCCTTGCCAGGGCGGGAGATCGCGTATCCGTCCTGCTTCAGCAGGGCCATGGCCTTCTGCACGGAAAGGCTCGAGGCCCCGAACTCCGCCATCAACACGGCCTGCGTCGGCAACGCGTCCCCCGGCTTCAGCCCGCCGGAACGGATCCGCTCCCGCAGGGCCTCGGCGATGACCTCGAACGTCAGCAACACCGTGCCACCTGCAGGTCTACGTCCCCGCCGCCCCACTGTCACCGCAGGTCACCCCGCCTTCTCAGCGCCATTACCACCGAAACCCGGCCCGTCCAAAACGGAAAACCAGGGCCACAGTACCCGCATCCCAACCGCCCACCGAAATAGATGAGGAGGGATGCACTTGAATGCGCGCTTGAAGCGATGCTACCTTCACGCACCGCTGGTGAACACCACCGCTGACCAGGCCAGACGTCCCCGGCCCACCATCCGCGCCCGCCGTCACGCGCACCGTGCCCACGTGCGCCGATCACCCGGGTCGCCCCTCAATCGCCTCTCCTCTTCTCCCGACTCCTGCCGGAGGTCTGTCCCCATGCCCGCGCAGCTCCAACTCCCCACCCCCGCAACCACCTCCACTCCCGCCAGCGAGGCGTTCGCCGCACCGGCGCGCACCACCAGCCCCGACACGTCCGCGAACAGAAACTCGGCGCTGGAACGCCGGGCGCGGCTGACCGCCAGGCTGGCCAAGCTCGCCGCCGCCGGGCACCTAGCACCCCTGGCCCGCCAGATCGGCTCGCTGGGCGGCTGCGCCCGCCCGATCCGCATGACCGGACACCGCACCCGCCTCGATGCTGCCACCGGCCAGATCCTTGACCACCTCGACACCCGCCATCTGCCCGCCGGCGAACTCCTGGTGCGCTGCGGCAACCGCCGCACGACCCGCTGCCCGGCCTGCTCGAAGGTCTACCGCTACGACACCTACCAGCTCATCGCCGCCGGACTACGCGGCGGCAAGACCGTCCCCACCAGCGTCTCCACCCACACCCGCGTCTTCGCCACCCTCACCGCCCCCGGCTTCGGCCCCGTCCACAACCAGCCCGGTGCCGCCTCCTGCGCCTGCGGCACCCGGCATGGCGACGGCGACCCGCTCCTCGGCACCCCGCTGAACCCGCAGCGGTACGACTACACCGGCGCGGTGCTGTGGAACGCCCACGCGCCCGCCCTGTGGGCCCGCTTCACCACCCACCTGCGCCGTGAGATCGCCAAGGCCGCAGGACTGACCCAGCGCACCCTGCGCCTCCACGCCACGCTCTCCTACGCCAAGGTCGCCGAATACCAAAAGCGCGGCCAGATCCACTTCCACACCGTCATCCGCATCGACGGACCCACCGGCCCCACCAACACCCCACCCACCTGGGCCACCACCCAGCTCCTCAACCACTCCGTCCGCGCCGCCGCCAACCGCACTCGCGTCCAGCACCAACACCCCTCCCGGGCCGGGGAGGCCGACCCGGCACAGCCGCCGGGGCCCACGGCGTTCCGGTTCGGGCGGCAGATCGACGTCCGCGCCATCCGCAGTACCGACTTCACCGGCGACGCCCCCGTCACCGACCGGAACGTCGCCGCCTATATCGCCAAGTACGCCACCAAGGGTGCCGAAACCATTACTGGCACCCTCGACCGCCGACTCCGCTTCCTCGCCGAACTCGCCCAACACGACCTCACCGACCACGCCCGCCGCATGATCCACACTGCCTGGCACCTCGGCACCCAGCCCCAGCACACCCAGCTCCGCCTGCGCCAGTGGGCCCACATGCTCGGCTTCCGAGGCCACTTCTCCACCCGCACCCGCCACTACTCCACCACCCTCACCCACCTCCGAGCCGAACGCACCGCCTGGCGAGGCCGCCAAGGCGATGCCCAGGAGCGGGCTGGCGAGGGCCAGCCGGTCACTGACCGGCACAGTGACCGCAGTGACCGTGCTGACCTGACCGCCGGTCACACCGACCCCGACTCCGGTCACCGCGCCGGTCAGCGCACAAAGAGCGGGCGGCGCGTCGGCACGGACACGACCATGGTGATCTCCCACTGGCAGTACACCGGAAGCGGCCTCCTGCCCGAACTCGCCCACCTCGCCGACCTCCTGGCCGCCGCACCAAAGCCCCGACCCGACCAGGCAGCCCGCCCCCGGCGGACGCGACGTGCCAGTGACCGGGCCGGTCACTCCACCAGCCCACTGACCGCACCCGTCCAGACGGAGGTGACCGGGTGACCGCCGACGCCGAGCTCCTGACCGTCCCCGAGGTCATGGCGCGCCTGAAGATCAGCCGCTCCACCGTCTACGACCTCATCCGCACCCGGCAACTCGCCTCCATCACCATCGGCCGCGCCCGCCGTATCCCCACCCACGCCCTGTACACCCTCGTCCACCACCAACTCGAACAGGCAGCCTGATGACCACCCCCGACACCAACCCCAGCACCAGCACCAGTTCTCGCAGGGCCCGCGCCAACGGCGACGGCACCGTCTACCAGCGCAAGGACGGCCGCTGGGAAGCCGCCGGATACGTCCTGGCCATCGGCGACACCCGCAAGCGCGTCCGCGTCTACGGCACCACCCGCAAAGAGGCCCTGGCCAAGCTCACCGAGAAGATCGCCACCAGCAACCGCGGAGTCCCAGCCCCGTCCGCACAGGGCAGCGTCGCAGCGTTCCTCACCTACTGGCTGGAGACCGTCGCCGTCCACCGCCTCCGCGAGAACACCCACACCCGCTACACCGCCTGCACCCGCCTCTACCTCATCCCCGGCCTCGGCAAGAAGAAGCTCTCCAAGCTCACCGCCAAGGACGTCCGTACCTGGCTCGACCAGCTCCGCACCACCTGCCAGTGCTGCGCACGCGGCCTCGACACCGCCCGCGACCAGCCCGAGTGCTGCGCCACAGGGAAGTGCTGCTCCAAGCGGCTGTCCCCGCTGACCCTGGCCTACGTCCACTCCGTGCTCAAGTCCGCCCTAGAGCACGCCGTCCGCGAAGAGGAGATCCCCCGCAACGTCGCCCGCAACGTCCGCATGGGCACACCCCGCCCCCGCCGCTTCGAACCCCTCACCACCCAGGAAGCCCGCGCGTTCCTCGCCGCCAAAGAAGGTCACCGGCTGAGCGCACTGTTCGAACTCGCCCTGCGCACCGGGCTCCGCAAGGGCGAACTCCTCGGCCTGCGCTGGGAAGACCTCGACCTGGCCGGCGGAACCGCCAGCATCCGCCGCACCCTCCAACGCACCAACTCCGGCGGCCTGACCGCCCTGCCGACCAAGACTCAAAGCTCAGAACGGCGGATCGCGCTGCCCACGCCATGCCTGCGCTCCCTCGAACAGCACCGCGACCAGCAGCGCCAGGAACGCGAAGCGGCAGGCACCGGCTGGCAGGACACCGGCTACGTCTTCACCCGGCCCAACGGAGCCCCCATCGAAGGGGCCACACTCACCCGACACTTCACCGCCCTGCTGCACCGGGCCAGGCTCCGTCGAATCCGCTTGGTGAGTCGGCCCGGGGCGCGGTGCCGGGATTGCTCCCGGTCCGTTTCCCCGGACCGCTCTCCGAACCCGCCGTGCCGATCTCTCGGCAACGGGCTCTCCACGGTTCCTGCCGTCAGGCGGGGTTCGCAGGAGGCCACGGGGACGGGATCTTGTTGCCCCGGTAGGTGTAGCGGGAGACCGTCACACCCTCGATCCGGAAGTACTCGACCCCGTCGGCCGCGATCCTCCACCGCCCGGAGGCGGCGAGGTGTCGGCGGACCTGTCCCCAGTTCCAGCCGTGACGTGCCCTCAGCATGTGGACCAGCCTCCACCAGGTGAAGTCGTCCAGTTTGCTGAAGGTGTGCTTGGCCACGGCGTACTTGAAGTAGTTGGCCCATCCGCGCATGATCTGACCGAGCCTGACCAGAACCGACGCGAAGTCCTGCTGCGATGTCTTGTGCGTCAGGGCACGAATCTTCGCCTTCAGCGACCGGAGGGGCCTGACCGCGATGAAGGTGTAGACGTACCACTTGTCCGTCCCCCTCTTGCGCTTCCACCGGATGCGGAAGCCGAGGAAGTCGAACCCGTCGCCCAAGTGGACCACTTGGGTCTTGGCCGGTGACAGCCGCAACCCGAGCGGAGCCAGCGCGACGGCGACATCTTCGCGTAGCGCCTCGACGTGCTCGCGCGAGCCGTGCACCAAGATGACGAAGTCGTCCGCGTAGCGCACCAGCCGCCACGTCGGTCGCCCCTTGGCGCGCCGGTAGTCGCGTTTGCCGTGGGTCGACATTGCCCCGCCAGGCTTCCACGGCCCCATCACGTGCTCGTCGAGCACGCTCAGAGCGATATTGGCCAGCAACGGCGACAAGATGCCGCCCTGCGGTGTGCCGGTCAACGTGTCCTGATTCTCACCGAGTTCCGTGAGGATCCCGGCCTTGAGGAACGCCTTGACCAACGCCAGGACACGCTTGTCCTTCATCCGCCGACGCACCCGGTCCATCAGGGCCGCGTGGTCGATCGAGTCGAAGCACGCCTCGATGTCCGCATCCAGCACCCAGCGGTAGCCGCGGGAGCCGAAGTGGTGGATCTCGGCGATCGCGTCCTGGGCACGCCGCTTGGGCCGGAAACCGTACGAGCACGGAGCGAAGTCCGCCTCGAAGATCGGCTCCAGCACCAGTTTCAGCGCCGCCTGGACGACCCGGTCCGCAACCGTCGGAATCCCGAGCTTGCGGACCTTCCCCGACCCGCCCGGTTTCGGGATCTTGCGCTCCCGCACCGGCAACGGTCGGAATGAACCGTCCTTGAGACGAGCCCGCAGGTCGTCCAGGAACCCGGGCACACCCACCTGCTCCGCGACGTCGGCGACCGTCAAGCCGTCCACGCCAGCAGTGCGCGCACCCTGGTTCCCCGCGACCCGGTCGAACGCCACGATCAACGTCGCCGGGTCACACACGAAGTTGAACAAGTCATCGAACCGGCGGCCAGGATCGGCCACCGCCCAACGGTGAAGCTTGGCCTGCATCTCCGATACCCTCGCCCCCGGCCCGGGCGGACCAGAACGAGGAGCATCGCCATTCGGCGACGCGTCTTCCGGCATTGCAGCGTCCTTCCCTTCTTGAAACCGCTGCCGCCCTTCCCCATGTGGCCGGCTTTCCCGACCTCGGAGTACTACGGCGGCTCCGCCCCGTCCCGGACCGATCGGCGGTCGACGCGCCCAACCCCACCATCGCCGCTGGAAGCGACGCGCAGGGCAAGACCCGGGACGGTTCCCGTGTTCACTGTGGTTCGCTCAACGAAGTAGGAGCCCGACTATGCCCCTGCGGCATCGCTGCGAGTACGCCGCAGACCTTCCTCGCAGCCTCCCTGACAGCTCGTGCCCACTGCCTCGGAAGTTCCCCGCCCAACCCGCGACGGGTGCGCACCGCTTCCAGCCCAGATCCACCAGGTTCGAGCTGGCGTCGCATAAAGGGGGTGTCACACGCCGGTTCCTCGCGTACTCCTCTCCGTCCCGCTCGCCGGACCCGAACCATCTGGCAGTACTGGCCCGTCCCGGCTTTGTCAGGGCCGCTCCCACCCTCCCCGGCGTCACCCGGATCCGGCTGCCCTCAGCTCCACCGCCCTGCTGCGACAGGATCAGCGGCGAAGGTCTCTCACCTCCACTCGAACCACAGCGCCTCACGGCGCACCCACGACCTCCGACACTCGGCGGCGACCCTCCTCCTGGAGCAGGGCGTCGAACTCGTCGTCATCAAGGAACTTTTGGGCCATGCCCACATCGGGGTGACCGCGACGGTGTACGCCCACGTCCGGCTCCGCCTCCAGCGCGACGCCATCGACCTCCTCGGCAACGCCCTGCGCGACCCCGCCACCCGGCCCGACGACGGCGACGGCCCGCCGCTTTGTGCAGCACCCGTCCGCTGACGTTGCCGTCAACTACTGCCGTCAAGACGGCAAATCCCCCGCCGGAATCCGTTCCGGCGGGGGATTTAACTATTCCAGCTTCAACTTAAGATGGCTCGGCGCGCGAGGGCTGGCAAGTCGCCCGTAAGAATCGCCAGAAAACGGCCCGCCAATTCCTACCTCGCCCCTCATTTCGCGTCATCCATCGGTCTATCGCTCGATCACGTCGAGAGCTATCCGATTTGCTCCTACATCGAGCATGCGAAGATTTCCACTTCCCCCAGAAGGGAGGCTTCCCGCTCGGACTTCGGGGCAATCACAACCCCTCCGCGCTCCAATATGACGAGGGATGTGAGTAGCACACCGCGCATTAGGCCATGCTGAACTGGGTGTCGCGTCGAGGCATAGCATTCGAGCAAGCCATCGACGAACTGCCGAAATACCTGCACGTTCACAGTGCACGTATCATCATCCGACGGCGTCAACCCAGTCGGGCGCTGGACCAGCTCAGCTGCAGCCTCCGCGAAAGACAGGTACCACTTTCCAATCCGGAGAGAGGGATCCCATACGGTTTCGCCGGAAACCTCGAAATAGTAGCTCATTGAGCGAACTCCAGCCTGATATCCACACCAGGATTCGCCTGCCGCAGATTATCAATGTGTGATTCAAGTGCAGATCGGAAGCGAGGATCAATCGAAGGATTAGTCAGCCGGAAACCGATGGGAGCATTTTCATATCCAGGCATGTACTGGCGAGCCTCGATGTACTTCTTCAGCTTCCCGTCAATCTGCTTCGAAATCCATGCGTCGTCGCCATATAGTGCGCTCTTCTCTTCCCAGAGCACACCCCCGCCGACGTGATCAATATCGGTGATCCTATTTCCGGTCGTTGGGTGATACACGTCGTAATCCCGCTCACCCTCAAGCAGTCCACAGCCCGGTCCAGTGTTATGAACGAGCACCGGCGTATTCCCGGCCAGTACATAGTACGTGTGATGGTCGTCAACAGTGAGGTTGAAGCGGTCGGCAGCACCGGCCTCCGGGCTCACGTTCTCGACGGTCGCTGCCGTTCGATCGGGCGTTGACAGACTGTGGCCGGGTGTTAGGTCGCCTGCTGCCACCCAGGCATGCTCCGTGTCGTCCCAGAACGGATGGTTTGCCGTGGTGTGAAGAACGGCCTTCTTGCCTTGTGCGTCCGAGACCGTGACGTCGAGAAGGTTCTCGTCATGGTTGATCCACAGTGCGCGGACCGTGTTGCTGCTGGCTGGAGTTCCATCGGTTGGGTCGCCAGTCTGGACCTCGTCGCCCGGCCTGACATCCGCAATGTCCTTGGTGCTTCCGTCGCCCAGCAGAACCTGGGTCTCCGGGGAGAAGCTGCAGCCGCCGGTTCCACCGCCGATCTTGCCCCCGACGTACGCCGCGGCAGCCCCCTCGATCTCGGCGAGGGCCAACTTCTGTGCGTTTTGGCAGTCCTCCACGCATTGACCAAGCCCGGCAGCCTCTGCGCTCACCAGGATGAGGCAACCCATGCCCTCAGTTCCGGCACACACGGCGGCGCCGATCAACTGAACGGTCATCTCCGTGAGCATCTTCTTCGACCCGTCCCACAGTTCCTTGAGGGTGAGGTCTCCGAGGATCATGTGCCTCGCCCTCTCTTCAAGGGCCTGGTAGGCGGGTGATCCGGGAACGTTCCAGGTGTCCGGGTCCTCCTTCATGACCATATGGACCGCTTCTTTGAAGTTGTCTACGCGGTCCTTCGGGATCTTGCTGAGCACGTCGGCCGATATGGCAGATTTGGGTGCCGGCTTGGGTGCCGGAGGTGCCGGGGTCGGCGTGTACTTCTGGATGTCGACGTTCCAGCTGCCGTTGTCGGAGGTCCAGGTTTCCTGAACGATTTGGGACGCGCCGCTGGCGGGGTCGGTGGTCCGGCATGTGGCGAATCCGCCGCAGGTGCCGTCGGGGTGCAATCCGGACGGGTCTGCGAGGTTGACGGGGTCGTTGTTGCTGTAGGCGTAGGCGTTCCACTGTTGTGGGGACGCGAGGTCGATGACGGGGTCGGGATTGAGGAAGCGACCAGTGGCGGGTTGGTATTCGCGGGCGCCGAGGTTAGTGAGGCCGGTGGTGTCGTCCTTGGCGCCGCCGACGAAGCCGTGGTCGCCTGCCCAGGTGGTGGGCTGGGTGCCGCGGGGGTTGCCGAACGGGTCGGTCGGGCGACGGGTTTCGCTCAGGGTGGTGCCGTCGATGGCGAGGGTGCCGGTGCCGTGGTGGTCGGAGATCTGGTAAGTCGATTGGCCGCCCTGGCGGACCAGAGTGATGCCACCGGGGATCGGGTAGTAGCGGACTCCTGTGAGGCTGGGGCTGGTTGTTGTGTCGTAGACCAGTTCGTCGTTGCCGAGCGTGATGGTGGTTTTGCCCGGGTCGCGGCGGATGAGCTGGTTGCCCGCAGCGTCGTAGAGGTAGGTTGTCGGCCCCGCATTCCCGGTCTTGACGGAGGAGGCGAGCCTGTTTTCGCTGTCCCAGGTGAGGCTGGTGGTGCCGGAGGCGTCAGTGATGGACGTCGTGTTGCCGACGGCGTCGTACTGGAGGTTGGTCGAGCTGACTCCGCCCGGGGAGGTCGTGGCAGAGGATGACAGGGCGTGCGGGCCGCCGGTTCCTCCGCCGGTGTTGGGCCCGGTAGTCGGCGTGTTCACCTTCCCGGTTGCCGGGAAGGTCTGGTAGGTGGTGGTGTCCTTGGTGCTGTCACCGGAGGGGGCGTGTTGGATGAGCTGGGTGCGGTTGCCGGTGAGATCGTAGCCGTAGCTCTGCCAGTACGCGGCGGGGCCGCCAACCGTGGTCTTCATGGGTGCCTGAGCACCGCTGGTGGGAGTGGAGTTGGCGCAGGCACCGATGCCTCCGACGCTGGGCTGAGCAGCCTGGGTGAGGGCACCGGTGTCCGTCCAGGCGTTGGTGAGCCGGCCGAGGTAGTCGTAGGCGAAACACTGGAGGTCGGTGGAGGACGGGGTGTTGTCCGGGATGTTCCGGATCGCCGTCATCTGCCCGGCTGCGTTGTAGGTGTAGGTGAGCTGCTGGACCGCCCCGCTTGCGGCGGTCTGCTTGTCGACGAACTGGGACAGCTGGCGGCCGGTGGACTCGTCGTAGGTATTGGTGACGACGACCTGGGTGCCCCACGGGTTCATGGTGGAGCGGATGTTGCGGCCGTAGGCGTCCCAGTCCGAGGACAGGTCGTAGGTGGCTCCCCCGTATGCGCCGAAGTCGCTCAGCGGGCCGTTGTTGTCGTAGTGGTAAGTGAGGGATTCCTCGGGGATGTCCCCCACGGCTGAGCGGTCGTCGTCGGTCAGTGCGCCGGTGATGGGGTCGTAGATTGCCTGGTAGGTGTAGGTGAAGGGGGTGGTGCCCTGGCCGATCTCGGTGCCCGGGATCGTGATGGTGGTCGTGGTCGGGTGGTAGGTGGTGTCGTACGCCAGGATGGAGTTGGTGTAGGCGATTCCGGAGGCGCCGTTGGTGTAGCGCGTCGACGTGGCGGGCTTGCCCTTAACAACGGTGTCGTAGGTAAAGCCGGTCAGCTGGTGGTCTTGGCTGACCGATCCGGAGAACGTACCGGTCACACGACCGAGCAGGTCGTAAGCGTAGGAGATGGTCTGCCCACGCGCGTCGGTAGCGGAGGCCACGTGGCCTTCGCTGTCGTAGGTCTTGGTCGTGGTGCCGGTGTCCGGGTCGGACGCTGTGGTCTCTCGGCCGCGCAGGTCGTAGCCGTGCGTCCAGGTGTTGCCCGCCGCGTCATTCTGCGCGGCAAGGTGGCCGTCGACCGTGTACGTGTAGGAGGTCACATCCGCGTCGGCCGGGTTCCCGGTGGCCGTCGCGGTTTTGTACTGCCACAGCTGGGTGTTGTGGCCGCGTGCGTCGGTGATGGTCGAGGTCGGTGTGGCGCCTGCAGGGGGCGTGACGTCGACGCGGTCGGTGCCGGGATAGGCGGTGGTGGTCGTGGCCTGCGTTACGCCATAGGCGACGAACTGCTGGGTCACCGGGCGGCCGAGGCCGTCGTAGACGTTGTAGGTCTGCGTCGGCACCTTGTTGGTGGTGGTCTGGAACAGTGTGGTGCTGGGCGCCGCGTCGTTGTTGTACCAGGGGCTGTTGGCCCTGGTGACGCGTCCCTGCGAGTCGTACACGGCGTCGGTGATGAGCCGGCCCGTGTAGGCGGAGAGTGCCGGGGTCGCCTGGGACTGAACGATCCGTCCCTCGCCGTCCATGATGTCAATCTTGACGGCGTAGTGGCCGTCCTTGAGCAGGTCCGAACTGACCACGGTGGGAGGCACGGCAGCATTGTTGACCACGCCTGGGAGCGTGTAGGCAAAGGTCTTGTTGGCGCTGGCCTTGGTGTCCCGTCCCGGTAGCCATACACCGGTCAGCCGACCGAGTGCGTCGTAGGCCTCGGTGGTCGTGCGGCCGTTGGGGTCGGTTGCCGTGAGCGGCAGTGAACGCGCACTGTCGTACGTGGTGGTAGTGGCCCGGCCGGTGGCCGCGTCGCTCGCACCTGCGGGTGCGGGGCTGGTGATGGTGACACCGTTGGGCAGTTCGCCCGCATTGGGCGCCGCATATGTGGTGGTGACGACAGCACCGCCTGGGTGGGCGCTGTCGGTGGCGTTGGGGTCGGTCGCGCTCGTGATGCGCCCGTAGCTGTCGTACGTTGCGCTGGCCGCGCTGAACTGCGGGGTTCCGGTGGCGTCGAAGTGGTCGAGGGTCAGTGTGCCGGTGGGGTCGTGTGCCGTTCCGAGCTGTCCGAAGTCCCGTCCGTCGTACAGGGTCCGTGTCCAGGAGATCGTGTTGGTGGCTGTTGCCGGCGCGGTGCAGGCGTTCTGACCGGAGACCACGACCGACTCGGACGGTACCTCCAGGATCTGCGGATCTGTTCCGGCATACCCAGCGCGGGTACAGATGTCGGGCAGGCCGTCGGCGCTGTCCAGCGAAGTTGTGATGCGGTTCCCGTGGGAGGGATCGGTATTGGTGGTGGTGCTGTTGGTCTGCCAAGTCCCGTCGGCCTTGAGGGCTTTACTCGTGCGCACGATGCTGGTGGCCGTGTACTGGGCGAGAAGTGCGGGCAGGTTCTTGCCCTGGCTGTGGGTGGCGGTGGTGACCGGTCCGCCGCTGAAGGAGCTCACCGTGTAACCGACGATGCTGCCGGCGGGGTCCGCACTGGTGTAGATGTCGCTCTCACGGTTCTGGCCGGAGAGCCAGTCGGAGTCGGTAGCTCCTCCGCCCATCGGGCCTGCGACCGGGGGGACGCTGCGAATGCTGCCGTTGGCCAGCAGGTCACCGTCCATACCCTGGTAGAAGGTGGTTGACTTCTTCGACTGCGGCCCGTCGTTGCCACTGCCAGATATCTCGGTGATGGAGGCGTAGCCGCGGAACTGGTCCCAGGTCCGGTTCTTGTCGTCGGTCAGGGCGGAGGTGTTCCGGTGCCAGGCCGCTTTGCCATACTTGTAGTTGGTCACCATGGGAATCGAACCCGGGGTGGCCGGGTTCAGGGTGATGCTGGTGACCGGGTATTTCAGGAACCAGTCGTCCACCGGCGCCGCTCCCGCGATGGAGCCGGGCGGGGTCCACTTGACGTTGTAACAGGACCGCGTGTCGCTGTCGGCGGAGGCGGGCATGACTTTGTTCGCCCGTGAGCAGTCGGCAAGGAGGTAGTTAACGCCGATGGTGCTGCCGGTCTCGGTGGTGACCAGCTGGATCCGGGGCCGGTTGTAGGCCGGCGGCGCGGGCACGAGGTTGGTACCGTCCACGCGATTGGGCAGCAGCTGCGCGGTGAAGGACACCAGGGGCAGGGTGATCTGACCGCCAGAGGCCTGGGGGTCCTGGCCGGTGCGCTGGACGGAGGCGAGCCAGGGCACCTGGGTGTTCTCGGTAGCGTTCTGCACGTTGATGAACGTGTGGTTGAGCGCGTACGAGTCGACCGTCTGGTAGGCGCCGTTGATCCGGACCTGGGTGGCGACGGAGGCCAGCCACTTGGTGGTCCAGAACGTCGGGCCATAGTTGGTGCACGGGCTGGTGGTGTCGCACTGTTGGTCCAGCGGAACGTCGGGCCAGTTCGCCGCGTTGGCAGAGCTGCGCTGGGACGGGTCGCAGGCCGCGGTGGAGGTGACGCACCGCTCGGAGGCGTTGAAGATCACCTTCGCGGCGGGGTTGTAAGCGCCGTTGTTGTTCAGCTGGTCCGAGAGGAGCTGGCCGTAGCCGATCGTGGAGGGCACACCGGCCCGGGTGTAGACGGTGCTGGTGCCGTTGCCGTTGTTCTGGCCGCCTCCGCGGGAGTAGTAGTTCGTCTCGGGGGCGTACGTGTAGGTGATCAGGTTGCCGTGCGGGTCCACGACGAAGTCGAGGTTCCAACGCCAGGCCATCTGGCACCACGAGCCCTTGCCCTTGGCGGGGTCGTAGCACGGGTCGCCGCTGTTGGGAGAGTAGACCGGCGAGGTCCACGCCGAGTTACTGTCCGCCCCGAGCGTGGTCGGGTTGCCGTTCGCGTCCGGCACGTGATTCAGGCCGAAGTAAGACACCGTCCCACCGGTGTCGGTGACCTTGATGTAGGCGCCGTTCCACGTGCCATTGGTCGCGCCGGTCAGGAACTGCACCTTGGTGCCGTCGTCGTTCTTGATCCGCCACGTGCAGCTGGACTGCTCCATCGAGACGGGGGCATCGGACCGGCACGAGGCGTCGTCGGGCACCAGCTGTCCCGAGTGGCTGCCCAGGGAGAGGATCATGTTGGCGCCGGTCCAGCACTGGTCACCGGAGCCGGCGATGCCGTCCAGTGAACACGGCTTGAACGAACGCTCAACGAAGCCGGGGCTGTAGTCCCAGCCGTCGCCGATCCAGGAAGCCTGGGAGTTTGTCGAGGAGGTCTTGCCGTCTACCGAGGAAGAGTCGTAGGACAGCGCCAGTTTCGGGGCCGTCCCGCCGAGCGTCGCTGGGGTCTGGATCGGATAGTCGTAGGTGAACGCACCGGAGGAGCCGCCGGCGGTCCACGCCTGCGAGGGATTCAGGCTGGTCGCCGTGTAGGTTCCGGCTCCGCTGGACGCTCCGGACACGACGCCGACCGTGGTCGAGGTGGTGGTGGAGTCCGCATACAGGGCACGAGCCGCCTTCGGGGCGGCATCGGTGGCGGTCTTGGTCGCCGGAGCGGTCGAGGCCTTGTCCGTGTCCGTTCCAGTCAGCGGGACGTCGGCGACGAGCTTCTTCGTCGCCGGGTCGTAGTGCGACTCCAGGGGCGTCTGCTTGCGGCAGTCGGCGTTCTGCGGAGTCGTCGTCGCGCACTCCGGCAGGACGACCAGGTGGGCCCGGGCCGCCCAGTTAGCCCCGAACGAGGCCTCCAAGCTGGAGGCGTCGACGCCCAGGCGCACGGGTGCGGCATCACCGGTGCCCGGCCGGGTGAGGGTCACCGCCACGCCGGGAATCCCGGCGATCGCCGAGGCCTTGGCGTCGGCCATCTCGACCTGGATCGTCTGGCCCGCGGCTGACGAGCCGGCCAGCGGCGCGAGGGTGACCGGCAGGCCCGAGGCCTTGGCCTCCGCGCCGGCCTTCGCCTTCTCACCGTCACCCAGCGGGTGGGCCTCGGGCGCGGAGCCGAGCGTCACCGAAATGCGGCCACCGGGGACCGGCTTCGGGTCCTTCGGCGGGATCCAGACCGGCGGCACCGGGTGCTCCGGCTTCGCCGCCGCCACCGGTGCCGTGTTCTGCCCCGCTACGGAAGGCGTCTTCGGCAGTGCGGTGTTCGGCGGCGACCACTTGCGCGAGTAGTCCGGCCCGTCAGTAGCAGCCGCGATCGGCAGGGGCGCGAGCAGAGACCCGAGGACAGCGGCCGTCGTTAC
The DNA here is from genome assembly GCF_055664045.1 of Kitasatospora sp. NPDC023385. NCBI lineage: Bacteria > Bacillati > Actinomycetota > Actinomycetes > Kitasatosporales > Streptomycetaceae > Kitasatospora > Kitasatospora sp. NPDC023385. The sequence goes on along the minus strand of NZ_JBVOOL010000006.1, from coordinate 349,009 downwards.
GGCCGCGAGTCGTCCGCGTAGTCTCCCCCTCCTGCCCTTTGCCCTCTCGGAGTCTGATCGTTGTATAAATGGCACTCTCTTATATCCCCCAAGCATTGGGCCCCCCGAATACGGGAGGCGCGTCCTGCATCCGAACTGGCGAATGCTAGCGGCATTTGATGACGGACAGTCAAGGCAGCTTCGGTGGTGAGGATTATCACGGAGGTGCACGAAGCGGCCATTTCGCATCAAGCCTGGACTTCACCACCGAACTTGAACTGGCCGATGTCAGTGCATCCCCCTACCGTGCCTCTGGCCTGTGCCTACACAGGTTCACCGCGTTCTTTGGGGGGAGATTCCCGTTTTGAACAGAAAGCGCCGCTACAACGGTGTGCCACTCAGGACATTGACCGCAACAGCCGTACTCGCGCTCACCACCGGCCTCTCAGGTCTCAGTGCGCAAGCCGCCGACGCGCCGTCGGTACCGTCGCAGGCCACGATCGACGCCGCGACCGCTCAGAAGATGCAGGAGCGTCCGCCGGCCAGTGCGACCGCCCAGGCCATCGCCCAGGCCAAGGCCACACAAAAGAACGTCCCGGTCGACTCGCTCACGACCGAGTACAGCGAGACCGTCGCTACCCCCGAAGGCCACCTCGCGCTCACCAGTCACCTGGAGCAGCAGAGTGTGCGCCGCAACGGTGTCTGGCAGGGCCTGGACGCCACCCTGGTGGCCAACCCGGACGGCTCCTTCTCGCCCAAGTCCGCGGCAAGGCAGGTGGCCTTGTCCAAGGGCGGAAATGGGCCGCTGGCGACCATGACCAGTTCGGACGGGAAGAAGCTCGCGCTGTCCGCCCCGTTCGCTCTGCCCGCGCCGACCGTCAGCGGTGACAGCCTGATCTACCCGTCCGTCGCGCCCGACATCGACCTGAAGGTCACCGCCACCAAGCTCGGCGGGCTCAGCACTGTCCTAGTGGTCAAGACCCAGGCCGCGGCGGCCAACCCGGCGCTGAAGAACCTGCACTTCGGGACCACCCTCGACGGCGTCAGCGTCAAGAGTGACGAGCACGGCAACGTCACCGTCGTCGGCGCCGACGGCAAGCCCCGCTGGGTCTCTCGCACGCCACAGATGTGGGACAGCACCACCGCACCCGCGGCGAACGCGCCCGCGACCGTGACGAAGACCGCCCTGACCTTCAGAACGGCCTCAATGGACGCGCCCGCTCCCACACCGACGGACGCGAACCAGGCTTTTGCAGCAGGCTCCGACGCCGGCCCCGGGACGGCCTCCAAGGTCGCCATCATGCCGGTCAAGGCCGACAACACCGGCATTGACCTCACCCCGGACCAGGATCTCCTGGCCCACGGCACAGCCCCGTACTACATCGACCCCGACTACCTGCCCTGGACCCAGTGGGGCAACTCCTGGACCTGGGTCCAATCCTCCCACGACGGCTCGAACAACTGGATGCGCCAAGGCAGCGGCGACGCGGATCACCCTGGCGTCGGCAAGTGCGGCACCTACCCCAACGGCGGCAGCTGCTCCCCGGCCGATGTCGAGCGCAGCTTTTACCAGTTCGACATTACGGCGCTCGGCGGGGCGGTCATCCACTCGGCGACAATGACCATGCAGGAGTACGTCTCCGCCGACTGGTCCTGCACCCAGACTTACCCGCTGAAGTTGTACGTCACCGGGCCGATCGCGAACGGCACCCACTGGTCCAACCAGCCCTCCCAGAACAGCGGGCCACTCGGCGATACAGCCTGGGTAGGTGGTTCGGGCAGGAACCCGTGTCACGACAACGTGCCGTTCAGTTTCGACATCACCGGGGCGATGCAGCAGTACGTCAACTACGGGCAGCTGACCTTCGGACTCTATGGCGACGAGAGCAACCAGTACGCCTTCAAGCGATTCACCTACCAGCCGGCGCTGTCCGTGACGTACGACCGAGTGCCCAACACCCCGACGAACCCGGCGGTGTGGCCAGCCCCGACGAGCGTGGTTCCCGGCGGGGCCAACCAGTCCTGCGGTGACGGCAACGCCGACAACTGGGCGTGGCTCGGCGCTGGCTCCGCCCAGAACAACGCCGTCTGGCTCAACGCCACCGTCACCAGCAACGCCCAGGCTCAGGTCAAGACCTGGGATCACATCTGGGACTACAGCCTGCCCGGCGTTCCCGACGTCGCGACGGGGGATACCGCCTTCGTCAACAGCGGCGGCGTCACCAGCTTCCAGGTCCCCGCGAACGTCATCCAGGACGGCCACGCCTACGGCTACGGCATCATGGCCACCGACGGCCTGGACGGCGTCCCCTGGTCCGCCTCCACCCCGGCCTGCTACTTCAAGGTCGACATGACCCCTCCGACCCTCACCTTCCCGAGCACGGTCGGCGACACGAGCAAGCAGTTCCCGCCCAGCGGCAACGGACAGATCCCCCAGATCTACGCCGGTCAGAGCGGCGGCGTCCCCTTCACCGCGAACGACCCCGCCCCCAGTGGCGGCTACTCCTCCGGTGTGGTCTGCCTGCGCTGGAGCTTCGACCCCCAACTCGTCGATGCCACCTGGCAATGCGGCAGCTCCATGCCCACCGGTCAGATCACCGTGACCACCGGACGCTGGGGCACCAACGTCCTCTACGTTCAGGCCGAGGACAACGCCGGCAACCTCTCACCCGTCGCGCAGTACGCCTTTTACGCCCCCTGGAACCCCAACAGCCCGGCACCCACCTTCGGCGACGTCAGCGGCGACGCCCTGCCCGACATCGTCACCGCCGACCCGAACGGCGACCTGCGCGCCTACAGCATCCCTGCCACCGCCCCCACGGCCCCGCTTGCCGCCCCGAAGGCCGACTCCCCCGGCCGGGACTCGTGGGGCAACTACCGCATCACCCACCGCGGCAGCCTGCGCGGCGGCAACAATGTCGACGACCTCATCGTCCACAAGGACGGAGACCAGAACCTCTACTTCTACAAGAACCCAGGCAACACCGGTGTGACCGGAGCCTTCGACTCCAAGTACACTCTGGCCAAGCCTGGGTGTGACCCGAAGCTGACCGACTGCACCGGCTACAACGCCGCCGACTGGTCCACCGCACTGCAGATCGCCGCCAGCGGCGATCCCAGCACCAGCAACCTCGACACCGGCAAGAAGTTCCAGAACCGCACCGGCCTGTTCACCGTCGAGACCAGCCCGGACGGCACCGGCGCCCTCTGGTTCTATCCCGCCATCGGCGACGGCACCTTCGGATCGCCCACCAAACTCGCTGGTCCCGACTTGAAGGGCTGGGATCTCATCTCCCCCGGCGACTGGGCAGGCCAGGGCCACCCCGGCTTGTGGGCACGCAATCAGAGCAACGGCGACCTTCGCGGCTACACCTTCACCACCGGAACCATCACCGTCACCGGCCCCTTCGGGCGCAACACCAACTACCCGACCCTCACCGGCATCGCCACCGAAACCAAGATCGGCTACGGCGTCACCACCGCCAACTGGCCCGTCATCGGCTCCGACGGCGACCTCACCGGCAGCGGATCCCCCACCCTGTGGAGCATGACCCCCAACGGCATCATCCAGATCTGGACCGGTCATCCGACCACCAGCGACCCCTACTACACTTGGACCACCGGACCGACCGCGGTCCTGAGCACCTTCGCCGAGAACAGCCCCATCACCTACACCGCCCAGACCGCCAAGTGCATCGACGCCAACGGCGCCACATCAGCACCCGGCACAGCGGTCCAACTGATGGACTGCAACCCCACCAACTCCCAGTGGACCTTCGAGCCCGACGGGACCATCCGCTACCTCGGCGGATGCCTCGACGCCAGCGGAGGCGGTACGGACAACGGCACCCCGCTGGAACTCTGGACCTGCGGCAACGCCTGGCCGAACCAGTCCTTCCTCCCGAGGGCCGACGGCAGCATCTACAACCCCGCCTCCGGTCGGTGCGTCGACCTCCCCGGAGCCACCACAGCCAACGGCACCCGACTCGAGCTGTTTGACTGCAACGGCACCGCCGCCCAGAAGTGGACCCCTTCCGTGCGAAGCACAACATAAGCAAGGACCGCGGTAGCGAGCCCCAGCCGACTCGGCATCACGCCGAACGTCCCGTGATCCCAGTCGCAAAGCTCTGACAGCGTGACCATTCGCTCAGCGTGGCCACCTCATCGGATTGACATCCGGCGAGGTGGCCACAAATGCATGCCGACCAGAGCGAAGCGAAACTCCTGGTTCGGTCACCGAGGCGTCTGAGGAATCCGTAGCCGGGAGGAGGCGAGGAAAGCCGCCGTCGCGTGGTCCGGTGTCGTCCGGGTCAGACAAGACCTGAAGCTGGCAACCCGTAGAGCCGGTCCGGCCCGGTGCCCGAAGGCGCCGGGCCGGGCGGGCGCCAAAACCCGTCGCCCCGCCGGGGCCTCGCCACGTCGGCCGCGCCCCGACACGCGACGGCCGCGATACGGCCGCGATACGGCCGCGATGCGACCGCGATACGACCGTGACGACATCGAGTGGGAGAGGGGGGACCGGCCGTGCCGAAGCAGAACGCCGCCGCCCCCTCTCCCGCGTCCCGGTACGAGGTGAGCCTGGTGTCCACGTCCTCCCGGTGCCCGCTGCGCGGCCGGCACCGGAGCAGTGCCGCCACCGTCTGATCCCTGGCGCCGTCCGCCCACAGCGGCCTTCCACCGCCACGCACCTGACGGCCTGTCAGTCATCGGTACTGCCTAATCGCGCGCCCACCCCGTAGGAACCGCCTCGAAAGGCACCCGGGCCATGCGCACCGACACCACCACCAGCGCGACCGTCACCACCAACATCGCCGCCGTCCGCAACCTCGGCATCCTCGCCCACGTCGACGCCGGCAAGACCACCGTCACCGAGCGGATCCTCTACCTCACCGGCACCACCCACAAGCGCGGCGAAGTCCACGACGGCACCACCGTCACCGACTTCGACCCCCAGGAACGCGACCGCGGCATCACCATCTTCGCCGCCGCCGTCAGCTGCGCCTGGGCCGGACACCGGATCAACCTCATCGACACCCCCGGCCACGTCGACTTCGCCGACGAGGTCGAACGCTCGCTGCGCGTCCTGGACGGCGCGGTCGCGGTGTTCGACGCGGTCGCCGGCGTCGAGCCGCAGAGCGAGTCCGTCTGGCGCCAGGCCGAACGCCGCGGCGTGCCCCGCATCGCGTTCTTGACGTCCTCCCGGCCTTAAAGGACCGGGATTCCTACCACGGTCGGCTGACCGTCTCGGTGGGTTCCTGCTTCACGGCGCTGCGCGGGCACGGGTGCCCGTCTTACCTGCGCTCCACAGGCAGGGGTGAGTGCCCTGGTGCCGCTGGCCGAACTGTTCGGCTACGCGAGCCGCCTGCGCGGCCGCACCCACGGACGCGGCACCTTCACCACCCGCCCGGCCGGGTACGCGCCCGCGCCGCCCGCGCCGCCCGCGCCGCCCGCACCGCCCGCGTCCGCCGGCTGAACCTGCCGAGGCCGCTGCCCGGCCCTGCCCGCGCTGGCAGGGCCGGGCCCCGGTCACCGGCGCTCCGGGCGCCGCTGACCGTAGGCTGGGCCAGCCGCCACGGCACAGACCGCCACCAGGCAGACAGAAGTAACCGGGCAACCGACCGACCGAGCGACAGAAGCGGGCAGGCAGAGGCAATGCAGTTCGACGACCAGGGCGACCTCGACACCTCGCAGGTGGACGACCGGCGCGGCATCCCCGGCGGGAAGGTCGCCATCGGCGGCGGGGCCGTGGGCCTGATCGCGGTGCTGTTCGCGGTCGTCCTCGGCGTCGACCCGCAGCTGCTGGGCCTGTCCTCCGGCAGCGGCTCCACCGCCTCCTCCTCCGGCGCGCGCACCGCCGGCGAGGCGCAGCAGGCCTGCAAGACCGGCGCGGACGCCAACAAGCGCCAGGACTGCCGGATCGTGGCGGTCACCAACAGCCTGCAGGACTTCTGGCGCACCGAACTGCCGCGCCGCACCAACCTCCCGTACAAGAACGCCGAGACGGTGCTGTTCACCAACCAGGTCTCCACCGCCTGCGGGGCGGCGACCTCGGCGGTGGGCCCGTTCTACTGCCCCGGCGACAAGAAGGCCTACGTCGACCTCGGCTTCTTCAACGAGCTCTCCTCCCGCTTCGGCGCCAAGGGCGGCCCGTTCGCCGAGTCGTACGTCGTCGCGCACGAGTACGGCCACCACATCCAGACCCTCACCGGCGCCATGCAGAAGGTCGGCAACGACCGCCAGGGCGCGAGCAGCGGCTCGGTGCGCCTGGAACTGCAGGCCGACTGCTACGCCGGGGTGTGGGCGCACCACGCCACCACCACCCCGCAGCCCTCCACCGGCCGCCCGCTGATCGCCTCCCTCACCGACCAGGACATCGCCCAGGGCCTGGACGCGGCCGCCGCCGTCGGCGACGACCGCATCCAGAAGCAGGCCACCGGCCGGATCAACCCGGAGGCGTGGACGCACGGCTCCTCCGAGCAGCGCAAGGCCTGGTTCACCACCGGCTACCGCAGCGGCGACCTCGGCCAGTGCGACACCTTCGCGTCGGCGAAGCTGTAGCCGACGGCTGGCGGGCCCGGGGTGCTCAGGCGCCCCGCACGAGGCGGCCGGCGGTGGCGGCGGCCTGCTCCGGGTGCGCCTCCAGCCAGGTGCCCAGGCCGTCCCGGACGGCCTGGGCGACACAGGCGCGCACGGCGGCGTTGCCCAGCCAGTCGCGCCTGGAGCCCTCGAACTCGGGAGCGTCGAGCTTCACCGACACGACCGCCGTCAGGCCCGCCCCGACCTGCTCGGCGGTGAGGTCGGGGTCCGTCGCGGCCAGCAGGCCCCGCTTCCTCGCGTAGGCGGTGACCGCGGCCGCCACCCCGTCGCGGAAGCCGACCACGTGCGAGCCACCGGCGATGGGCCAACTGTTGACGAAGCTGCGGATCCGCTCCTCACCGGCGCCGCGCCAGCGCAGGGCCACCTCCACCGCCCCCGCCATCCGCGGGTCCTCGCCATCGACGGCGATCGTGTCCGTTTCCGTGTCCGTTTCCGTGTCCGCGGGTGCGGGCGCCGGATCCGGGGCGTCGAGGAGGGCGACGAAGTCCCGCGGCCCGCCGGGGAAGCGGAAGCGCACCGACCGACTGTCGCCCGGGTGGCGTTCGTCGGTCAGTGAGATGTCCAAGGCCCGGTTGAGCAGCGCCAGTTCCCTGAACCGGTCCGCCAGCGCGTCGAACGAGTACTCGGCGCCCCGGAAGATGTCGGCGTCGCGCCAGAAGGTGAGGGTGGTCCCGCTCGCGGCCGCGGTCCCTGCCTCGATGAGTGGCGTGAGGGCCACGCCGCGCGAGGGCCCCCGGTCCACATTTTTTCGTGCCCGGCGGACTCCGGCGGCGGACGGCCGATGCGTGATCACGGTTTGGCGACCTTTCGACCCCCGGAGCCTCCGATCGCCCGTCCCGGCGTTCGAGCAACGGTAGGTTTCGGGCGCACATACTCTTGATCGTCACGGGGGATCCACCATTTCCACTCAGCCCGCCGCGCCCGCCTCCGACGCGCCCGCCGCGCCCGCCTCCGACGCGCCCGCCTCCGACGCCGCCCCTGACTCCCATGCCGCGGCCCCGGACCTGCCCGGCTACGGCGAGGGAGAGCTCAGCTGCCAGTACTGCGGCTCCGTCCCGGCCGTGGACGCGACCTTCCGCGGGCACCAGGGCTTCATCGTGGTCCTGAGGTACCTCAAGCGCCGGGGGCCGTACTGCCGCACCTGCGGCATCGCCGCACACCGCGACATGACCTCCGACAGCCTCTGGCAGGGCTGGTGGGGCATCCCCTCGATGATCGTCAACCCCATCGTCATGCTCCTCAACATCCCGCAGCGCCTGAAGGTCAACAAGCTGCCCGAGCCGCTGCCCGGCGCGCCCCGCCCACCGGCGGACCCCGGCAAGCCGGCGTACCTGCGGCCCACGATCCTCGGCGTGCTCATCCCGGTGGTCCTGGTCTCGCTGATCGTCCTCGTGGAGAAGGGCGACCCCGAGTTCGCCAAGACCGGCGACTGCATCCACAACAGCAACCCGATCGTCCTGCCCGGCATGATCGACAACAACCCCGACGTCCAGGTCGTCCCCTGCTCCGACCCGAAGGCCGAGGCCCGCGTCGTGGGCCGCAAGGACGACACCAACGACGGCGAGAACGTGTGCCGCGAGTCCTTCCCCGCCGCCGACGGCTACTTCGTCTACAAGCGGGGCAGCGACAAGTACACCCTGTGCCTGCAGAGCCTGAAGCAGAAGCCGGGCACGACCTTCGTCCCTTAGCGGCGGAATCTTCGTCCGCGACGTGGCGGCGGCCTGCGGTCACAGACCTATGGTGTCCCTCATGAGCAGCTTCACGATGGTCGAGTTTCCGACGTCCTCGGCCGTACGGTCGGCCCAGTTCCTCCAAGCGGCCTTCGGATGGTCCGCGACTGCGTATGGCCCCCAGTACCTGGACGTGGATTGCGGCAACGGCGTCAGCCTCGGCTTTCAGCAGGACCGCTCCGAGGCCCCGCCGCGCCGTTGGCTGTGATCCAGGTCGACGACCTCGATGCGACACGGCAAGCCGTGATCGAGGCGGGCGGCACGGTCACGGTCGAGGCGTTCGATTTTCCTGGCGGGCGGCGCTTCCACTTCCGTGAGCCCGGCGGGAACGAACTGGCCGCCTGGGTTCCGGCGAGCCAGGGGTGATGCCCCGTCAGGTCCGGGCCAGGCCTGTTGTCGACCCCAGTGAGCAGATGCCGCTCTGGCAGCGGTCCTGCCTGCAGCGTTGCCACTGGGGGTAGGGAGGGCAACGTCGTCGGGCCGGCAGCGACCAGAGCGTGACGTTACAGCGGCCGCGCGGGCAGGGCCAGTTGTGACGCCTGCCCGGGCCCGTGCGGGCTGCTCCCGTCCTGCCCTGTCCGGGGTCTCGCGCACACTTCGGCGAGTTGCTCGAAGAACTCGCGCCGCGGAGGCATCGCGGGAATCGACGCTGCGTGAGCACCAGGCGCACAAGGGGCGTTCGTGACCACTGCCACCCCATGCGGTGACCGGGCAGCGAAAGCCCCCCGGCGCCCGGTGCGGGCGGCCTTCGCGGCACTGTTCGCGTGATGGACGCGTTGAGCCCTGTGCGGTGGCATATCTGCGGGAATGTGTGACAGGGAAGGCGGGGCAGCCCATGGCCGTTGACGAGACGGGCCGGTACGGATCCGAGCCGCGGCAGGACCTCGTGCGCCGCTCGGCACCGCTCCTGCCTGCCGGCAGTGAGATCCGGCAGGCGTTCATCTGCCAGAGCGCACCGAACTTCTGGTTCTTCATCATCACCTACCTCACCGGCCTGACCATGCTCTGGAACACGTACCGGTGTGTGGTGGTCACCCAGGACGCCATCTACGTGTTGGACAGCAGCAAGCTGTCCGGCGGTGCCAGCCCCCGGCGCCTGGTGGGAACGATGCCGCGCCACACCCGACTCGGTCCGGTCTCCGCCCGGTGGGGGCAGGTGACCCTCCTCGGCGAACGCCATTGGGTCCACAAGCGGTTCTTCGACCAGATCGCCGCCGCAGACCAGGAGACCGGCTTCGCCCCGTAAGGCCCCAACCCCCTAGGGCCACAGACCCGTAGGCCACGACTGCGGGCGGTGTGCTCAGCCGACCGGTCCCGTCATCGCGTGCGGCCCTACCGCCGGTTCGAGCAGTGACAGCGTCCGCTGCTGCGCGTCGAGGCCCACGCGGATGCCGACCGGCATCGGCAGGTTCGGGCCGGCATGCCCGAAATCGACGTTGCCCAGGACCGGGATGTCACGGTCGCCGAGGACGTCGAGGACGATCTCGGGCAGGGTCGGGGACGCGCCGGGCTCGAGTCCGCCGATCTCGCGCGGAACGCCCACGACCATGCCGGCGATCCGGTCGAGGATGCCGCAGTGACGCATCACCTGCAGGTAGCTCCACACGTACGACGCCAGGCCGCCCATCTCCTCCCAGAACAGCACCGCACCGTCGAACCGTTCGAGCGGCAGGGCGAAAGGCGTCGCCTGTGCCAGCACGATGCGATTGATCACCCCGCCGATCAGCCGGCCCTCGACACGGCCGGAACGCCAGCACTCCCACGACGGGCTCGCCGGCAGTGCCCCGATCGCCTCCGTGCCGGTCAGCAGCCGGGAGTAGAGCTCCTCGAGTTCCGCTTGGCGCGCCACGGGCGCGGACTGCCAGTGCCCGCCGAAGCCCGGGACGGCCATGTCGGCGTGGAAGCCGACCAGGCCCGTGCGCGCGTAGAGCACCAGGTGCAGCAGGGAGATGTCGCTGTAACCGAGGATCGGCTTGGGGTCGGCCCTGATCGCCTCGACGTCGATCAGGTCGAGGTAGCCGAGCGCCGTCTGGCCGCCGTCACTGGCGACGATCGCGCGCACCTCGGGATCACGCAGAAGACCGTTGAGCTCCCCGGCGATCTCCGCCGGTGTGGCCGCGCTCCACCAATGGCGGCGTCCGCCGTCGAGCAGCGGCGCCCGACGCACGCGAAATCCCATCCGCTCCAGCACGACCACCGTCTGCGCGACGTTGGGCTCGTAGGCGGCCGGCAGCGGACCGGACAGCGACGCGATGACCACGAGATCTCCGGGCCTGAGGGCACGCGGTCGAAGCAGCCGAGGGGGTCGAGGGGGTCGAGGCAGTGCAGCAGCGGTCATGGCGTCAGTGTCACCGGCGCCACGGGCAGGGTCACGCGGTTTTCAAGCACGCGGTTTTCCACCAACCCGGCGAACATCCGCAGCGAGAAGGGCATCCGCTGGGGCGGGGTGTCCCATCCCTGCCGAGCGGCTTCAGATCCTCAACCCAAGGACTGCATGACGACCCGCTCGCCCTCTCCCTTGGGTTCCTCGAAGTCGGCCAGGTAGCGGTTGAACAGCGCCTCATCCACGGTGACGGCGTTGGCACCCCTTGCGCCGCTTCGAACTTCGAGGCGGCGCTCCAGTGTCGTCCGGTCAGCCTTGAGGTGGACCAGTTCCCAGCGGCAACCGTGGCTTTCGATCAGCGCCTTGTAGTCGTCGCGGGCGGCGCGGCTCCAGAAGCTGTAGTCCACCACCACGTCGCGCCCGGCCAGCATCAGCTCGACCAGTTCCTGCCGTTGCTCACGGCGGATCACTTCCTTGAGCCGGTCGAACGCCTCGGCTTCCAGCACCAGGCCGGCGTCGCGCTGCCCGAGTCGTTGCCAGACCACTTCGTCGATCGACAGCCGGGCGAAACCGCGTCGCACCAGATCCATCGCGTAGGTGGTCTTGCCCGCTCCGGGAAGACCGCACATCAGCACCACCGTGCTCAATTGCTCTGCCACGGAGCCAGGTTAGACCGACCGACCCGGCGGACCCTCCCGGTCCGTGCGACTAGCGAACGGCGGGGATCGCCCCGCAGCGCCAGTCCGTCAGCCGCTTCCGGATGCTCGCCACCATCGGCAGCCCGTCGGTTTCGGCCGGGGTGAACCACGCGACCTCGTGGGACTCGGCGGACACCCGCAGCTCCCCGCCGACCGGACGCCCGAGGAGGCAGATGGAGAACTCCTGGCGGACCTCGCCGTCGTCGTAGGCGAAGACATGGCGGGGGTCGGTGTAGGTGCCGACGATGCCGGTGATCTCGACCTCGAGGCCGGTCTCCTCGCGCGTCTCGCGGATACCGCACCCGGCGAGCGACTCACCGATGTCCATCGTGCCGCCGGGCAGGGCCCACATCCCGTTGTCGGTGCGGCGTGGGAGGAGGACGCGGCCCGCCTCGTCGACCACGACGACGGATGCGGCCGGGACCAGCGAGTTCGCCTTCGGGGCGTCCGGGTCGTCCTCGTAGTCACGCCTGGGCATGACCTGCCACCTCCACTGCCGGGACCGTCCACACATCACGCCCGTGCGGGCCGCATCGCGTCCGATGCAACGCACGCCGCTGCCGGATCCGGACGATACTGCAGGCCGTCAACCGGCCGTCCGGGAACAGGCGGCCGCACCGACGGCAATCCCGCCGGGTCCGGCGAAGCCGGCGGCGTGGATGCCTCGTCAAGGAGCGGCGCGGAGGTGGGTGACGCGGCCGACGGCCTCGGCGATCGGCGTGGAACCGGAGATGAGTTCCAGCACGCGAGGGGTGGTGGCAGGGGCGTCAAGCAGGGCGGCGAGGACGGTGGCGACGTCGGCACGGCTGATGTCACCGGGGCCGGTGTGCTCGCTGAGGTCGACCCGGCCGGTGCCGGGGCCGTCGCGGAACCATGCGGGCCGAAGGACGGTGCAGTCGAGTGTGCGGCGGGAGAGCAGGTTCTCGTCGGCGCGGCCCCGGGCCCGGAGAAAGGTCTCGACGAGAGGGTCGGCGGTGTAGCGCGCGGCGGGGTCGGCGCCCATGGCGGAGAGCATCACGAAGCGTCGCACACCCGCGAGTTCGGCTGCGTCCGCGAGGGCGAGGATGGCGTCGTGGTCGACGGGGTTGGGCTTGCCGGGCTCGTCGCCGAGTCCCGCGCCGGCGGCGAAGAGCACCACCCGCGCGCCGGTGAGGTGCTCGGTGAACTGTTCGGCGGTGGCGGTGGCGAGGTCCAGCACCGCCGGTCGGGCGCCGGCGGACCGGACGGCGGCGGCCTGCTCGGGCCGCCGGATGAGCCCCGTGACCCGCCGGCCGCGGTCGGCCAGCAGGCGGGAGATGAGGAGAGCGACCCTGCCGTGGCCGCCCGCGATGACAACAGTCATGGCGTTCACCGTAGCCGGGTGAGTGCAGGATCCGCCGAAGGCCGTCGCGCGACACCGGCACAGGGCAGCGATCGAACGTGAGTGTCGCGGCGGCCGACTCTACGGGGCAGCAGTGGCGTGACGATCATGTCGTCGTTGAGGCGGAAGGCGCTGAGCGGGACGTGCGCGGACCCCTGCCGGGCCTCGATCGACACCCCACTGTGCATAGGAAGTCGGACCTGCCGACTTCCTGCTCCGCCGCGTGTGCGGGTGGATCGCGCCACGACACTGACCCATGACCGGACCCATCCGCCCGGGTCAGGAGGGCTGGTGGTCAGGGGAGCCCGGGGGAGCCCGGGTGGGGCCGCATCAGCAGCAGGCCCTCGCCCCAGGCGTCCAGCACGGCCGCGCGGAGCGGTAGCCGTCGAGCGCAGCCGGCTCGCTCGCCGCGTCGTCGGCGAGGACGACGTAGAGGTCGTGGTCGGAGTGGCGGGTGCTCATGCCGTCGTGGGCCCGGGAGCCGTTGAGGACGAGCCCGGCGACGGCCGATCGGCCGTCGCCTCGGCGACGAACGCCGCGAAGTCCGGTGTCACGCCAGGTCCTTGCGCATCAGCGTGCACATCGTCTCGTACCGCTGGAGCGAGCCGTCCTCGGCCTCCACGTCCCACGAGTCGAGCTCGCGGCCGAAAGCCCGGTAGCCCAGGCGCTCGTAGAGGGCGCGGGCGCGCGGGTTGTCCTCCTCGACGCCGAGTTCGGCACGGCACAGGCCCCGGGCGCCGATCCGCTGCTCGGCGGAGCGGATCAACAGCGTGCCGATCCCGCACGACTGCAGGGCCGGGTGGACGCCGAGTTGCCAGAGGGTGCCGGCGCCGGGCCGGACCGTGTAGTCGATGCCGCCGACCGCCACCGGAAGCCCGACCGGCGTGCAGACCGCCAGGTAGTCGATCTCGCCCGTCTCGGCGCGCCGGATCTGGTGGACGAGCTCGCGCACATGCTTGGGGGATCCTGCCCAGCCGCAGGACGGCAGGTCCGCGTCCGTGAGGTCGCGCACCGAAAGGTGCAGCCTGATCTCGGTCATCGCCGCACCCCTTCGACTCCGACAGCGGCCGTCTCCCATTCCAGCAAGCCGGCCGCCGTGCCGTCCAAGGGGTTTCGGGCCGGCCCGGCGCCGGCCCGACGGGCTCGCGCTCGCGACGGGGGCCGGGCGTCGGCGGGGTTCGGGGCGTCCGGGAGCAGCACGGTGACGCCCGTGGGGTACCCGCGAGCTCTCACTCCGCAGGCCCGGACCGCGCACGGGTCCGGGCCTGCGGGCTGCGGGCTTCGGTTCAGACGTCGCCGAACTCGCCGCTGCGGACGGCGGTGACGAACGACGCCCAGGCCTCGGCGGGGAAGAGGAGGGCGGGGCCGTTGGGGTCCTTGGAATCGCGGACGGGCGTCAGGCCGGGGAAGCCGGGTGCTACCTCGACGCAGTCGCCGCCGTTGTTGGAATAGGAGGACTTGACCCAGGAAACGCCGGACAGGTCTACATGGGCAGTCATGATCGGAATTCCTTTCGGGCTTTGCGGGTCATCCCACAACCGTTGCGCATGACCGCTCAAGATGGCCCCTCGAACCACCGCAGTGTGAAGGAGACTGAACGGGACGAAGTTGCCGCCACTGCTTGGCCATCACCTGAGGAGTGCGGACAGGACCTCGTCCCGGCGGATCGCGGCGATGAACGACGTCCAGGCCTCGGAGGGGAAGAGGAGGGCCGGGCCGTTGGGGTCCTTGGAATCGCGGACGGGCGTCACCCCGGGGAAGCCGGGTGCCACCTCGACGCAGTTGCCGCCGTTGTTGGAGTGCGAGGACTTGAACCAGGAGGCGCCCGACAAGTCAACGTTCTCGCTCATGCTGAGTCCCTTCACGCCTGGCTGATCACGGGGACGATGCCGCTGGAGCCGATCGCTTCGGGGTTCTCTACCCACCGGTGCCTTGGCCAAAGCCCAGGCCACCAGCTTGCCGCTCCCGCTGTCGACCAGCGCAAGCCTGCCGCAGCTGGGTAGCAAGGCTGCAGGTATGACTGCGGGTTGGGACTCAGACGTTGCCGAACTCGCCGCTGCGGACGGCGGTGACGAACGTCGCCCAGGCCTCGGCGGGGAAGACGAGAGCCGGGCCCTGAGGGTCCTTCGAGTCACGGACGGGAGTCAGACCGGGGAAGCCGGGTGCCACCTCGACGCAAGACCCGCCGTTGTTGCTGTAACTGCTCTTGAACCATGCGGCGCCGGACAGGTCTACAGGGCGAATCATGACGTTCCTCTCCCGCCTTGCTTGCGGATCATCTCCAGTGACGCAGTCTTCGACAGCGCTTCCACCTGGAGCTGATGGTAGTGCCGCGATGGCGGCCTGGGACGTCGCCCGCCGGAAGGAGGTAGCTTCCTGGTAGCACCGCAGGCTCACGGATCGGGCAGGCGGGCGCGAGCGCGGGAGGGTTGCTGTGCTGGAGGAGCGGGAGTCGATCGGCAAGCGGGTGCGGCGGGCACGGCTGCGGCTGGGGATGACCCAGGCCGATTTGGCCGCCGCCATCGGCAGGACGCAGGGCTGGGTGTCGAAGGTCGAGAAAGGCACGATCGAACTCGACCGGGCCGGCACGATCAACCAGATCGCGGCGGCGCTCCACTGCCACCCCAACGACCTCATCGAGCGGCCCTTCGTCGCGGGCAATGCGTCGGAGAACCAGTGGCAGGTGTCGGCGGCCGCGATCCTGCGGGAGCTTCGCCGGTACGACCTCACACCGGTGTTCGACGGCGCGCCGCGGTCGTCGGCAGAGCTGTGGCGCGAGACCGAGCTCCTGCACCGGCTCAGGGACGCGGCCGCCAACGTGGCCGTCCTGAAGGTGCTCCCGGACATGCTTCGCGAAGCACGCGCGCTGGCCGAGGTGTCCACCGGCCACGAGCGTGAGGAGGCGTTCGCGATCTACGCGATCGAGTGCAAGTTCGCGCACACCGCCGCACACACACTCGGCCACCCCGAACTCGTCGCCATGGCCTGCGAGCGGGCCGCCTGGTCGGCCCGGCTGTCCGGCGACCCGGTGATGGAAGCGGTCGCGGACTGGATGCGGGTGTGGGACATGTGGGCCACTGCGGACTGGGACGATGCCCTGGCATTGTCCGACAAGGCGCTTCGGCTCGTCGAGGACCGCTACCGCGCCAACGACCCCCTGGCCGTGCGGGCCTGGGGTGCCATGCACCTGCGCGCCGCCGTGTCCGCCGCGCGCGCTGGCCAGCGGATGGAGGCCGAGGACCGCATCCGACATGCTCACGCGGCGGCCGAGTTGATGGCCGCAAGCCGGGCAGAGCCGCCCTTCGACCGGCACTCGCTGACCTTCTCCAGTGGCAACGTCCAGGTCCACGCGGTGTCGGTCCAGTTGGAGATGGGCGACCACGCCCAGGCACTGATCCTCAACGAGCGTGCCGATCCCGCGAAGATCGCCGCCCTCCCGGCGTCCAGGCGGGGCCACCACCACATGGATCTGGCCCGCGCCTGGCTGTGGGAGGGCAACCGTGACAAGGCGCTTCGAGCCCTGGAGGCGGCGGAGAGGACCGCCCCGCAGCTCGTGCGCAACCACCCGATCGCCCGCGCGACCCTGCGGAAGATCGTCTACGCCGAGCGCTCGGCCACCCGTGAGAAGCTGCGCTCCATGTCCGACCGCTTCCACCTGGACGGATAGGCGGTATTCCGCTGATTCATATTCGACGGTAGTCGTGCGTTTACCGTCTGTGTTCATGAGCGGACGACACACGGCCCACGGGGAACCTCGCGACCCTGCGCCACTGCAGGCACCTCACCTCGGCGACCTCACCTACGGCACTGCCACCGGCAGGGCCGGCGACGTGGTGGACATACCCGGCAACGGCGTGCACGGCTGCCACCTGCGCCCCGAGGGCGCCAGTGGTGAACAGGAGTGGACCGCCCCGAAGGGCGGATCCACCCTCCGTGCCCCGAACGAGCTGTAGCAACCGGTCAACTCCCTTCGGGCACGGGTCGCGTAACACCGCGCCCGTTCGTCGACATTTCCTTGGGGTACTCGCCATGCTCACTGTCCACCGGCCTCGCCCGTTCACCGCGCGACTGGACTCGCGGACCGAATCCACCCCCATCGCCCGGTACTTGCTCCGCGCGTACCTCGCCGGCCTGCCTCCGGCGACCGCTACGCCGATGTCGCCGAACTGCTCCTCGGGGAGCTGTTCGCCAATGCCGTCCAGCACTGCGACGCTCCCGACGACCGGCTCATCGAGATCCGCTTCGCCCTCCTCGGCGGCCGTCTTCGGTTGGAGGTGCACGACGCCGGCTCCGGGCGTCCCTCCGTCCGTGCCGCCGCGCCCGACGACGAGTGCGGGCGCGGCCTGTTCCTCGTCAACGAGCTGGCCGAGCGCTGGGGATGCTGCCCCCGCCCGGGTGGCGTCGGCAAGTTCGTCTGGGTGCTCGTCTTGCCCTCCCTCACCTCCTCCTCCCTCGTCACCGTCTGAAAGCGCACCCCCTCCGATGCGACTCGCCCTCACCGCCCGCCACCTCCTCGACACCGCCCTCGCCCCCGCCCAGGTCTACGCCTGCCTCGCCCGCCGCACCGGCGACCCCCTGCGCTCCGCCCGCGCGGTCTGCACGGCCCTCGGCATCCCCGCCGCCGAGACCACCCGCCGCCTCGACGACTGCCACGACGCCCTCCTCACCAACCCCCGACCCGAAACCGCGCACGACACCGAGAACGACACCGGCGAACTCCTCGAAGCCCTCGGCGTCTTCGACGTCCCCGTCCCCCTCACCGCCCGCGACCACGCCGTCATCGCCCACTTCCTCACCGCGATCGACGCCATGGGCGGCATCCGCCCCGGCCACCAGCACGGCCTCACCCGCTGGTTCACCACCGGCAACCTCACCACCGCCTACCTCTCCCTCACCGCCGCCCACCCCATGCCCCGCACCGGCAACCCCACCCGCTACTGGACCGCCCTCATCTCCGCCGGCGAACTCCTCGCCACCGCCCCCAACCGCGACACCCGCATCACCTACGCCCTCGCCACCTGCCGCACCAATGCCCGCAAGGCCGCCGACACCTGAAATCCCACGCCGCGCACGGGAAGTCGAATCCCTTCGACTTCCCACGGGGCAGGCCACTTGCCGGGGTGAATGGGATGGCCTGGTCTTGGAGGTGAGGCCCATACGTGAGAAGTCGGCCCAGTCGACTTCTACTTGCGGCACCGTTTCTCGGGCCGGATGCGCGGGACGAAGCCGGGGTTGTCGGGCCCGCGCGCCGAACGGCTCGGGGCCCCGCGAGGAAGCACCCGTCTGTTCTGGCAGGCCCGGCCGGTTGAGCTGTGGGCCAGAGCGGTCACGAACGCCGAGCGAGTCGATGCGGGCAGAGGTAGTAGGACGGGGCGGCGTGCGACGGTCCGTCCGCGACCTCTCCGGTCGTCAGCCGCTTCACCACTTCGGCTTCCGGCACCCACTCGACGCGGGTTGCCTCGTACAACCAGGGACTGAAGCCCGGCGGCGGTTCAGGTGGATGGCAGGTCCGGTGCTGTGGCTCATCGTCAGCCACCTTGCAGTGGCAGCTGGTTGTGTCCTGCCGGCATGCCCGGGCGGGCGGGCTGCGCACGGCGTTCGGCCGGCGGTGTCGGTGGCGGGTTCTAGGGTGGCGGGATGGGCGAGTACGCGGAGACGGGCGAGTACGCGGAGATGGGCGAGTACGCGGTGCCGGTGCTGCCGAGCCGGGACTTGGACGAGACCGTGGAGTTCTACTCCCGGCTGGGCTTCGAGCCGCGCGGGCGCTGGGACGGGGGCGGACAGCAGGACGGGGAGGGCGGCCACGGCGGCTATCTGATCGTCGTCCGGGGCGCGGTCGAGCTGCACTTCCGCCACGAGCCCGGGGTGGATCCGCTGGCCACGGCCGGCAGCTGCTACCTGCGGGTGCGGGACGCGGACGCGCTGCACCGCGCGTGGGCGCGCCTGGGGGTGGCCGCCGATGCGGCCACCGGCAGCCGGCTGATGCCGGTGGCCGGAACGCCGTACGGGATGCGGGAGTTCGCGCTCGTCGACCGCAGTGGGAACCTGCTGCGGGTCGGCAGCCCGAGCGGACCCCGGTAGGCCCGGGCGCGGGCGGCCCTTTCCGCCGTGGGGCCGGGGCCCCGCCGCCTCCCACGATGCGGCGGGGCCCCGGCCCCCGGGCGCGCGCCTAGCGGCGGGCGGTGGTGGTGCGGGTGCGGCGGGTGAGGGAGTCGAGGGCGACGGCGGCGAGCAGGACGGCGCCGGTGATCATGTACTGGATGGCCTGGGCGGCGTGGACCATGTCCAGGCCGGTGGTGATGGACTGGATGACCAGGATGCCCAGCAGCGCCGACCAGGTCTTGCCGCGCCCGCCGAAGAGGCTGGTGCCGCCGATGACGGCGGCGGCGATCGCGCTCATCAGCACGTTGCCGCTGCCCAGTTGCTTGTCGGCGGAGCCCTGCTGGGAGGCGTAGAAGAGACCGCCGAGGCCGGCCAGGAACGCGGAGACGACGAAGACGGAGATCCGGACCCGGGCGACGTTGATGCCGGCGCGCCGGGCGGCTTCGACGCCGCCGCCGATCGCGAAGACCTGCCGCCCGTAGCGGGTGCGGCGCAGCACGAAGTCGGTGGCCAGGACGACGCCGAGCAGCACGACCAGGGACAGCGGCAGGCCGCGGTCCTGGTTGAGGGCGTAGGCGGCGACCAGGGTGAGGACGGCGAGCGCCCCGGCGCGGATCGCGCTGTCGGCGGTGGGCGGGGCGGTGAGGCCGGCGGCGCGGCGCCGGCGCGCGGTGTGCAGGCGGGCGAGCAGGTACAGCGCGGGGGCGAGGACGGCCAGGCCCCAGGCGTAGGCGATGTCGCCGTCGCCGAGGAAGGTGGTGTCCAGGCTCGCGATGACGCCGCCGTGGCGGTTGTTGACGGTGCCGCCGTCGCCCAGGACGTACTCCTGCAGGCCGCTCCAGGCGAGCATCCCGGCGAGGGTGACGACGAAGGCGGGCACGCCGACGCGGGCGAAGAAGAGGCCGTGCAGCAGGCCCATGACGCAGGCCGCGGCCAGCGCGAGGAGGATCGCGACCCACTCGTTCAGGTCCTGGCGCACGGCGAGGACGGCCGCCATCGCGGCGCTCGCGCCGGCCACCGAGCCGAGTGACAGGTCGATCTCGCCGAGGATGAGGATGAAGACGACACCGACGGCTATCAGGCCGGGTCCGGCGATGAAGCGGGTGATGTTGGTGAGGTTGTCGGCCTGCAGGAAGTGGTGGGTGACGGTCTGGAAGACGACGGCGATCACGACGAGGCCGACGACGACGGGCAGTGAGCCGAGCTCGCCGGAGGCCAGGCGGCGCCGGGCGGCCTCCAGATACCCGGCCCACCCCTGCGCGGGCCCGTGCAGCCGCGGATCGGGCGCGGCGGGAGCCGGCGGCCCGTCCGGCGACGGTGGGGAGGCGGGGGAGGAAGGGGTGGCGGGGGTGGCGGGTGCTTCGGGGGTGCTCATGCGGCGTCGGCCTCCTCGGTGCGGCGGGCCCGGCGGCGGGCGTGGGCGTTGTCGGTGGCGCCGGTGATGGCGGCGACGACCTCCTCCTGCGTGGTGTCCGCGACCGGGAAGACGCCGTTGTTGCGGCCCAGGCGCAGCACCGCGACGGTGTCGGCGACGGCCCGCACGTCGGCCATGTTGTGGCTGACCAGGACCACCGCCAGGCCCCGTTCGCGCAGCCGCTCCACCAGGTCCAGGACCTGGGCGGTCTGCTCGACGCCGAGCGCCGCGGTGGGCTCGTCCAGCACGACCAGGGACGGCTCGCCCACCAGCGCGCGGGCGATGGCGACGACCTGGCGCTGCCCGCCGGACAGCGCCGCGACGGGCGTGCGCACGTCGGGGATGCGGATGGCCAGGGTGTCCAGCAGCTGCCGGGCGTGCTGCTCCATGGCGACCTCGTCGAGCAGGCCGGTGCGGCGTTTCTCGCGCCCGAGGAAGAGGTTGGCGATGACGTCGAGGTTGTCGCACAGGGCGAGGTCCTGGTAGACGGTCGCGATGCCGAGGGCGGCGGCGTCCTGGGGGCGGCCCAGCCGTACGGGCTCGCCGTGCCAGGTGAGGGTGCCTTCGTCCACGGGGTGGACGCCGGCGATGGTCTTGACGAGGGTGGACTTGCCGGCGCCGTTGTCGCCGACGAGGGCGAGGACCTCGCCGGCGTGGACGGTGAGACCGACATCGGTGAGCGCCTGGACGGCGCCGAAGCGCTTGGAGACCGAGCGCAGCTGGAGGACGGGTGCGCCTGTCACGTTGAACCATCCTGAGGGAGGGGTGACTTGGGATCATGCGGGCATGCGGGCATGCGGGCATGCGGGCATGCGGGCATGCGGCTTACGTGCGGAGGCCGGGGGAGGCCGGGGAGGCCGGGGAGGGGAGGGGCTACTTGAGGCCCGCGGCGGCGCAGGCGGCCGCGTAGTCGGCGGTGCAGATGTCGGAGACCTTGTAGATGCCGTCGGCCAGGACGGTGCCGGCGATGGTGTCCTTGGTGACGACCTTGGCGTCCAGCAGCTTGGCCGGGATGTTCTTGGCGGTGGCGCTGTCGACGCTCGCGGGGGCGATCGCCTTGACGTCCTTGCCGTGCAGGAGGGCGACGGCCAGTTCGGCGGCGGTGTCGGCGAGCGGGCGGTAGGCCTTGTAGATGGTGTAGGCCTGGTCGCCGTTGACGATGCGCTGGATGGCGTCGAGGCCGGCGTCCTGGCCGCCGACGGGGACCGTGATGCCGGCGCCCTTGAGCTGGGTGATGATGGCGCCGGCCATGCCGTCGTTGGCGGAGTAGACGCCCTGGAAGCCGTTCTTGCCGAGTTCGGTGACGGCGGCGGAGATCTTCTGCCCGGCGACGGTGGCGTTCCACTGGCCGGACTGCTCGTAGACGACTTTCTTGACCTTGCCGTCGAGGACCTTGTGGGCGCCGGACTTGAACTGGGCGGAGTTGGGGTCGGCCTCGTCGCCGTCGATCATCACGATGTTGGCGGCGGCGGCCTGCGCGCCGAGCGCGTCGACCAGGGCCTGGCCCTGGAGTTCGCCGACCTTCTCGTTGTCGAAGGAGGTGTAGGCGGCGATCGGGCCGCTCGCGAGGCGGTCGTAGGCGAGGACCTTGACGCCCTTGGCGGCGGCCTCCTGGACCCAGCCGTCGGTGGAGTCGGCGTCGTAGGGGTCGAGGATGATCACTTTGACGCCCTGGGTGAGCAGGGTGTCGAACTGCTGCTTCTGCTTGGCGGCGCTGCCCTCGGCGTTGTTGTAGAGCACCTTGCACTGCGCGCACAGGGCCTTGACCTTGGCTTCGATGAAGGGCCGGTCGAAGGACTCGTAGCGGACGGAGGAGGCGTTCTCGGGCAGCAGCAGGCCGATCGAGGTGGAGTCGCCGGCGGCGGAGGCTTCGGTCTTGGCGCCGCCGGCCTTCCCGCAGGCGGCGGTCATGGACAGGGCCAGCGCGAGGCCGGCGGTGGAGACGAGGACGCGACGCGTGACGGCGTTCATTCGGGTGCCTCTCCCTGCGGTCGCCGCGACGTTGCGGCGGGGTGGGGGGAGTAAAGCCCGAGCGCGTACATGACGTCAATAAGTAAAACCAAGATGCCTCCAATCCACCTCCACTCGTTATCTTCGTGAATGCGCCCCAGACGGCCGGGGGGGGATCAGCGGGGGCCGGAGGGGGATCGAGGGGGATCGGAGGAGGAGCGTGGGCACACCGGGGGAGCGTGGGCGCACGCAAAAACGGGGGTGCCCGCCGCGTCCCCCGTGCGGCGGGCACCCCCGGCATGGCCGTGGTGGTCGGTGACGTCCCGTCAGGGGCGGTCGAGGGTGATCGAGTTGATCGGGCCCAGGTCGTAGTAGACGCCGTTCTGGGCGGCGATGTCGTAGACGCAGTCGGCGCCGCCCGAACCGCGGCACAGGTGCGCGTGGGCCCCGCCGGACTGGTTGTTCAGCACCCAGTGGTTGCCGTACTGGTTGCTCAGGTTGTGGGCGCCGTAGCTCCAGTAGACGTCGGTGGGGGAGGACGCCGGGTTCTGGTTCTGCGGGTAGACGCAGACCGCGCCGTACGGGCAGCCCGCCCAGGAGCCGTCCGCGGCACCGGCGCTGCCGGTACCCATCGCGGTCAGGGCGGCGGTGGCGAGAGCGAGGGCGGCGATGGCGTGGGTGATCCTGCGCATGGGGTGGCACTCCCTTGGCTGGTGCGAAGTCCGGCGACCGGCCGGACCGATGCCCGTCAGCCTAGGAACGCGGACGCCCCGGCGGTCCCTGACATCTGACAGGGGCGCGCCTGCTTGCCACGAGCCGCCTCAGCTGCCGCGCCTCACCCGGACGCCACCCCCGGGGTGAGGCGCAGCCGCTCCGGCCGGGCCGGCGCGCGCCTGAGCTCGGCCGGCAGCAGGTCACGGCGGGCCTGCCAGGCGAGCAGCCGCACCCGGGCCTGCTCGTCCCGCTCGTGCGCGCTCTCGTCCCCGGCGGACGAGAGACCGGCCTCGCGGAGCAGCACCCGGGTCGGACGGTCCTCACCGCCGGGCAGGACGTCCAGCACGCAGAACCACGAGCCGGGCGGGAAGACCACCTCCGGATCCCCGTCCTCCGCGATCACCGACGTCCGGCGGCCGGTGGCCGACCAGATCAGGAACTCCACCGACACGTCCGGCGCGAGATCGGCCTCCGACGTCCCCACCACCGGGGCGGGCTCCGTCAGCAGCACACCCCGCACGTAGTGACGCAGCACCTCCGCACCCGCGTCGGCGCCCAGCAGCACCGCGCCCCGGTGGTTCGGCAGCCGGCGCAGCCCGGACCCCAGACAGGCCAGGTACGACTCCAGCGGCCCCGGGCCGGGCCGGCGGGCGGCCTCGACCAACTCGGCGCGGTGCACGGGGATCCCGGTGTCCGCGTGGTGCAGGTAGACCGCCGCGAGATCGTCCTTCAGGTCGTCCCGGGCCTGCGAACGCAGCGCCGGCAGCCGCAGGGCGACCTGCTCGGCCCGGCTCGCGTAACGGTGGAAGTGCGCACCGAGCAGCGCCCGGAACGCGGCCCGCTCCGCGGCGGTGGACGGCCGCCCGGCGACCAGGGCGCCATCCGGCGGGATCAGCCGCGACATGGACGGGGACGGGGTCGGTGTCGGGGACGGTGTCGGGGTCGGGGTCGGGGATGCGGGCGCCGCGGCCGGGTCGACGGTGTCGACCTCCGCCGCAGGCTCCGGGGCGCCGATGGGGCCGTCGTCCTCGGACGGTGCGGTGTCCGGGTCGGCGGGCGTGGGTGTCGGGGCCTGCGGGGTGGGGGAATTGGCGCTGTCCGGGTGCGTCGCGTCGGGTGTGGCGGTCGGTTCGGTGGCTGGGGCGGCGGGGTCGTCGCCCTCGGGCAGCGGGGTGACCCGGCCGGTGGGTGTGGGGGTGGGCGTCGGGGCCTGGAGGCTGGGGGAGTTGACGGGCTCCGGGGCGGCGGTCGCGGTCGCCGGTTCGGGCCGTGGGGCGACCCGTCCGGTGGGTGTGGTGGCCGTCGGGGCTTGCGGGGCAGGAGAGTTGGCGGGCCTGGTCGCCGGGACGGGGGGAAGCGGGGGGTGGGCGGCCGGACGGGCCGACTCCCGTGCCGGGTCGGCGTGGACGAGCAGGTGGGGTGCCGCCGTGCCCGGGACGGTGAGCGAGGACAGCAGGCCGTCCAGGGCGGCGCGCACCTCCGCCGGGACCGTACGGTCGGCCGAGCCCGCGATGAGCAGCGGGTGGGCCGGGTCCGGGTCGAGCAGCCGGGGGCCGTGGTCCTGCGGCGGGTCCTCGGGGCGCAGCCACAGCCCGGCGGGGACCGCCTCCAGGCGCCAGCCCGCCACCGGGGCGCGGTAGAGCGCCGGGCCGCAGGGCGCGGTGCCGTCGGGCAGGGGGCGCCAGGCGGAGGCGACGACGCGGCCGAGCGCGGGGGAGGCGGTCAGTTCGGTCAGCCACGGCTCCCAGGCCGGGGTGCCGTCCGCGGCCAGCACGCGGGAGGAGAAGCCGTCCGCGGTGCGCATCGGCAGGCCGACGGCGGCCCGGACGTCGCGGCCCAGTTCGGCCGCGAGGGCGGCGGCCAGGGTGACGAGTGCCGTGGTGGCGGCCCAGGGCGCGCTGACCAGCAGGCCGGCGGGGGCGGGCCGAAGGCGGCGCAGCCGGGCGGCGAGGTCGGCGGCCGGGGGCAGCGGGGCGTCGGGGTGGCCGACGACCACGACCAGCGTGCCCGGTGCCGCGGTGGCTCGGGCCAGCGCTGCGGGCGGCCCGCCGGGGGCGTCCTCGCCGGGCAGCCAGTAGCCGCTCGGCAGCACGGTCACCAGCGGGTCGCCGTCCAGCGGGTCGCCGCCGCCCTCGCCGCCGCCGGGTGACGGGGCGGCAGGTGGCGGGAAGGCGGGCATCGGGACTGTGGCTGCGGGGAGGGCGGGCGCCGGGTGAGGGGCCGTGGCCGGAGGGGCCGCAGCAGGCACCGCGGGTACCACGGGCGCCGCCCAGGTGACCGCCGCCGGAGCCTCCACCGCCGGAGCCTCCGCCGCCGCCGGAACCACTGCCGCCGGAACCGCCGCCGGAACCGCCACTGCCGCCGCCGGAACCGCCGTCGCCGTCGCCGCCGCCGTCTCGGGCAGGGGCCACAGGGGCCCGAGGCGGCGGGTGCGGCCGGTCGGGGTGCACAGCCACCAGGAGGACGGGCTGTCGTCGTCGGCGCCGGTGGTGAGCAGGGTTCCGTCGGGGCGCAGGGTGACGAGGCCGTCCGGTGCCACGATGCTGGTGGCGGCGAGTTCGGCGATCTGCTGGGCGGGGCGGCGTCCGCCGCCGGGGTCGGTGGCGAGGTTGGAGGCGGCCAGGACGAGGGTGGCGGCGCCTCGGGCGGCGGCGGTGCGGGCCAGGTCGTCCAGTCGTCCGAGCAGGACGGGCTGCGCGTCGGCGGCGGCGGCCAGCACGGTGACGGTGCCGATGACGGCGGGCAGCGCGGCCAGGGCGTCCGCGAGTTCGGCGGGCAGTGCCGCCGCGCCCGGCTCGCCGGGGGCGATGACGAAGTGGGGTCCGGCTTCGTGCAGTGTCGCGGGTGCCTGGTCGGGCGCCGGGCCGCTCGGGAGGGCGGTGCGGTGTCGGGTCAGCCAGCGTCGTGCCGGTACGGCTTCGGCGCTCATCGGCCCACCCGCCCCTCACCGTTGCCGCTACCGCTACCGCTACCGCCGTCGCCGTCGCCGTCGCCGTCGTCGACGACCGCGGTCTGCACCTGCACCGTGCGGCGCCGGGTGATGTGCAGGGCCCGGCCGGGCGGGAGGGTGCGGGGCTTGGTGTTGCCGAACAGGAAGCCCTCGCTGGGCGGGCAGGACAGCAGCAGCGCCGGGGTGTTGACCTCCTCCAGCTTGCGCAGCAGCTGGTCGGAGGAGGCCCGCCCGATGCCGTTGGCGCTGCGGGCGACGATCAGGTGCAGGCCCAGTTCGACGCCCTGCGCCAGGTAGTCCAGCAGCGGCGCGAACGGGTGGGCGCTCATCCCGCCGCCGGAGCCGGCGACCAGCTCGTAGTCGTCGACCAGGATGAACAGTTCCGGGCCCTCCCACCAGTCCCGCAGCCGCAGCCGCTCCGGCGGGATGTCCGCGCCGGGCAGCCGGTTGGCCATCGCCCGCGCCGCGCCGTCGACGATCTGGCGCAGCACGTCCACGGCGACGGCATGCCCCAGCCGGTACTCCTCCGGCACCGCGCCCTGCAGCACCCGGCGGTAGTCGACCAGCATGATGCGGGCCTGGTCGGGCCGGTAGGCGCCGGTGATGCCCGCGGCGACGAGCTTCAGCAGGTTGGTCTTGCCCGACTCGCTGTCACCGACCACCACCAGGTGCGCGGAGTCCTCGAAGTCGTGCCACAGCGGGGCCATCGAGACGTCCTGGAGCCCCAGCGGGACGCGCAGCCGCCCCTCGGGGGCGGGCAGCGTGGCGGCGGGCAGGTGCAGCGGCAGCATCCGGATCTCGGGCGCGCGCGGGCCCGTCCAGTGCTCGGCGACGGCGTCGACCAGGTCGGCGACGCCCTCGCCGAGGTCCTCGGTGCCGCCGTTGCCGTCCAGCCGGGGCAGCGCGGTCAGGAAGTGCAGCTCCTCGGAGGTGAGGCCGCGGCCGGGGACCTTCGGCACGGTGGCCGCGATCCGCATGCCGATCGCGGAGTCGACCGGGTCGCCCAGCCGCAGCTCGAAGCGGGTGCCCAGCAGGTCGCGCAGCGCACCGGTGACCTCGCCCCAGCGGGTGGTGGCGACGATCAGGTGGATGCCGTAGTTGAGGCCGCGCTGGGCGATCAGCGTCAGCGCGGGCGCGAGGTCCGCGAACTCCTGGCGCACGGTGTTCCAGCCGTCGACGACCAGGAACACGTCGCCGTGCGGCTCGTCGGCCAGCTCACCGGCCGCCAGCATCCGCCGGAACGCCGCCACCGAGTCGATGCCCAGCTCGGCGAACCGCTGCTCGCGCCGCGCCAGGATGCTGTTGACCTCCGCCACCGTGCGCACCACCCGCTCCGGGTCGTGCCGCCCGGTGACCCCGCCCAGGTGCGGCAGGCCGCGCAGCGAGGACAGCGTGCCGCCGCCGAAGTCCAGGCAGTAGAACTGCACTTCGCGCGGGGTGTGGGTGAGCGCCAGACCGGTCACCAGGGTGCGCAGCAGCGTGGACTTGCCGCTCTGCGGCCCGCCCGCGATGCCGACGTGGCCGCCGGCGCCGGACAGGTCCGCGGTGAGCAGGTCGCGCACCTGGTGGAAGGGCCGGTCGATGACCCCGACCGGCACCTGCAGGGTGCCCCGGCCCGCGTCGGTCTCGGTGGTCAGACCGTACGCGGGGTGCGCCGACAGCGGCGGCAGCAACTGGTCCAGGGTCGGCGGCACGCCCAGCGGCGGCAGCCACACCTGGTGCGCGGGCGGCCCCGCGTCGACGAGCTTGTCGGCCGCCAGCGCGAGCAGGCTGCGGCTCTCCTCGGCGGCCTGCGCCACCTCCGGCTCCTCCGGCACCACGACGGGCTGACGCGGCGCCACGTACCCGGTCCCGTACGGGGCGACCTGCCCGGCCGCGGCCTGCTGGCGCGCGGCGGCGGGCCGCGGCGCCCGATAGGGGCCGGACACGTACGCGGCCTTGAACCTGGTCAGCGTGGCGATGTCGCTGCGCAGGAACCCGTTGCCGGGCTGCGAGGGCAGCTGGTACGCGTCGGGCACCCCCAGCACGCCCCGGCTCTCCATCGCCGAGAACGTCCGCAGGCCGATCCGGTACGACAGGTGCGACTCCAGGGCGTGCATCCGGCCCTCGTCCAGACGCTGCGAGGCCAGCAGCAGGTGCACACCCAGCGACCGGCCCAGCCGGCCGATCATGATGAACAGGTCCATGAAGTCGCGGTGCGCGGCCAGCAGTTCGCTGAACTCGTCGACCACCACGAACAGCGTCGGCAGCGGCGCCAGCGGCGTGCCGCCCGCCCGGGCCGTCTCGTAGTCCAGCAGCGAACTGTAGTTGCCCGCCGAACGCAGCAGCTCCTGGCGGCGCACCAGCTCACCGTGCAGCGCGTCGCGCATCCGGTCCACCAGCGCCGCCTCGTCGGCCAGGTTGGTGATCACCGCCGACGTGTGCGGCAGCCGGTCCAGGCCCAGGAACGTCGCCCCGCCCTTGAAGTCGACCAGGACGAAGTTCAGCACCTCCGAGGAGTGCGTCATCGCCAACGCCAGCACCAGGGTCCGCAGCAGCTCCGACTTGCCCGACCCGGTCGCGCCGATCAGCATCCCGTGCGGGCCCATGCCGCCCTGCGCCGACTCCTTGATGTCCAACTCCACCGGCGTGCCGTCACCGGCGATGCCCAACGGCACCCGCAGCCGGTCGGCGATGCCGCGCCGCGCCCAAGAGTCAGCCACGTCATGGCGGTGCAGATCACGGATGCCCAGCAGCGACGCCAGGTCGAAGTCGCCCGCCAAGGGCTCCCCGGCCTCCACCTGGTCCCCGATCCGGTACGGCGCCATCAGCGCGGCCAGACGCCGCGCGGCCGCCGGCGACAGCGCGTCCGGCCGGCCCAGATCGGTGACCTCGTCCTGGTGGTTGCGGTCGGCCCCCACCATCGCCAGCCGACCGTCCTCGATCCGCAGCCGCAACCGGTGCCGCAGCGGCTTCCACTCCAACGCCTCACCCAGGTCCAGCAGCACCGCGTTGCGCCAGCCCGCCAACGCCGCCCGGCTGCCCGGCGACGCCGCCACCCCGTCCAGCACGATCACCGTGAACGGCTCGTCCCGGCCCGGCTGCGCCTCCGGCTCCCACGGCCCGCGCCCCGCGAACTCCGCCCCCAGCACCTGCTCCAACTCCACCAGCGACCCCGCCACCAGGCGCACCGGCCCCAGCGCGTCACTGTCCACCGGGTGCAGCGCGTGCGGCAGCCACTTCGCCCACTCCCACCGCTCCCGGTGCTCCGCGTCCGCCACCACCGCGATCCGCAGCTCGTCCGGGGCGTGGAACAGCGCCAGCTGCGCCAGCATCGCCCGCACCAGCGCCCGCGACGCCTCCCGGTCGTCACCGCGCAGCAGCACCTGGGCGTACCCGCGCACGTACACCGCGATCGGCTGGTCGGCGACCGTGCCGTAGGCGTGGATGAACCGGCGCAGCGCGTGCGCGCACAACGGCTCCAGGTCCTCCACCGGCTTGGTCGACAACGGCGCCAGCCGCACCGCCAGCCGCTGGTGCCCCACCCCGATCCGCACGTCACCGAAGTCCGGATGCGCACTGCGCCGCTCCCACAGCCGCGAGGTGCGCACCAGCGACGCCACCGCCCCCGGCTCCGGATGACGCCACGCCAGCGCCTCCTGCTGGCGCACGATGTGCCCGCGCACCTGACGGCGGATCTGGGACAGGTAGCGCAGGTAGTCACGCCGCTCCGCCCGCAACTCCCGCTTGCGGTCACTGGAACCGCGGATCAGCTGCGTCACCAGCATGCCCACCGCCGACAGGCCCATCATGCCCATCGCCACGTAGCCCAGCACCCCGCCGCTCTCACCCGGGCGCAGGAACACGAACACCATCGACAGCGAGCTCAACGCCATCGGCGCCATCGAGATCATGCTCGACATGCCGCTCTGCGACTCCGGCAGCACAGGCGGCTCCTGCAACTGGATCTCGCCGTCGGGCATCGCCGGGCCGGGACGGCGCGGCGGACGGTTGACCAGCACCACACTCAACGAAGGGCTCCTCGCACCGGAAGGACGGCATCAGGTGCCCCGCCGTCCGGGGCGCCGTCCGCCCAGGACCACGGACGGCGCCCCGCCCCGGGTTCACCGCCGGCCGCAATCCGTGCCCGCCGAGGTGAACCCGCCACCCCCCGCCGCCCGTGCCTGAAAGCGGGGCACCCACACACGAGGGACGGCCCACCGGGTCGAACGGACGTGAAGGAGAAGCGTGAACGGGAGTGCCAACGGGGCCGCCGTCGCCGGACTGTGCCGACTGAGGTTCCGCACACCCGAGGCGGTGTTCGAACTCGCCGTGCCCGCCGACGTCCCCCTGGCCGACCTGCTGCCGGCCGTCCTCGCCCACGCCGGCACCGACCTCGACGAACAGGGCGTCGAACACGACGGCTGGGTCCTCCAACGCCTCGGCCACCCGCCCCTGGACGAGGAACTGGGCGCCGACGCCCTCGACCTGCACGACGGCGACGAACTCCACCTGCGCCCACGCCGCGACGCCCTGCCCGAGGTCCACTACGACGACCTCGCCGACGGCCTCGCCACCGGCATGCGCGAACGCCCCGACACCTGGCGCCCCGCCCTCACCCACCACACCGCCCTCACCCTGGCCGTCACCGCCCTCGCCGGCGGCGCCGCCCTCCTGCTCCTGCCCGGACCCGCCCCCGCCCGCGCCGCAGCCGCCGCCGTCACCGCCCTGCTCCTGCTGCTCGGCGCCCTCAGCGCCTCCCGCGCCGTCGGCGACGCCGGCGCCGGCACCGCCCTCGGCGCCACCGCCGTGCCCTACCTCGCCCTGGCCGGCGCCCTGCTCACCACCGGCACCGGACCCTCCGCCACCGGAGCACGCCTGCTCGCCGGCGGCTGCGCCGGCGCCGGAGCCGCCGTCCTCGCCATGGCCGCCGTCGGCTGCTCCGCCCCGCTCTTCCTCGGCCTGGTCCTGCTCGCCCTGCACGTCACCGCCGCCGGCGCCCTCCTGCTCGCCGGACTGACCACCCCCGCCACCGCCGCCGCCCTCGCCGTCGTCCCCGTCGCCACCGCCGCCTTCCTGCCCGGCCTGTGCTTCCGCCTGTCCGGACTGCGCCTGCCCGCCCTGCCCCGCAACGCCGAGGAACTGCAGGAAGGCATCGAAGCCGTCCCCGCCGCCTCCGTCCGCTCCCGCAGCATCGTCGCCGACGGCTTCCTGACGGCCTTCCACCTCGCCCTCGCCCCCGTCCTCGCCCTGTGCCTGGCCACCCTGGCCACCCAGGACGGCTGGGCCCCCACCGCCCTGACCTGCGCCCTGTCCCTCCTCCTGCTGCTGCACGCCCGCGGCATCGGCAGCATCCCCCAGCGCCTGGCCGTCCTGGTCCCCGGCGCCCTGGGCCCCACCCTGCTCACCGCCCACCTCGCCCTCGGCCAGGACCCGGCCGCACGCCTGGGCCTGCTCGCCGCCCTCCTCACCACCGCCGCCGTCCTGGCCACCGCCTCCTGGACGATCCCCGGCCGGCGCCTGCTGCCCTACTGGGGCCGCGCCGCCGACCTGCTGCACACCCTCGCGGCCGTCACCGTGCTCCCGCTCGCCCTCGCCGCCGCCGGCGCCTACCACGGGCTGCGCGCCATCGCCGGCTGACCGCCGCCCCGCACAAGACCCGACGCCCCGTCACCGCGCGAGCGCGCCCGACGCCCCGCCCCCGAGGAGAACCACGCCATGCAGTCGAAACGCGACCAGGTGCAGGCCCACCTGTTCGTGATGGGCCGCCTCGCCACCGGCATGCTCCGCGGCGAACCCGACGCCCCCGACACCCCCACCGGGCGCACCTCCCGCGGCACCGTCACCGGCCTGGTCATCGCCGTCCTCGCCGGCCTGATCGCCGCCGTCTACGGCGTCCTCGTCCCCGGCGGCGCCACCGGCTGGAAGAAACCCGGCACCCTCGTCCTCGTCAAGGAGAGCGGCGCCCGCTACCTCTACCTCGACGGCACCCTCCACCCCCTGCTCAACGAGACCACCGCCCGCCTCATCGCCGGCGACCAGCTCACCATCGACCAGGTCAGCCAGCACTCCCTGACCGACACCCCCCGCGGCGCCCCCCTCGGCATCCTCGGCGCCCCCGACGGCCTGCCCGAACCCGACCGCCTCACCACCGCCCCCTGGCTCGCCTGCGCCACCCTGCGCCCCGGCCCCTCCGGCACCCGCCAGCCCCAACTCGCCCTCGCCATCGACCCCGCCGCCCACGGCACCGCCCTCACCGACAACCAGGCCCTCCTCGTCACCGCCCCCGACGGCACCACCCACCTGCTGTGGCACGGCCGCCGCCTGCGCCTGGACACCCACAACGGCGCCCGCCAAGCCCTCGGCCAGGCCACCGCCACCGCCCAGCCCGTCACCCAGGCCTTCCTCAACGCCCTGCCCGCCGGCCCCGACCTCGCCGCCCCCGACATCGACCAACGCGGCACCCCCGGCCCCGACCTCTCCACCCACCCCACCCGCATCGGACAACTCTTCACCGGCCCCAACGGCGACCCCTACCTGCTCACCCGCGCCGGCCTCACCCCGCTCACCCCCCTGGCCTTCGAACTGCTGCGCTTCGACCCCCGCACCCAGCAGAGCGCCTACCAGGACGCCGCCCCCACCCCCACCGCCCTGGGCGCCGCCGACCTCGCCGCCCACAGCGCACCCCCCGCACCCGCCGCCACCGGCCTGCCCACCGCCCCGCCCGAACTCCTGACCGCCCCCCAGGGCCGCGACGTGTGCGCCGAACTGCGCCCCGGCGACCCCACCCCCACCACCTCCGTCACCCTCCTCGACGACACCGCCGTCCAGGGCCCCGCCCCCAGCGCCCAGCCCGGCATCGAGGCGGCCTGCGCCCCCGCCGACACCATCACCGTGCGCCCCGGCGGCGGCGCCCTGGTGCGCGCCCTGTCCAGCACCGGCACCGGCGCCACCCTCTACCTGGTCACCGACAACGGGGTGAAGTACCCGCTCGCCGCACCCGCCGTCGCCAAACAGCTCGGCTACGGCGAGGCCACTCCGGCGGGCGTCCCCGCCGCGCTGCTGACCCTGCTGCCCACCGGCCCCAGCCTCGACCCGGCCGTCCTCACCGGCTCCGCACCCGCCGCCGCACCCACCCCGGCCGGCCCGGCCTGCCCACGGTGAACCACCGCCCCCCAAAGCCCCGTTGACTTGAGATGAACCCGGCAGCCGAAGCCGGGCCCGATGGAAAGGAACCCCCCGATGGTGGCACCCAACCTGCAGACGGACGACGCGGTCGTCCGGAGCGTCCTGGCGACCCTGGAGAGCCACATCGACGCCATGATGCGCGCCGGCTCGCAGGTCGAAAACGTCAACGGCGAGATCCAGCAGCACTTCAAGGCCGCGTGCAGCACCAAATACCAGCAGAAGATCGAGGACTGGCAGCAGCGCTACCAGCAGCTCAAGGGCGCCTACCAGTCCTTCCACGGCAGCTTCTCCACCGGCCACGGCCAGGTCAACACCGCCCACGACGAGGCCCTGGCGGCCGGCGGCAGCTGGGGCTCCGGCGCCTCCAACGATGTCTTCAACGGCCTCAACCCGAAGTAGCCGCCCCAGCCCCGCCACCGCCCACCACCACCGCGACGACCGCCGGAAGGACCCCAGATGGCCAACATCCTGCTCAACCACGCCAACATCGACGAGGCCGCCGACGCCCTGACCCAGGCCGGCCAGGGCATGCACACCGCCATGGAGAACTGCATGGCCGCCATCAAGACCGCCGAGAGCCAGCTCAGCGGTGACCTCGCCACCGCCGCCAACGCCTTCTACCAGGTGCTCGCCACCCAGAACGGCACCATGAACGACGACATCGTCGCGGGCGCCGACGTCCTGCGCACCATGCACGGCCTGCTGCGCGACGCCGACAAGCGCGCCGCGGCGGGCATCGGCTGATGGCGACGCCGCCCGAACCCGACTACGGGCACACCCTCAGCGTCCACAAGGAGGACCTCCAGTACTTCGCGGACAAGGAGATCGGCGGACTGCTGGACAGCCTCAACAAGAACCCCGGCTACGACGTGATGCAGCACTACGCCGGGATCCTGGACGGGGCGGGCAGCACGCTGCTGGTGGGCAGCAAGCTGTTCTTCGCGGACTCGATCGCCGCGGGTTTCAAGCAGTTGGCCACCGGCGTCGCCACCGACCTCGGCACCCTCAAGGCCCAGATGCGCCAGGCCCAGATCAAGATCCAGCTGACGCTGACGATCATGGACCAGGCCCACGAGGAGGCCATGACGGCGGCCGAGATGATGGAGGTCCTCACCAAGGTGGCGGGTGCCGCCCCGCCCAAGTCCAGCTGAACGCAGAAGAGTCGACCGTACGAGACAGGGTGGGGAACCGATGACCGGAACCTGGGAGCAGGTGCTCACGTTCTTCGGGGGCGCGAACCAGAAGCTCGTCGACCGGGGCAAGGTCGCGGAGCTGCCCACCGGGAGCAAGTCCTGGATCAGGCCGGAGTCCGTCAAGAAGGGCGTGAAGGAGAGCGGCTTCTACTTCAACTCCGAAGCCAGCGTCAAGGACGGCATCACCGGCATGGCCAAGGAGGGCGAGTCCAGGCCCGACGTGTGGTGGGCGTGGAACTACACCCAGGGCGAGGGCGACTACCACATCCTGATCGGGATCCCGGTCAACTACACGGACTGGGGCAACGACGCGGACAAGCCGCTGGCCCAGTTCATCCACCAGCACGAGGCGATCTTCGACAAGCTGGCGGGCGGCGGCGGCAACGGCGTGATCGACCCCCAGAGCCTGCGGGTCGCGGCGCAGGGCATCAGGGACGTGGGCACCTGGCTGGACCTGTGGCGCCCGCGGGTGAACAAGTGGGCCGAGCTGATCGACGGCCCGGACAGCAGCTGGCAGGGCGACGCGGCCGGCGAGTTCAAGATGCTGCTCAAGCGGTACGCCCTGGAGTTCGAGAGCATCCGCCTCCAACTGGACACCACGAACTACCCCAAGGACCTCGAAGCGGCGGCCGACCAGATCCCGGTCACCGTCCGGGGCCTCCAGGGCACCCACAAGAGGTGGTGGGACTCCGCGACGCTGTGGCCCTCCCACGCCCTCTTCGAGGCCCTGCGGCAGGAGATGGTGGGTGTCATCCCGGAGATCGACACCACCACCGGCGCCGTGAAGTCGATCAGGTCCAACTCGCTCGGCGACGCCACGCAGGACGCCTTCTACACCGCGCTGGAGCAGAAGGCGAAGGGGATCTGGCTGGCCAACGTCAAGAAGTACCTCGACGACAGGAGCATCGCCTACCAGGTCGAGGACCCCCAGACGGCCGCGGTCAGCGTGCGCAGGCAGGGCGACCCGACGGACGCCCTGGAGGCCGCCTACTCCACGCTGGTCGCGGACTTCGGACGCGGCTACGTCAACATCAGCCTGGACCTGCCCAGCCAGGCCCCGCCCGGCCCGGGCGCGGGTGACGGCAGCGGCGGGGGAGCGGGCGGGGGAGCGGGAGGCGGTGCCGGCGGAGGAGCGGGAGGCGGTGCCGGCGGAGGTGCCGGCAACAAGTTCGACCTGGGCGGCGGTGCCGGCGGAGGTGGAGGCGGCGGCGCCGGCGGCGGCAAGGGCGGCGGCAACAAGACCCACCTGCCGCCGCCGCCCCCGGTCATCGGGCCCGGCGGCGGCAGCGGTGGCGGCGGGGGCCTCGGGCTCGGCGGGGGCAACGGCGCGGGCACACCGATCCTCGACAAGGACCACAAGCCCGTCCTGGGCGCCGACAAGAAGCCGGTGATGCTGCCCCCGGGCGGCTACATCGGCAAGGACGGCCAGGTGTACGACGCCAACGGCCAGAAGGTGATGGGCAAGGACGGCAAGCCCGTCGTCGTCCCGCCGGGCTCGGACATCCCGCCGGGTACGGGCGGCGGCATCTACGGGCAGAACGCGAAGGTGCCCAGGGGTTCCAAGGTCCGTGACGACGGGACGGTGGTCGGGCCCGACGACAAGGATGTGCTGGACCGCGACGGCAACCCGGTGGTGCTGCCCAAGGGCGGCTCCATCGCCGGGGACGGCACGCTGCTGGACTCCACCGGCCGCCCGATCTCCGACATCTCCCAGCGCTACACCGACCGGCAGCACGCGATCGACGCGATGGTCGGCAGCGGCAGCGGCAGCGGCAGCGGGGGCGGCGGTGGGACCGGCAGCGGAGGCGGCATCCGCCCGCCGTCCAGTTCCGACTGGAAGCTGGACCTCGGCTCCTCCTTCGGCGACTACGGCTCCGGCTCCGGCCCCGCTTCCGTGCCCACGTACGCCAACCTCTTCGGGGGCGCGGGCGGCGAGACGGGGGGCGTGGGCTCAGGCTCCGGCGGCCAGCTGCCCCGGCTGGTCGGCTCCGGCGGCGGGCTGAGCCCGCAGGCCATCGAGAACAGCGGCGGACTGGCCCCGGGCGGCAAGACCGCGGCCGCCGCGGCCGCCGAAGCCGCCGCCGCGGAGAAGGCCGCCACACAGAAGGCCGCCGCGCTGGCCGCCGAGGAGCAGGCCGCGATGCGCGGCAAGTCGATGCCCACCAGCGGCGGGATGCCGATGATGCCGCCGATGGGCGGCGGCATGGGCGGCGGCATGGGGGCAGGCCAGGGCGAGAAGGACCGTCAGCGGACCACCTGGCTGGCCGAGGACGAAGAGGTGTGGGGCACCGAGACCGGCGCGGTCAACGGCGTGATCGGCCGCTGAGCGGCACAGCCCCCCGGCAGGAAGGGGCGGCGTCCCGGCAGGGACGCCGCCCCCGGACAAGGAACGGAGAAGGCATGTCGTACTCGTTCGAGGAACAACTCAACCAGGCCATGGCCTCGTTGGAGGAGCAGAAGGAGCGGCTGGCCGAGTCGACGCGCAGGATGCAGGCGATGACCGCCTCCGCGACGAGCAAGGACCGGATGGTCACCGCGAAGGTCGGCCCCCAGGGCGAACTGCTCGCGCTGAGCTTCCACACCACCGCCTACCAGTCCATGGCGCCGGCCCAGCTGAGCACCGTACTGAAGGACGTGCTGAACGAGGCCAAGGCCCGGATGGGTGATCAGATCACCGCGGAGATGCGCGCCTTCAAGGGCGTCGGCGAGACGCTGCGGATGGACTTCACGGGTGAGCGCGGCGACGAGGAGCTGTTCGGCGGCGGGGGCGGCGGCGGACTGGACCTGGACGCGCTGCTCGCCCCGCTCACCGCGATGCGCCCCGGTGCCGACCGGACGGTCAAGTCCTCCAAGCAGGAGGAGTTCAATGGCTAGGACGCTGCGCAAGGAGGAGGGCCTCAAAGCGGCGTTCGCCAACTTCGACGACGTGGCGGCCCTGGTCGAGAAGATCAACACGGAGATGGAGGACATCAACCAGAAGAACGTCAAGGGCGGGGGCGGCGACGAGATCGGCAAGCAGTACCACGAGAAGATCGACAAGCCTACCTCGGACCTGTACAACCTGACGTCGCAGATCCGCAACAAGCTGAAGGCGATGTCCGCGCACGGCCAGGGCACGGCCGACCTCTTCGACGCCACCGACGAACACAACGCCGGCATGGTGTGAACAACCTTCGGTAGGGCCTGAGCCCGCCCGCCCCGCAGCTTCGTACCACCAGTCCCGCCCCCGGAGGCCCTGCGCCATGTCCCACTCGTCCATCCACGTCTCCCCGGGTGTGGCGCAGTTCTTCCACATCATCAGCGGCATGCCCTGGCCGGAGAGCGACGAGGGGCTGCTGCGGGACGTCCGGGACGACTACGTCGCGCTGGCCCAGGACCTGCCGAAGCTGAGCGGGTACATCCTCGACGCGGTGCAGACCTGCAACACGAGGATGGAGGGCGAGGCCGCCAAGGCCTTCCAGAAGGAGTGGGGCCAGTTCACCAGCGCGGACCCGGCCACCGACCCCCTGCGCAACGCCGCCAGCCTCTGCACCCAGCTGGCCGAACTGGCCGGCAAGGTCGCCAACACCGTCGAGTACACCAAGTGGATGGCGATCGGCCAGCTCGTCCAGCTGATCATCGAGATCGCCTTCGCCATCGCCTGGTCCGTGTTCACCGGCGGCGCCTCCCTGGTGCAGCTGGAGTGGCAGAAGATCCTGACGAGGGAATTCCTCATCCAGCTGCTGAAGAAGCTCGCGCAGCTGATCGCCATGCACACCTTCGGCGGCATCGTCGGCGGCCTGATGCTGGACGCGATCATCCAGGGCATCCAGTTCGAGCACGGCGACCGCCACGAGTGGGACAAGGACCTCACCAAGCAGGCGGCGATCTTCGGCGCGATCAGCGGCGCGATCGGCGGCCCGCTGAACCTGCTGGGCCTGGGCCTGGGCAAGCTGCTCGGCCCCCGCCTGGCCAAGCTGTTCGTGCAGAGCGCGCTCAACGACGTCATCAAGGGGATCACCGGGGGAGCCCTCAAGGGCGCGGGCAAGGAACTCGGCGAGGGCGCGGCGGCCGGCGCCCTCAAGGGCATCGGCAAGGGGCTCGGGGAGGGGCTCGGCGAGGGCGCGGCGGCCGGCGCCCTCAAGGGGATCGGCAAGGACCTCGGCGAGGGGGCGGCGGCCGGCGCCCTCAAGGGGGCGGGCAAGGGGGCGGGCAAGGAGGCCGGCGAGGGCCTGGGCCACCTGCTCGGGAACGAGGCGGCCGAGAGGTTCGCGCAAGGCATCTCCAACCTCCTGAAGGAGAACGCCCAGTACCTGTCCAAGGGCTTCAAGGCCGGGCGCAAGGTGGGCGCCGCGACCGGCGAGAAGTTCGTGCGCCAGCTCGGGGAGCTCTTCGAGAAGGAACTCGGCAAGGAGATCGGCGAGAAGTTCGCCCGGGAGATGGGCGAGCAGATCGGCAAGCAGTTCGCCGAGCACTCCCTCAAGACGGTGATGAAGGAGAGCAGCCGGGAAGCGCTCAAGGAGAGCCTGGAGAACCTCGCCAAGGACGGCGGCAAGGTCGCGCTCAGCCCCGAACTCAAGCTGCTGGCCGAGAAGATGCCCGAACTCGCGGGCGGCATCAACAAGATGAACAAGATGTTCCACCTCGGGCACGTCCTGGGCAGCCAGTTCGAGTCGGGCATCAACCAGTACCTCACCGAGGGCATCTACAACACGATCTACAACGGCGAGTGGCAAGCCAGCGGGATGAGCTTCCTCGGCGGCTTCATGATGGGCGGCATGCGGCACATGATCATGGGGCTGGCCTCGCCGCTGACCCTGCGGTACGCCGACTTCGTCCGCGGCCTGGAGAGCTCGCGCATCAACGAGGAGAACGGCGAGCACTACGGCTACCTCCACCCGCTGACCTTCCTCGCGGTGATCAGCAACATGGGCGGCCACTCGGCGCCGTTCCCGGTGCCCCGCCGCCCCGGGCACATCGACCAGATCGCCGGGACGCGGCTGTCGGGCGGCGACGGCGCCCCGATCACGTCGGGTGCCGGCTCGCTG
This sequence comes from Kitasatospora sp. NPDC023385, assembly GCF_055664045.1. Lineage (NCBI taxonomy): Bacteria > Bacillati > Actinomycetota > Actinomycetes > Kitasatosporales > Streptomycetaceae > Kitasatospora > Kitasatospora sp. NPDC023385. Next base: position 309,805 of record NZ_JBVOOL010000006.1, on the reverse strand, counting down.
GGGTCCGTCCTCAGTTCCGGGAGCCACCACCCGGAGGAGAACGGCGACGGCGTCCTCGCCGACCCCAAGGGCAAGACCAGCCACAACTCCTCGGTCGACGGCGGGTGGGATCCGAAGGCCCCCGTGCGGCCGGTCGAGACGCAGTCCCGGGGCGACGACCGGACGTCCGCGCCCGGTTCGTCCTCCGGTTCCCCGGTGGCCCCGGGCAACCGGGAGGCCACCGCCCCCTCGCCCGTGCCCAAGCCCCGTCCGGGGGGCGGGGGCGAGAACCCCCGGCCCGACAACCCCCGGCCCGACAACCCCGGAGCCAGCAGCACCCGGCCCGAGAACCCCGGGGCAGGGGACCGCGGCAAGACCGCGACGGCGTCCGCGGACGCCAACGGCCAGGGCGGCAGCACGAAGCCGCAGCCCCAGCCGCAGGCGCCCAAGCCCGGCCCGGCGCGCCGCCCCACGGTCGTCGACGAGCACACCGAACCGTCCCTGCACGAGCCCAAGAGCCCGGGGGGAGCGGGCGTGCGGCCGGGGACGGACACCAGTCCGCAGTCGCAGCAGCAGCCGCACGCGGGCGGCGGCGACCGGAGCACGGGCCCGGGGTCGTCCCCCCTCCGCACCAGCGGCGGCGGCCCCGGCGACACCCCGGCGCCGGCCACGCCCGGCCACCCGGACCCCAACCGCCCCGACCCCAACCGCCCCGACCCCAACCGTCCGGACCCCAAGGGCACGGACCCCAAGGGCCCCGACGTGCTGGGCCCCGACTCGCCGGGCCCCGGCCCGAAGAACCCCGACCCGAAGAACCCCGGCCCGAAGAGCCCGGACACGTCGGGCCCGGACCCGAAGAACCCCGACCCGCAGCACCCCGTGCCGCCCGCCACCCCGCCCCGCGACCCCAAGCCCGGCGGCCCCAAGCCCGACGGCCCCGCCGATCCGCACGACCCCGACGGCCCGCCCGTCCCCGTCCCCACCACCTCCCACACGCCCTCCGGCCACGCCTACCACCGCGTCGACGCCCCCGAGCACGCCAAGGCGCCCGCCGGTGACGAGCGGCGCACGGCTTGGCACGACAAGCAGCAGGACCTCGCCGAGCGGCACGACACCGTGCTCGCCGAGGCCGAGGCGCGGGAAGCCCTGCACGGCGAGGTCGAGGAACACCTGATCGAGGGCCACGCCGACCTGCCCCGGGAACTGCGCGCCCTGACCGGCCCGGGCACGGAAGCGTGGCGCCGCACCGCCGCCGACCTGCAGACCGACATCGAGGCCCGCCCGCACGAGCGGGAGGAGATCCTCGCCGGCGCCGCCGACCGCCTGGAACTGGCCGGCGCCCGCGAACTCGCCCTGCGCATCGCCGTCACCCGCTTCGACCACCTGCTGACCGAACGCGGCCTCGACCCGGCGGCCACCGGCGGCGACCACCTCCGCGCGGAAATCCGCCAGGAGGCGTCCGAACGCTTCCGCTCCGACGCCGAACGCGACATCGCCCAGCTGTACGCCACCCGCGCCGACCTCACCCCCGAACGCAACGCCCAGGCCACCCAGGCGCTGGAACGCCGGCTGCGCCGGGCCGCCGGGGACCTGGACGTGCGTCAGGCGCGCGCCGCGCAGACCGAGCGGATCGACCCGGCGGTGGAGCAGGCCCACGCCGACTGGAAGCGGGAGGACCTCTCCGAGTCGGACCGCGCGCTGCTGGACGCCGTCGGCGTGCCCGAGGACGCCCGGGTGTCGCAGGAGGCCCGCGACCAGATCGCCGAGGCCATGCGGGAGCGGCTCGCCGCGTTCCACGGCCCCCACCAGGACCGCACGGCCCTGGGCGCCGACGAGAGCGAGCCGGGCGCCGGCCGCCGCGACGAGGACACGTTCCTGACGATCGAGGACGAGAACGGCGACGACCTCGACGTCGTCGACCCCACCCACCGGGGAAGGGAGCGGCTCGCAGCCGACTTCCAGGACCTCTTCGACAGCCACCGCAGCGGGCTGTCCCACGACCTCACCGTCCAGGCGGTCCGCGAGGCCGTGCTGAAACGCTCCATCGACGCGGTGGAGGACGCGGCCGGGGCGTGGAAGACCAGTGCCCCCGAGCAGTTCGGCCCCGAGGCGCTGCGCGAACTCGGCCTGGCCGACGGCCCGTCCGCCGGCGCGGTGGCCGCCGCCCGGGCCCACCTCGCCCGCCTCACCGACCGCGCGGTCACCGAGCACACCGCCGCCGACCGCGACCCGGAGGGGCTCAAGAAGGAACTGGACCGGCTGACCGACCCGGCCGAGGTCAACCGCCTGCTGGCCCTGCACGGCGCCCGCGAGGAGGCGCTGCGCGTCGCCGAGGAGACTGCCCGCACCAAGGTCCCGCACGACCTGGGCGGCCCCGACACCGCCGACACCGCCGACCACGGGAGCGGCGCGGCCGCCGCGGTCGAGATGGCTCTGGGCCGGCCCGCGCGCGGCACCCGCACCGAGGGCTCCGAACCGCCGTCCACCGCCGCGGCCCGGCGTGTGCGCGAGGGCTACACCGAGCGGATCCGCGCCGCGTTCGAGGAGAACTTCCGCTCCCTGCTGCGCGACGGGGGCGCCGACCACAAGGCGGGCCTGCCCGAGCGGCTGGAGCAGTGGCGCCGCGAACGCGAGCGGCTGACCGAGGGCCTGGACCTGCACGTGGCCTTCGAGCGTGCCGTCCTGCCCGCCCGCGAGCACGCCGCCGCCGGCTACGACCGCCTCGCCGAGGGCCGCAAGGTGTCGCAGGAGGCGGTCCAGGAGCTGAAGATCCGCTACGGCGGCGAGTTCTTCGACGCCTACAAGGACCACTGGGGGCCGGAGGACCTGAACGGCGAGCACTGGCGCGGCCACGAGGCGGCCAACGAGAACGTCTTCGGCCGCCGCCCGTCCGAGGAGCAGCCCAAGCCGGAGCCCGAGCCCAAGCCGGAGCCCGAGCCGGAGCCCGAGCCGAAGCCCGAGACCGAGCCCGAGCCGACCCCCGTACCCGGGCCCCTCACCCCGGCGGGCCCGCTCGTCCGCCCCCGGGACACGGACACCAAGCCGGCCCTGGACCCGAAGCCGGGCAGGGACCGCCCGGAGAGCCACGACCTCGTCGAGCAGGACGACCTCCGCCCGGACACCCTCACCCCCAAGGGCGAACGGACCGAGCAGACCGGACCGCTGGTGCGGGAGCAGGCCCGCCAACAGGTGGCCCGGAAGGAGAGCCAGGCCGCCGAGGACCACGGCCAGGCGCCCGGCGCCCCGGCGCCCGTCCACCCGGTGGCGCAGCGCACGCCCGCCCAGGCCCCGCCGAGGCACACGGATGACTCGGACGATGAATGGAGCACCGGCGGAACGGACGACGAATCGCCTGCCTCCACGAATGCGGTGACCCAGATCACCGAGGCCACCGAGGCCACCCACATCACCGAGCCCCAGCCCCAGCCGGAGCCCCAGCCCCAGCCGGAGCCCGAGCCCGAGCCCGAGCCGGGCTCGGTGCTGGACCTCCCCGACGAGCCCCTGCCGGAAGGCTCGTTCAAGGCCGCTCAGCTGTGGCGCACCCGGGACCGGCTTCCCGAGTTCCACATCCAGGACCACACGCTGATCACGTGGCCCAGCGAGGGCGACAGGCCCGACCTCCCGGAGTACCCGGACGAACTCTTCCAGCACGCGGTCGGCCTGATCGAGACCCGGCTGCGGCGCATCCTCGACCGGGCCGTGGAGGTCGTCCACGACACCCAGGCCCAGGGCCCCGACCGCGAGGCCGCCCAGGTGCTGCTCGACACCCACGCCGTACTGGCGGACGACGGCTGGTCGCCCGCCTACATCAGCGAGTTCCTCCACCTGCAGATGCGGCTGCGCGCCAGTGCGGTGCCCGGCCTGTTCCCGACGCGACTGTTCGAACAGCACCCGCAAATCCTGGAGGGGGGCGAGCAGTCGGGATTCCGCCTGCTGACCGCCTACGAGGTCCCGAACGGCCCGATACCGAGGGAGCACGACGGCGGCCCGCTGCGCGGCAGCAACGGCGCCACCGACGCGTTCTACAAGTGGCTGAAGGACGAAGCCGGCGGGCATCCGGGCTACATCTCGGAATGGGAGGGAACCCAGGGCGGCGGATCCTGGGAGGGGTCCTCCCTGAGCGCGAAGCTGATGTTCGCCCACTTCCGCCCCGGTCGCGGGGTGGAAGCGGAGTACCAGTGGCGCAAACTCGGCGCCGAACACGACATCGCGTACGGGCAGGGCTACGTCCGCAGCCTGGTGGCCCAGCACGTCTTCACCTACGAGTTCCTGAGGACCACGGAGCTGCCCAACGTCAACCGCGACACCGGGCAGGTCACCCTGTTCCGGCTGGAAAGCCAGCTGTACATCGACGACGTCACCCGCAGCGATGACCGGCAGATGGGTCAGCCGATGCCGATCCGGCGAGGGTCGGCCGAGTCGTTCAGCCTGCTGTCGCCGTTCAAGGAGCCGCACAGCACGGCCGACAGCGGTCCGTTCTACGTCATGCTCCAGACCGTCCCGATCCACCGGGTGTTCGGGACACACCTGCAGGGCCGGTACGGCGACCTCACCGCTCCGATCTTCGGCGGTGAGGACGAGTTCGTCGTCATGTCGGCGGGCCGGGACATCATCTTCAACGGCATGACCGTGCCCCTCACCCCGCGCCAGCGGACCGAGGAGCAGCAGAACACCCAGAACACCCAGAACGCCCAGCCCGTCCAGAACGCCCAGGCGCCAGCGGCCCCCGCCTCCGTACCCCCGCCGTCCCCGGCCCCGGTCCAGGCCCCGCACCCGGTCCCGGCTCCGCACCCGGTCGCGCCGTCCGAGGGCCCGGGCGCGGTGCTGCCCGCCTCGTCCTGGGCCGGCATCCGCACCCTCGCGCCGCCCGCGCGAATGGAGACGGTGCGCTTCGACCCCCGGGTGCGCGGCCAGGCGGGCCCGGGCGCGATCGCCGGCCCCGGGGTGCGCGACCAGTACGAGACCCGGCAGCAGAGCCTGGGCGGGCTGCACGGCGCCGACACCACGATCAGCTACGACGCGCGGCGCTTCGAGGCCCGACCCGGGCACTGGGTCACCGAGTTCACCCTGCGCCTGCACCTGCAGGCACCGGACGGCCGCCCGCTGCCCGCGCACGAGGCCGCCCGGATGCTCGACCGGGCCCGGACGGTGGTCGGCGACCGGTTCAACGAACGCTTCCACCTGCCCGGCGGGGACCAGGTGCACCTGCGGGTCGAGGGCGTGCACAGCGCGGCCGACGCGCACCAGACGGTCACCGTGCTGCCCGGCCGCGAACGCAGCGACCAGTTCAACTGGTCCGACGAGAGCCCGCCCGGCGTGCTGCTCCACGAACTGCTGCACTTCCTCGGCCTGCCGGACGAGTACGTCGAACCGGCGACGAAGCCGGGTGACGCCTTCGCGCTGCGCCGCCGCGACCGGTGGGCGGGCGAGAACGGGGTGATGGGCACCTCAGCCCACCGGGACGACTTCACGGTGCTGCCCCGCCACCTGCAGCGGATCGAGGACGTCCTGCACTCGGGCCCGGTCCTGCGCGACCTGACCCACGAGCAGTACCGCTCCCACCCGGAGACGGACACCACGCTGACGGGGCCGCACCAGGAGACCGAGGGCCCCGGCGCCCTGCTCCCGCCGAACGGCGCCACCCACACCGGTGCCGTCCACGCCGGGGAGGGCCCCGCCGGCAAGAGCCAGGCGCCGAACGCGCCGGCCCCGGTGCACGAGTCGCGCGTGAACGTGCTGGACGGCGGACAGCTCTACCACGTCGTCAGCGTGCCGGGCGACGGCGACTGCCTGCTGCACGCCGTCCTCGCCGGCGCCCGCCGGCTGGGCGGCTGGGAGCACGGCGACCTCACCGTCCACGGCCTGCGCGAGCTGGCGTCCCAGTGGTTCCGCAGCGACGCCGGCGCCCAGCTGCGCCACAACGCCGACGCCGCCGGCCAGCGGCCCGAGAACCGCCTGGAGCCGCACGAGCGCACCCAGACCTGGCAGGTGTACCGCAACCCGGGGGACAAGCAGCCGTCGACGCTGTCCGGCAGCGACCTCGGGAACCTGCGCATGAGCGACCTGTTCGACCTGGGGCTGCGCAACCGGTCCCTGTGGAACACCTCGTTCTACGTCGAGGCGCCGGCCATCGTCGCCCACGCCCTCGGCATCCACCTCGTGGTCCACGAGGGCAACGGCCGCACCGAGTTCAACCCCCGCGCGCAGGGCCGCGAGGTGCACGTCTACCGCGACCCCGGAAAGGGCCTGGCCGCGCACTACTCGGAGCTGCGCCCCGACGTGCGGGGACCGGTGGCGGTGGAGACCGGCGGCCCCGTCGACCCGAAGGTGGCGAAGGAGCTGGCCGGGCGGGTCCAGCCGGACATGGTCGTCGTCACCCTGGATCCGGGGCAGCCGGTCTTCCGGGTGACCGATGCCTGGACGCTGCGGGGGTACCTGCTCCAGGGCAAGATCGGCGCGGTCAAGAACAAGGAGAACTGGGCCCAGTTGGGGCCGGGGCTCTACACGGGCCACGACTTCGACCACGCGGCCACCTACAGCGACTCCCTCTCCGGCCTGCCGGTGGTCATGGAGTTCCTCCTCTCCCGCAAGGCCACGGGCCTGAAGGTGAAGAACATCACCGAGGACTGGACGGCCAAGGAGGTCCCGGAGACGCTGAAGAAGTACGACTTCCTCACCGACGGGACGCAGTTCAAGTTCCACCCCGGCTTCTACGAGGGCCTCATCCGGGAAGGGGCGCAGTCCGCGGACAAGCAGAGCGGTCTGCGGATCGCCGGCCTGAAGGTGAAGGAAGGCGCGTCGGTCTGGAACCACTACCGGACCGAGGACTTCGTCCCGGAGTTCGAGGGCTACCTGATCAAGGCGCACCAGGACAAGGCCCTGCAGCACCCGCGCGGCGAGGACCCGTCCGGCCCCGCCCGCACGCCGGATCCGGTCCCGACGAGCGAGGCCCTGGAATCCGCCCCGCCCGCCTCGCCCGAGGACCTCAGGCGCATCCGCTACCTGGAGCACGCCGAGGCCTTCGAGCGGCGGCTCGCCACCCACCTGCTGGGACGCGAGGACGTCCGGCGCGAGGTCAAGAAGGTGGTGGACCTGGCCTGGCAGCTGAGCACCACCGACAAGGACAAGGCCCAGTTCGGTTCGAGGAGCACGGGCACGACCGGCATGGTCGGCACCGACCGGCACATGCTCCAGGAGGTCGTCGACGGCGGCAACCTCCGCGAGCGCATGGCCCTGCTCTACAACGGCTACACCTCCAACCACTTCGCCAAGCTGGTACGGCAGCGGCAACTGCCGCGCCCGGAGCAGCTCAAGCAGGAGCGGGTGGACCGCCACGACATCGGCGCCGAGGTCGTCAACCCGTTGACCGCGGAGATCAAGAGGGTCTACGGGGAACTGCTGAAGCCGCCCGCCGACGAGACCCAACAGCCGGTGCCCTTCGGACAGTTCCGCACCGACGAACCGTACGGCCCGCTCATCGACCGGATCCGGGACGACTACGCCGAACTCCGGAGCCGGCGGATCGAGGAGTGGGAACGCAAGCGGGTGGTCGAGGCCGCGCAGAAGGCCGCGGAGCGCCAGGCCAAGCGCATCCTCGAAACCGACCTCCACCCCTTCGACGTGAACCCGCCGCTGGGCCGGGGCGAGTGGTACAGCGCGGTGGAGAAGGACGGCCGGCTGGGCTGGCAGCCGGGCTCCAAGTCCTTCCACTACCGGCTCGGCTCCAAGTTCCAGCAGGACGCCCACGACAGCGGCGGGCTGGTCGTCAGCGGCACCTCCGGCACGGCCTTCGGGATGCTCCAGGCCGTCAAGGAACTCGTCAAGACGGAGAAGGGGCAGGAGACGCTCGCCAGGATCGGGGGCGGCCCGGTCGACTTCGAGCTGCTGAGGCTGGGGCTGCTCGGCTGGATGCTGGAGTCGGGAGACCACACCTTCCACGAGATCATGACCGGCTCCCACCTGTTCTCCGAGAGCCTCACCCCCGAGGAGCGCGCGAACCCGAACCTCGCCGGGACGGACCTGGCCTACAACGACACCTACCACCGCTACCGCTTCCTCGCCCCGCTGACCGAGCACGAGCTGCGCAGGGACGTGGCGCCGGACGAGCGGTTCCCGGACGAGCACCTGGTGGGGGACTGGTCGCTCGACGACCTGGCGTCCGACGACCTGACCGGCCACGACTCCGACCACGGCCACGACTCCGAGCACGACCCCGAGGCCGGCTCCGGCCCGGGCGGCGACCACCGCCAGCCGGCCGCCGCGCCGCCGGTCCCGGCCGGCCAGACCGCGGTGGACCCGGCCGCGCAGGACACCCCGAACGTCCTCGACAACGGCCACGACCAGCACCAGCCCTTCACCGAGGGCGAGTTGGTGAGCCACGCGATCGTCGGCGAGGACGGCGCCACCGTGGGGCGGTCCTTCCACACCACGACCGACTGGCAGCTGCGCCGCGAGACGCACCAGAGCTTCCCCTCGCAGAAGGCGACCGCCGAACACCAGGTCGCCGCCCCGGACTTCGCGGCGAAGAAGGCCGTGCGCGGGGACGGCGGCTTCGACTGGGCGGCCTACCAGCGGGGTGAGAGCAAGCCCGGTGAGCGCGACGGCGACGACGCCGACGTCCAGGTCCCGTGGGATCCGAAGAGCAAGCCGTACTTCGCGAACCTGCACGGCAGCCCGGAGCAGTTGAAGGTCGCCGTGCGCACCCCGGACGGCAAGGAGGGCCACGCGTCCCTGTCGTACGGGGAGTTCGGCGGTGAGCTGCGCCGCCGGGGGAGTCTGTCGGCGCGGCCCGAGGACGCGCCGATCGTGCTGCAGGCCTGCAACGCGGGTCTGAACCGCGCCGGTCTGCGGCAGATCGCCGATGCCACCGGCCGTACGGTGCATGCGACGACCGGCAAGACCTACGTCGCGAAGAACGGGGACGGTGCCACCAAGCTCGTCCTGCTCCACGAACCCGGTCAGACCCGCGGCGAGTTCGTCACCGTCCACCCCACCGGCAAGGACACGGGCAACGCCGCCCACCCCACCGAGACCCTCGCCGCGCACGCGAGCGACGAGAACGCCTCCACCCGTCCCGTCATCACCGACACCAACGACGAGATCACCGTCCTGCCGGAGCACGGTGAGACCACCGCCCCGGCCGGCCGGGACGGGAACGACCAGCCGCCGACCGGCGCACCGATGCGCGTGGCCGACCACCCGCTCGACGTTCCGATGCGCATGCCCGGCCCGGACGCCACCGACCCGTTCCCGACCGGGTGGGGGAACCTGTCCGACCTCCGCGAGCGGATGGCCGCCCTGCCCGAGGACAGCCCCGACCGCGGGGCGCTGCAACGCCAGCTCGACCGGGCCCAGAGCAGGCTCCGCTCGGACTTCACGACCTTCCTCGACCACGAGAGGAGCGACCTCGCCACCGCGGCCCAGGCCCGCGAGCAGCGGATCACCGAGCTGCGTACGCAGACGCCGCCCCCGGGAACGTGGCAGGAGGAGCACCACCGGCGGCAACTGGACACCCTGGAGCTGGAGGTGCGCGAACTCCAGGCCGAACTCGACCGCCACGCCCTGGACACCGAGTCCAAGCAGCGGATGGTCCCCGGCGCGCGGGACCTCGCCCTGGTGAAGCACCTCCAGGACCCGCCGAACAACCCGCTGAACGCGGCGGACCACCCGCCGGCGCTCCTGGAACGCCTCACCGGCTCCGGCGTAGACTGGAACGCCCTGCACCCGGTCCAGGCCGCCGCCCTGGTCATGGTCGAACGCAAGGCGATGGCCTTCGAGCAGCGTGACCGCGTGCTGCTCACCGAGAAGCTCACCGCCGCCACCGGCGAGTGGGCCTGGGCGGCGAAGTACCCCCGGGACACCCCCGAGGCGGTCGAGCAGCTGATCACCGCCGTCGAGCAGCACATGCGCAGCACCATGTACGTCGCCACCAACTTCCACTTCGACCGGCCGCTCAACGCCAACCGCCAGGCCGGCCCCGACGGGCCCGGCCGCAGCTTCGGCAGCTGGGGATGGAAGTCGAAGACCCTGCTGGACAAGCTGATGGCCGACCGGCAGGGCCTGTTCCGCAACGCCTGGGAGACCGGTGCCTCACAGGCCGCGGTCGTCCCCTCGCGCCGCGGCGGCGTCGAGGAGCACATGGGCTACGCGCCCGCTCTGCGCCGCAGCCACGACACCCGCGACCTCTTCCAGGACACCGGCAGCGAGGACAGCCGGTTCGCGCCCACCAAGGGCGACCGCACCGTGCTGCCGAAGTACGGGGCGCTGGTCTCCGACCTGCAGCCGTACGGCGTGGCACAGCGCTACGGCGCGTTCGCACTGCACTGGTCCGACACGATCCGGGGCCGGGTCACCCACACGCCCAACGACTCCTGGACGCCCCGGGAGAAGGGCGCCCTGTCGGTGACCTCCGACTCCCACATGCTGCCGCTGCTGCTGTGGGGCGAGCGGCCCATGGTCGAACGGGTCTTCGGCGAGGCGACCGGCTTCCAGCACGACCCGGACTTCGGGGAGCGGATGCTCCGCGAGGGCATGGACACCAACAGCTACTTCGAGACGCAGATCCACGGCCCGCTGGCCTGGTCCGACCTGCGCCACATCGTCATCAGCCACCGGGAGAACAGCGACCAGCCCCCCGCCCGGGGCCAGGAGCACCTGCCCACCCAGCGGCGGGCCGAGAAGCTCGCCGCCAAGCTCGAAGCGTTCGCGGCGAAGAAGGGCCACCCCTTCACGGTGGAACTGCGCCCGGCCGGCACCCTGCCGTGGATCAACCGCCCGCAGGACGTCCGGGTTCCCGCGCCGGTCCCCGCCCCCGCCCCGCAGCCGCACCCCGCCGCGCCCCACGGCGACGAGACCACCCCGGCACCAGAGCACGCCCCGACCATCTTCGACAGTGACAGCAGCAGTGACAGCAGCAGTGACAGCAGCAGTGACAGCGACTCGGACGAGTCCTGGACCCAGCACGAGGAGGGGCAGCACGGCGGTGAGCCCGTGGACGAGGGCTTCGAACTCCCCCAGGACGTCCACGACATGCTCGCTGCGCACAACATCGTGGTCCGCTACGAGGCCGGCTGGGCGGGGCAGCCGTTCGTGCCCGGCCCGGAGCACCCCCAGCTGGGGGCCGGGCCCTGGCACCCCGAGGAGGGAGAGCCCTGGGACGCGTCGGTCACGGACTTCGACCGCGGCCTGATCTTCGCCGACCTCCACGCGCAGCTCAGCGCCGAGGAGGCCGCCAACGCCTCCGGCTCCGACTCCGACTCCGACGCCGGGGGCGCCGCGGCCGGCACGACCCCGGTGCGCTGGCGCTGGGACTTCGGCCTGTTGTACCGCTGGGAGAACGGCGGCCGGCACTACCTCGACGTGTTCACGCAGGGGTTCGCGCCCCGGCGCAGCGAAACGTACGTGCCGCTGGAGACCTACGTCGACGCCAATCCGGAGTCCGTGTTCGTCAGCGTCACGCGTTCGCCGACCCGCCAGAGCCCCGGCTGGGGCACCGCCTACCGCTACCTGATCGACGCCCCCGGCGGGATCGACGTCCACGCCACCCTCCCGCACCGGCAACTGGCCGACACCGAACGGGAGGTCGCCTTCCCCGGCGGCATCCGCCCCGAGTTCATCGTCGGTGTCGAGATCGTCAACGGCACCCACCTGAACGAGCACGGGCAGTACGAGCAGACGGTGGCCTTCGTCCCCAACCCCGGCTACCGCCCGGACCACCGCCCCGTCCCCCAGCACCAGCACGAACAGCACTGGGACCACTGGAACCAGGAGGACCACGACGGCGACGGCGGCATGGGCGGCCTCGGCCTGACGCTGGCGAACGCCTCCATCCACGACACCGGCGACGGCGGCCACCAGCCGTCCGCCGGAGGCGAGTTGGTGAGCCAAGCGATCGTCGGCGAGGACGGTGCCACGGTGGGGCGCTCCTTCCACACCACGACCGACTGGCAGCTGCGCCGCGAGACGCACCAGGACTTCCCCTCGCAGGCGGCGACCGCCGAACTCCAGGTCGCCAACTCGGACTTCGCGGCGAAGAAGGCCGTGCGCGGGGACGGGGGCTTCGACTGGGAGGCCTACCAGCGGGGTGAGAACAAGCCGGGTGAGCGCGACGGCGCCGACGCCGACGTCCAGGTCCCGTGGGATCCGAAGAGCAAGCCGTACTTCGCGAACCTGCACGGCACCGGCGAGCAGTTGAAGGTCGCCGTGCGCACCCCCGGCGGCACGGAGGGCCACAAGTCCCTCTCGTACGCGGACTTCGGGGGCGTGCTGCGCCGCCGGCCGAGCCTGTCCGCCCGGCCCGAGGACGCGCCGATCGTGCTGCAGGCCTGCAACGCGGGCCTGAACCACGCGGGCCTGCGGCAGATCGCCGACGCCACCGGCCGCACCGTGCACGCGACGACCGGCAAGACCTACGTCGCCAAGGAGGCGGACGGCAGCTCCAAGCTCGTCCTGCTGCACGAAGCGGGCCAGGACCGGCCGGAGTTCGTCACCGTCCACCCCACCGGCAAGCACGATCCCGTCACCGTCACCGAGGCCACGGACAGCCGCGTCGTCGCCCAGGAGGGCAGCGCCCACGTGCTCGACGTGGGGGAGGAGCCGCCCACCGGCACCCGGATGCCGTTGGTGCGCCACCCGCGCGACACCGACAGTGCCGCCGACCCGCTCGCGCCGACCGCCCGTCAGGACATGGTGCCCGGCGCCCGCGACCTGGAGATGGTCGAGCACCTGCGCCGCAACGCCACCCGCCGCGAGGACCGGCCGCGCGAGTGGAGCGAGCACGACCACGAGCTGTACGACCAGCTCACCGCCGATCCCCGCCGCCCCTTCGACTTCTGGAAGAAGCTGGGCGAGGACCAGGCGGCGGCCCTCGTCCTGGCCGAGCGCAAGGGCCTGGAGTTCGCCGACCGCGAGCGCACCGAACTGAAGCAGAACCTGCGCGACGCCCAGGGTGACTGGGCATGGGCCGCGAGCTACCCCCGCGACACCGAGCAGGCCCTCGACACCCTGATCGACCGCGTCCAGCAGCACATGCGCGACACCATGTTCGTCGCCACCAACTTCTTCCTCGACAAGCCGCCCGGCGCCGGCCCGCGCGAGCACGCCTTCGGCGCCACCGGCGGCGACGCCCCCCAGCCCGGCCCCGCGCCCAGGACCCTCCTCGACCTGCTGCTCCAGGACACCGACCCCAAGCAGACGTTCAAGAACCTCTGGCAGACCGGGAACACCCAGGGGGACAGCAACGGCTCACGCCGAGGCGGCGCCGAGGAACACCTCAGCTACGCCGCCACGCTGCGCCGCGACCCCGCCACCACCCACCTCTTCCAGGACACCCGGACGGAGGAGAGCGCGTTCCACCCGGAACCGCAGGGGGCGGCCCGGCTGCCCAAGTACGGGGCGCTGGTCTCCGAACTCCAGCCGCGCGGCGTGGCCGTGCGCTACGGCAGCGGCATCATGCGCTGGAAGGACGACGTCCGCGCCCGCGTCACCCACACCCCGAAGGACTCCTTCGCCGGGGACGCGATGGGCGCCCGCTCGGCGACCTCCGACACCCACCTGCTGCCACTGCTCAACCACGGCAACGCCGCCCTGGTGCGGCGGGTGTTCGGCGAGGCCACCGGCTTCGAGCACGACACCGACTTCGGCCGCAGGATGCTGGCCGAAGGCATGGAGAGCTTCGACTACTTCGAGACGCAGATCCACGGCGACCTGCACTGGCGCGACCTGCACAGCGTCACCCTCGTCCACCTCCCCGAAGGCCGCCGGGCCGACCTGCGCACCGGGCCGCTGCCCACGGCGGAGACCGCCCGGCAGATGCGCGACCGGCTCCTCGCCCACCGGCAGGCGAACGGCTACGACTTCACCGTCCACCTGCGCCGGCACGACCACGCGCCGGTACTGGAACGGATCGTCCCGCACCCCTCCGTCACGGAGCCCGCCGCCGAGCCCGCCGCCGAGCACCCCGGCCAGGTGACGGACGGGCCCGCGCCGACCATCCTCGACACCGGCGACGAGATCACCGTGGCGCCGGCCCCGGAGCACACCCAGGACAACACCGGGGCGAACACCGAGGAAAGGCTGTACTCCGTCCGGGAGATCCGGCTGGTCGACCACCCCGACGACGCCCCACTGCGCTTCCCCGGCGTCACCGCCGAGGACCCGTTCCCGGCCGCGAACCGCTGGCAGGACCTGGCCGACCAGCGGCGCGACCTGGCCGCCCTGCCCGCGGACGACCCCGGCCGCGCCCAGCTGGAACGCCGGATCCGGCAGGGGCAGGACGCCCTGCGGACGGGCTTCCAGCGCTACCTCGGCAGCGACAACGGCGACCTCGGCGCCTCGCTGCGGCAGCGCGAACAGGAGAGCGTCCGCCTCCAGGAGGAGCACGAGGCCTCGCCCGACGTCGAGGAATGGCAGGCCGAGCACCGCCGCGTGCGCCAGGACGTGCTGGCGCACGAGATCCGGGAACTCCGGGCCGAGATCCACCGCCGCGACCTCGAAGCCGAGTTCAAGCAGCGGATGATCGCCGGCCCGAAGGACCTCGAAGTGGTGGCGCACCTCCAGGACCCGGACAGGCACGCCGCCCAGCGCCGGCACCTGACCGCCGAACAGGCCACGGTGCTGGAGCGGCTCGCCGCCAAGCGCGTGGACTGGACGGCCCTGGACCCGGTCCAGGCGGCCGCCCTGGTCCTGGCCGAGCGCAAGGGCATGCTCTTCGACCAGCGCCACCGCGACCTGCTCACCGAGAAGCTGACCGCCGCCACCGGCGAGTGGGCCTGGGCGGCGAACTACCCCCGGGACACCCCCGAGACGGTCGGGCAGCTGATCACCGCCGTCGAGCACCACATGGCCACGACGATGAGCATCGCCACCAACTTCCACCTCGACAAGCCGCTCAACGCCAACCGCCAGACCAGCTTCGGCAAGTCCTCCTGGAGCCCGGGCACCTGGGGCAGGAAGCCCAAGACCCTCCTGGACCGGCTGGTGGCGGACAAGGACGGGAGCTTCAAGAACACCTGGCAGACGGGGGCCTCCCAGGCGGCCGTCCAGCCCTCGCGCCGCGCCGGCATTGAGGAGCACATGGGCTACGCGTCCGCCCTGGGCCGTAAGTTCGAAAGCCGCGAGCTCTTCCAGAACACCGAGACCGACGACAGCGTGGTCGCCCCCTCGAAGGAGGACCGCGCCCTGCTGCCCAAGTACGGGGCCCTGGTCTCCGAACTCCAGCCCTTCGGCGTGGCGCTGCGCTACGGCGCGTTCGCGCTGCACTGGTCCGACGAGATCCGCGGCCGCGTCACCCACACCCCCAACGACTCCTGGTCCATGGGGGCGGCCGGGGCCCGCTCGGTGACCTCCGACTCGCACCTGCTGCCGCTGCTCATCTGGGGCGACCCGCACATGGTCCGACGGGTCTTCGGCGAGGTGACCGGGTTCGAACACGATCCGGGCCTCGGCGAGGAGATGCTGACCCGCGGCATGACCACCGAAAGCTACTTCGAGACCCAGATCCACGGCCCGCTGACCTGGTCCGACCTGCGACGCGTCGTCATCAGCCACAGGAGTCCGGACACCGCGGCGCAGCCGCAGGGCACCCGGCGCGGCACCCGGCGGGAGGACCCCCTGCCCACCCTGGAACGGGCCGAGGCGATCGCTGCCAAGCTCCGCGCCTTCGCCGAGAAGAAGGGGCACACCTTCACGGTGGAACTGCGCCGGGCCGACGCGCCGCCGGTGCTCAACCGCCTGGCCGACCTGCTGCCCCCCGCCCCGCAGCAGCACCCGCAGCAGCCGCAGCACGAGGACGTCCCGAGCATCATCGACAGCGGCACCTACGCGAACTGGAGCGACACCGACTCCGACTCCGGCTCCGACACCGGTTCCGGTGCGGGCTCCAGCGCCGGCGCGCTCATCGGCACCGGGCACCACGGGCAGTCGGAGCTGCCGCCCGGCGTCCAACTGCACGACCACTTCCTCGACGTGTTCGCGCACCAGAACGTCGAGGTCGACTACCAGGCCGGGCTCGCGGGCCAGGAGTTCGTGCCCGGCGGGGAGGAGCCCGTCGTGCTGGCCGGGCCCTGGCAGCTCGAAGGCTTCCCCGGCTGGGACGCCTCCGTCACCGGCTACGACCGCGACCTGATCTTCGCCGACCTGGACGAGAACCCGGTCCTGTGGCGCGGGGACACCAGCCTGCTGTACCGCTGGGAGAACGGCGCCCGGGACCACCTCGACGTGTTCGAGAACGGATTCGCGCCCCGCGACGCCCAGCGCTACCCCGCCCTGGAGACCTACCTCGTCGACAACCCCGCCTCCGTGTTCGTGAGCACCACGCGCTCGGCGACCCACCAGAGCCCCGGCTGGGGCACCGCCTACCGCTACCTGATCGACGCCCCCGGCGGGGTCGACGTCCGCGCCACCCTCCCGCACCGGCAACTGGCCGACGCCGAACAGGAAGTCGCCTTCCCCGGCGGCATCCGCCCCGAGTTCGTCGTCGGCGTCGAGATCGTCAACGACATCACGCTGCACCACGACGAGCAGGACCCGAACGTCCGGTGGTACGAGCACCCGGTGACCTTCGTCCCCAACCCCGCCTACCAGCCCGGCCACCGCTTCGCCGAACCGCAGGAGCACCACGGGCAGTTCGAGCAGCACGGGGACGACGGCGGTGTCGGCGGCCTCGGCCTGACGCTGGCGAACGCCACCATCCACGACAACGGCAACAGCGGCCACCAGCCATTGGCCGAAGGCGAGTTGGTGAGCCACGCCATCGTCGGCGAGGACGGCGCCACGGTCGGCCGCTCCTTCCACACCACGACCGACTGGCAGCTGCGCCGCGAGACGCACCAGGACTTCCCCTCGCAGGCGGTGACCGCCGAACACCAGGTCGCCAACCCGGACTTCGCGCCGAAGCAGGCCGTCCGCGCCGACGGCGGCTTCGACTGGGAGGCCTACCAGCGCGGCGAGAACAAGCCCGGTGAGCGCGACGGTGACGACGCCGACGTCCAGGTCCCGTGGGATCCGAAGACCAAGCCGTACTTCGCGAACCTGCACGGCACCGGCGAGCAGCTGAAGGTCGCCGTGCGCACCCCCGACGGCACGGACGGCCACAAGTCCCTCACCTACGGGGAGTTCGGGGGCGTGCTGCGCCGCCGGCCGAGCCTGTCCGCCCGGCCCGAGGACGCGCCGATCGTGCTGCAGGCCTGCAAGGCGGGCCTGAACCACGAGGGCCTGCGGCAGATCGCCGACGCCACCGGCCGTACCGTGCACGCGACGACCGGCCAGACGTACCTCGCCAAGGAGAGCGACGGCGCCACCAAACTGGTCCTGCTCCACGAACCCGGCCAGGCCCGCGGCGCGTTCGTCACCGTCCACCCCACCGGCAAGGAGACCGGCGCCACCGTCACCGCGCCCCACGGACCCGACCACGACGTCACCGCCCCCACCGTGCTCGACGGCAACCGCCACAGCAAGCCCGCCACGGAACCGCAGCGGGAGGCCACCGAGATGCGACTGGTCGACCACCCGCTGGACGATCCTCTGCGCACGCCCGGCCCCAAGGTCGAGGACCCCTTCCCGGCGGCGGACCGGTGGAAGGAACTGGCCGACCTGCGGCGCGACGCGGCCGCCCTGCCGTCCGACGACCCCCGCCGCCCGCAGTTGGAGCGCCGGATCCAGCGGGTGCAGGACAACCTGCGGCCCGGCTTCCAGCGCTACCTCGGCAGCGAGGGCAGCGACCTCGCCGCCTCGCTCCGGCAGCGGGAGCAGGAGATCGACCGGCTCCGCAGCCAGGACGAGGCCTCGCCCGGCGCCCAGGGCTGGGAGGCCGAGCACCGCCGGGCCCACCGGGACGCACTGGAGTACGAGGCCCGGGAACTGCGGAACGAGATCGAACGCCGCACCCTCCACGCCGAGCCCACCCAACAGATGGTCCCCGGCCTGAAGGACCTCGAAGTGGTGGCGCACCTGCAGGACCCGGCCACGCACGCCGCGCACCGCGAGACCCTGACAGTCGACCAGCGCACGCTCCTGGACCGGCTCGCCGCCAAGAACGTCGACTGGACGGCCCTGGACCCGGTCCAGGCGGCCGCCCTGGTCCTGGTCGAACGCAAGGGCATGCTCTTCGACCAGCGCCACCGCGACCTGCTCACCGAGAAGCTGACGGACGCCACCGGCTCCTGGGCCTGGGCGGCGAACTACCCCCGCGGGGACGGGCAGATCGAGCAGCTGATCGCCGACGTCGAGCAGCACATGCGCACCCGCATGACCGTCGCCACCAACTTCCACCTCGACAAGCCGCTCAACGCCAACCGCCAGACCAGCGTCGGCACGTCCGGCGAGCCCCACGGCGACGGGAACCAGGAACCGGTGGAGACCCTCCTGGACCGGCTGCTCTCCGACGACAAGGGACTCTTCCGCAACGTGTGGGAGACGGGCGCCTCCCAGGCGGCGATCGTCCCCTCACGCCGCGGCGGCGTGGAGGAGCACTTCGGCTACGCGCCCGCCCTGGGCCGCGCCCACGAAAGCCGCGGGCTCTTCCAGAACACCGTCACCGAACAGAGCAGGATCGAACCCGCGCAGGA
The DNA here is from genome assembly GCF_055664045.1 of Kitasatospora sp. NPDC023385. Classification (NCBI taxonomy): domain Bacteria; kingdom Bacillati; phylum Actinomycetota; class Actinomycetes; order Kitasatosporales; family Streptomycetaceae; genus Kitasatospora; species Kitasatospora sp. NPDC023385. Next base: position 291,263 of record NZ_JBVOOL010000006.1, on the reverse strand, counting down.
GAACCGCGCCCTGCTGCCGAAGTACGGCGCCCTGGTCTCCGAACTGCAGCCCTTCGGCGTGGCCAAGCGCTACGGCGCGTTCGCGTTGCACTGGTCCGACGACATCCGCGGCCGCGTCACCCACACCCCCAACGACTCCTGGTCCCTCGGCACGGCAGGGGCCCGCTCCGTGACCTCCGACTCCCACCCGCTGCCGCTGCTGCTGTGGGGCGAACCGAAGCTGGTCCAACGGATCTTCGGCGAGGCCACCGGGTTCCGGCACGACCAGGAGATGGTCGACGACCTGCGGGACAAGGGCATGACCATGGACGGCTACTTCGAGACGCAGATCCACGGCCCGCTGGCCTGGTCCGACCTCGCCCACGTCGTCATCAGCCACCAGGACCCGAACACCCCGACCCATCCCGACCCGACCCGTCCCGCCCCGGCGAACGAGGAGCCGCTGCCCACCCGGGAACAGGCCGAACGGATCCGCACCCGCCTCCAGGACTTCGCCCGGGACAAGGGGCACACCTTCACGGTGGAACTGCGCCAGGCCGACGCGCCGCCGGTGCTGCGCCGCCTGGCCGGCGTCCTGCCCCCCGTCCAGCCGCATGCGGAGCAGCAGCACGAGAACGTCCCGAACATCATCGACAGCGGCGCCTACGACCACTGGAGCGACACCGACTCCGACGCGGGTTTCGACGCCGGCGGTGCCGGCCACGTCGGCGACCCGTACGACGAGGCCGGGCCGGGCGACCAGTACGACGGGACCGGGCACGACGAGGAGCACGAGCAGCCGCAGGGCTTCTGGCTGGACGACCACGCCCTCGCCGTGCTCGGAGAGCGCAATGTCGCGGTCGGCTACCTGGACGGTGGGGCGGGCCAGCCGTTCGTGCCCGGGTGGGAGCAGTCCCAGTTGGGGGCCGGTCCCTGGCACCCCGAGGAGGGGGAGTACTGGGACGCGTCGGTCACCGGGTTCGACCGTGACCGCCTCTTCGCCGACCTCGACTCGCAGCTGGCCGCCGAGGAGACCGCCAACGCCTCCGACTCCGACTCCGACTCCGACGCCGGGGGCGCCGGGGCCCAGGTGACCCCGCTGCGCTGGCGCTGGGACACCAGCCTGTTGTACCGCTGGGACAACGGCGCCCGGGACTACCTCCACGTGTTCGAGCACGGGTTCCGGCCCCGCGACGCCGAGCGCTACCCGAACCTGGAGACCTACCTCTTCGACAACCCCGACTCCATCTTCGTGAGCACCACGCGCTCGGCGACCCACCAGAGCCCCGGCTGGGGCACCGTCCACCGCTACCTGATCGACGCCCCCGGCGGCATCGACGTCCGTGCCACGTTCCCGAACCGGCAACTCGCCGACGCCGAACAGGAAGTCGCCTTCCCCGGCGGCATCCGGCCCGAGTTCATCGTCGGCGTCGAACTGGTCAACCACACGCGCCTGGACGGCGACACCGGGGTGTACGAGCACCAGGTGACCTTCATCCCCAACCCCGGCTACCAGCCCGCCCACCGCCCCGCTGCCCAGGAACAGCACGAGCAGCACGACCAGCACTGGGACCAGCACTGGGACCAGTACGGCCAGTACGACCAGGACCACGAGGGCGACGGCGGTGTCGGCGGGCTCGGCCTGACGCTGGCGAACGCCTCCATCCACGACACCGGCGACGGTGGCCACCAGCCGTCCACCGTCGGCGCGTTGGTGAGCCATGCGATCGTCGGCGAGGACGGCGCCACGGTGGGGCGGTCCTTCCACACCACGGCGGACTTCGCGCTGCGCCGCGAGACGCACCAGAACTTCCCCTCGCAGCGGTCGACGGCCGAACACCAGGTCGCCAACCCGGACTTCGCGGCGAAGAAGGCCGTGCGCCCGGACGGGGGCTTCGACTGGGAGGCCTACGGCCGGGGTGAGAACAAGCCGGGCGAGCGCGACGGCGCCGACGCCGACGTCCAGGTCCCGTGGGATCCGAAGACCAAGCCGTACTTCGCGAACCTGCACGGCACCGGCGAACAGTTGAAGGTCGCGGTGCGCACCCCCGACGGCACGGAGGGCCACAAGTCCCTCTCCTACGGGGAGTTCGGGGGCGTGCTGCGCCGCCGCCCCAGCCTGGTCGCGCTGTCCGAGGAGTCGCCGATCGTCCTGGAGGCGTGCAACGCGGGCCTGTCCCATGACGGGTTGCGGCAGATCGCGGACGCCACCGGCCGCACCGTGCACGCCACGACCGGCAAGACCTACGTCGCCAAGGAGGCGGACGGCAGCTCCAAGCTCGTCCTGCTGCACGAAGCGGGCCAGGACCGGCCGGAGTTCGTCACCGTCCACCCCACCGGCAAGGCCACCCACTCCACCGTCACCGAGGCTCCGAACGACCACGACGGCACCGCCCCGACCGTGCTCGACGGGAACACCCAGTCGCAGCGGATCGAGTTGAAGCCGGACAGCGGGAAGGACATCGGACTGGTCGGCCACCCGCTGGACGACCCGCTGCGCATCCCCGACGCCGACGCCAAGGACCTGTTCCCGGCCAAGAGCGCCTGGAAGGCCATGTCCGAGCTGCGGCGCAAGGCGGCCGCCCTGCCGCCCGGCGACTCCAGGCGTGCGGAGCTGGAGAAGCAGCTCCGGACGCGGCAGGAAGCCCTCAGGATCGGCTTCACCCGCTACCTCGGCAGCGAGGGCAGCGACCTCGCCGCGGCCCGCGGCGCGCGGAACGCGAAGATCACCGAGACCCAGGCCAAGCTCGACCGGCTCCTCGAGGCGTCGGGCGAGCAGTGGAAGGCCGACCACTACCGGGCACGCCTGGACCTCATGCGCTCCCAAGTACGGGACCTGGAGCACGGGATCGAGCTGCGCGCCCTGGACGCCGAGTTCAAGCAGCGGATGATCCCGGGCCAGCGGGACCTCGACATGGTGGCGCACCTGCAGGACCCGAACGCGCCGGCCGGGGGGCGCAAGCCGTGGACGGACGACGAACAGGCGTTCCTGGGCCGGCTCGCCGGCCGCACGGACTGGGCGGCGCTGCACCCCGTCCAGGCCGCCGCCCTGGTCATGATCGAACGCAAGGCGGAGCTCTTCGCCGGACGCCACCGCGACCTGCTCACGGAGAAGCTGACCACCGCCACCGGCGGCTGGTCCTGGGCGGCGAACTACCTCCGCACCCCCGAGGCGATCGACCGGCTGATCACCACCGTCGAGGACCACCTGCGCACGACGATGACCGTCGCCACCAACTTCCACCTCGACAAGCCGCTCAACGCCAACCGCCAGACCAGCTTCGGCACCTCCGGCGAACCCCGCCCAGGCGGGAGCGAGGAGACGCCGCACACCCTCCTGGACGTGCTGCTGGCGGACCGGGACGGACGCTTTCGCAACGTCTGGGAGACGAACGCCTCCCAGGCGGCCGTCCAGCCCTCGCGCCGCGGCGGGGTGGAGGAGCACTTCGGCTACGCGCCCGTCCTGCGCCGCGCCCACGAGAGCCGCGCGCTCTTCCAGGACACCGGCACCGACGAGAGCACGTTCGCACCCGAGCAGGCGGACGTCGAACTGCTGCCGAAGTACGGGGCGCTGGTCTCCGAGTTCCAGCAGTTCGGCGTGGCCGAACGCTACGGCGCGTTCGCCCTGCACTGGTCCCGGGACGTCCGCGGCCGCGTCAGCCACACCCCGAACGACTCCTGGACCCTGGGCCCGATGGGAGCCCGCTCCGTGACGTCCGACTCCCACCTGCTGCCGCTGCTCCTGTGGGGCGATGGGCAGCACGTGCGGCAGGTCTTCGGCGAGGCGACCGGGTTCGAGTACGACCCGGCGTTGCGCAGCGACGTCCAGGACAAGGGCGTGCACACCAACAGCTACTTCGAGACGCAGATCCACGGCCCGCTGAGCTGGTCGGACCTGGAGCGCGTCGTCATCAGGCACCAACCCGAGGGCCAGGAGGCCGGCCCCGGCGGGCCGCCCTCCCGGCAGCGGGCCGAGGAGATCCGCGACCGGCTGCTGGACTTCGCCCGGGACAGGCACCACACCTTCCGGGTGGAACTGCGCCCGGCCGACCTCGCGTCGGAACGCCGGCGTCTGAACGCTCTCCTCGGCTCCGCCCCCGTCCCGGCCCATGTCCCGGGCCCCGTTCCGGCCGCCCAGCCCGGCCCGGTGCAGCAGCCGCACGACGACGGCGCCGGCGTCGGTCCGGGCGTCACCGCCGGCGGGCACGGCGGCAGCGACGAGATCACCCCGGCGGACGACACCCCGACCATCGTCGACAGCGGCAACCCGGCCAGTCCGTCCAGCCCGTCCGGCCCGACCAACCCGTCCAGTCCGTCCGGCCCGTCGGGTGCCCCCGGGAACGCGCCGCCGGCGGGCGTCTCGTTGACCGACCACATCGCCCAGCAGCTCAACGCGTTCACGGTAGACCCGCCGAGGCCGTCCCCGACGGCCCGGCCCGGGCGCGCGCGCACGGGAGCGGGGAGCCCGCCGAGGTGAACCCCCGCCGTGCCCACGCCCGTACTCGAACCTGTCGCACCACCACGCTGTATCGGAGTTGAAGATGACCACTGTCGACCGCGGGCCCGCCGCCGCAGCGGGCGTTCCGGTGCCCGAGCACGTCCGCGAGACGGCCCGGCTGGCCCCCGACCACTGGATCGGCGTGGTCGATCCCGTCTGGGGGGACGGGCAGGCGCCGCCGGACTGGGCGGTGGTCGGGCACTGGCGCTCGGACGAGGACGGCGCGACGGAGGAGTTCCGCCCCAACCCCGACTACCGGCCCTCCCCGCAGGCCCTCGGCTGGGCCGAGCCGACCGACCCGGTCGACGAGGCCGTGCAGCTCGCCGCCACCGGCTACGGCCCGGGCGGGGACGTGCTCGACCGCCTCGCCACCGCCCGGGTCGCCGTCCCCGTCACCCCCGACGGACACCCGCTGACCGCCGTCGACCCGGCCGGCGCGCCCGTCGTCCTGGCCTTCACCGCCGGCGACCACTGGGCGGCCGCGGGCCGCCTGGGCCACGTCCTCCTCGACGCCCGCGAACTGCTGGACCGCCTCCCCGCCGGCCACGGCATCCTGCTCAACCCGACCGCGGACGCCATGCTGACCGTCGACCCCGACGCCCTGCGCGCGATCGCCCCCGCCGCTGCCCCCGCCGCTGCCGCTGTTCCGGACGGGGCGGAGCCCGCCCTCCCGGACCCCGCGGAGGCGGAGCACGGCGGCTGGGAGCCGGAGGCGGCAACGGCCGAGCCGGCAACGGCCGAGGCGGACCCGGCCGAGGCGGACCCGGCGGACCCGGACGTGACCGAACCGGACGGGACCGCCCCCGTCGCGGAGGCCCCGGCGGCGGACGTGCCGCAGCCGGCGGTCGAGGACGCGATGGCCTCCGTCCTCGCCATCCCCACCGTCTCCGGACCAGGGGCCGGGTGACCACGGCGCCCGCCTCGCCCGCCGCGCTGCGGGCCGGAACCCGGCCTCCGCGGGCGACCGGTTGAACCCCGAGCGCCCTGCTGTCCGTGAGTACTTGAGGGACGGTTCCGTCATGTCGTCGATCACGTGATCGGTCACGTGATCGGTCAGGTGACCGGTGAGGCCGGGCGGGCCGTTCCTCTCGGTGTCGTCGTCGAGGGCCAGGGGGCCTGAGTGGGCAAGGAACGGAGCGGACGGGAACGTCAGCCGGAGGGCGGGGGCATCCAACTGCCCGCCGTGGCCTGGGCCGTACCCGAGCCGGTGAAGGAGAACACGCCGCCCGCGGCGGCCGCGGCCGCCGCGCAGGCACCCGAGGCGGTGGGCGCCGCCGGGGCGGCGCCGGAGGTCGAGGCGCCCCAGGGCGCCGGGGCCGCCGCCCGGGCCGCCGGGGCGCCCGCCGGGGTGACCGCCGTGGCCGGGGCCGAAGCGGCCGGGCAGGAGTCCACGGCCGAGGCGGCGGGCGGTGCGCGCCGCATCCCCAAGCCGATGGTGGCCGCCGCGGTGATCGCGGGCCTGGTGCTGGCCGGTGTTCCGCTGGGCATCTCCGCGTTCGGCGGGGACGGCTCCGGCCCGCACGGGGCGGACGGGCCGCCGCCCGCCGGGTACTCGCAGCCGGACGGCGGCGGTGACGGCTACGTGCCGGGCGCCGACGCCCCCGGCAACCCGCCCGGGGACCAGCCCCTGCAGCCGGGTCAGCCCGGTCAGCCCGTCCAGCCGGCCGGCGCTGCGGCGCCGGGGGAGGGCAGCGTCGTCCCCGCGGCCGCCGGCGCCGCCGCCGCTGCCGCCCTGCCCGGCGCCGTGCCGGCCCCCGGTGGCGGCCAGGGCGCCGCGCCGGGCACGGGACGCCCCGCCACCGGCGGCGCTCCGGCCGGCCAGGCGGCGCCGCCCGCGGCGGGCCAGGGCGGCGGTCAGGGCGGCGGTCAGGGCAGCGGTCAGGGCGCCGGCGCGCCGCAGCCCCAGCAGCCGCCCGCCGCCCAGCAGCCCCAGCCGGGCCAGCAGCCCGCCCCGCCCCCGGCCAAGGCCCCCCAGCCGGCGCCGCCCCCGCCGCCCACCTACAACGCCGTCGCGGGCCCGGGTTGCGGAGGCTCCACGTCCATGCAGCTCATCGGCTGGTACGACAACGGCCAGGAAGGCTGGCGCAAGAACTCCGGCGGCTACACCGGCGACGGCTGCAGCGGCGGCTTCACCTCGGTGCCGATGTCCGGCGACGCGAACGACGACAAGAGCAACTCGGTGGTGTGGACCTTCAACACCGGCTCGCTCTCCACCGGCACCTGCCAGCTGTCGGTGTACGTGCCCAACGGGGACCTCAAGGCGGTCGGCGGCGCCCCGACCTACTACACCGTGCAGAACAGGACCTTCCCGGTGAACCAGGTCGCCAGCCGGGGCCAGTGGGTCTCGGCCGGGTCGTTCCCGCTCAGCGGCGGCAAGATCGCCGTGGTGATGCACAGCCGGGGCCTGGACTGGAACGGCGGCACCAAGACCTACGCCCACCACGCCGCCTCCGCCGTCAGGGCCAACTGCACCGGCTGACCCCGGCCCCGCCCGCCCCGCCGGGCACCGCGCACCGCAGCCCCGTACCGCAGCCCCGCACAGCAGCCCCACCAGCACCACAGCCACGAACGACGGAGGAGAACGCCCCATGACCCGCCATGTGCTGACGGTCTGTGCGGAGCAGCGCGACGGCGGCTACCGCACGATCGGCGCCGCCCTGGAGGCGGCCCGCAGCGGAGCGGTGATCAGCGTCCGCCCGGGCCGCTACGAGGAGAACCTGGTGATCACCAAGATGGTGACCATCACCGCCGAGGAGGCCCGCGGCAGCGTGCGCATCTCCCCCCGGCGCGGCGCGGTGGTGCAGGTGGTGGCCGAGGCCGTCCAGCTCACCGGGCTGGTGCTCCAGGGGCAGGACGAGGAACTGCCCACCGTCGACGTCCCGCGCGGCCAGGCCGCCCTGGAGGACTGCGAGGTGGCGGGCAACTCCTGGACGGCCGTGCTGACCCGCCAGCAGGGCTCGCTGGCGATGCGCGGCTGCCGCGTCGTCAACCCGGCCGGGGCCGGCATCGTCGAGACCTCGACCGGCACCAGCGTGATCGAGGACTGCATCATCGAACACCTCGGCAGCTCCGCCGTGGTGATCGGCGAACGCGCCAACCCCGTCGTGCGCGGCTGCGTCCTGCGCGACGCCCGCGGCAACGGCGTGTGCGCCAACGGCGAGGGCCGCGGCTCGATCGAGGACTGCGAGATCTCCGCCACCGACAAGCCCGGCATCGCCCTGGAGGAGAACAGCACCACCCGGGTGCTGCGCACCACCGTCCGGGACGTGTCGATCGGCGTCTACGTCTCCTCCGCCGCCGAGGTGCTGCTGGAGGACTGCACGGTCAGCGCCACCCGCAGCCACGGCGTGGTCCTGGCCAACGGCACCGACCCGCTGGTGCGGCGCTGCCGCACGGTACGGACCCGGGGACACGGCATCCACGTCACCGGACGCTCCCGGGGCCGGTTCCAGGAGTGCGAGGTGGCCGGCGCCGAGGCGGCCGGGATCCTGGTCGACGAGTCCTCCAGCCCCGTCCTGACCCGCACCGCGGTCGGCGACAGCGCCGGCGCCGGGGTGGAACTGGTCGGCGAGAGCGCCGCCGAGTTCGACCGGCTGGAGGTGCGCGGCGCCACCGGCGCCGGGGTGAGCGTGCGCGACGGCGCCAACCCGCTGCTGCGCCGCCTGGACGTCGCCGAGGTGCGCGGCCACGGCGTCGAGGTGCTGCGGGAGGGACGCGGGCGGCTGGAGTCCTGCGTGCTGTCCGCCACCGGGCGGGCCGCCCTGCGGGTCGCCGACGGCGGCAACACCCAGGTCGGCGGCTCCACGGTGCGCGGCGCCGCCCCGGCCGCCGGCACCGGGGCGGGGGGCGCGGTCACCGGCGTCGAGATCGGCCCCGGCGGCGTCGCCTCGCTGCGCGACTGCGACATCGCCGAGTGGAGTGGCGAGGGCGTGCTCGTCGAGGACGGCGGCGAACTGACCATGGCCCGCGCCCGGGTGCACGGCAACCGCCGCCACGGCGTGCTGCTGGGGCCGGGCGGCCGGGCCGCGCTGACCGGCTGCGAACTGACCGACAACGCCGGCGACGGGCTGCGCGTGGACTCCGAGGAGCCGGTGCGGATCACCGGGTGCACGGTCGCCGGCAACCGCGGCTCGGGGCTGCGGCAGACCAGGCCCAGCGGCCGGCTGTCCGTGCAGGATCTGACCAGCCGGGACAACGGCCGCGCCGACAGCCACGGCAGCGCCAGCGCCGGCGCCGAGGACGGGCCCGCGGCGCCCCGCCCGGCCGGCCCGCCCGACGACACCGGCCTCGACGCCGAGAGCCGGGCCGACGGCGCCGGGGCGGCCCCGCACCCGGCCGCCGCCCCGCCGCCGCCCGAACCGGAGGGGCCGCAGGCGGCCCTGCAGGCGCTGGTCGGCCTGGAGGGCGTCAAGGAGCAGGTGGCCACCCTGGTCAACCTCAACAAGCTGGCCCGGCGCCGCGAACAGGCCGGCATGCCGGCCCTGCCGATGGGCCGGCACCTGATCTTCGCCGGGCCGCCCGGCACCGGCAAGACCACCGTCGCCCGCCTCTACGGCGCCATCCTGGCCGAGCTCGGCGTCCTGCGCAGCGGCCACCTCACCGAGGTCGCCCGCGCCGATCTGGTGGCCTCCATCGTCGGCGGCACCGCGATCAAGACCACCGAGGTCTTCCAGTCGGCGCTCGGCGGCGTGCTGTTCATCGACGAGGCGTACACGCTGTCCTCCGGATCCGGCGGCACCGGGCCGGACTTCGGCCGCGAGGCGATCGACACCCTGGTCAAGCTGATGGAGGACCACCGCGACGACGTGGTGGTGATCGTCGCCGGGTACTCGGAGGAGATGCGCGACTTCCTCGGCTCCAACCCCGGCCTGGCCTCCCGGTTCAGCCGCACCGTGGAGTTCCGCAACTACTCGGCGGAGGAACTGGTCACCATCGTCGAACGGGCCGCCGCCGCCCACGGCTACGAACTGGACGCCGCCGCCGTCGACGCCCTCGGGGCGCACTTCACCCGCATGCCCAAGGGCGCGGACTTCGGCAACGGCCGCGCGGCCCGCAAGGTGTTCGAGGAGATGGTGGACCGCCAGGCGTCCCGGCTGGCCGAACTCGCCGAGGTCACCGACGCCGACCTGCCGCTCCTGCTGCCCGAGGACCTCGGCGAACAGGCCGCCCGGGCGGACGGGCGCGGCGCCGCCGGCGAGGCCGACGGGCGCAGCGAACTGCTGGAGCGGCTGCGCTCGATGGTCGGCCTGGCCGCCGCCAAGGAACAGGTCGAGAACCTCGTCAACCTGATCACCCAGGTGCGCCGCCGCGAGGAAGCCGGCCTGCCCACCGCGAAGATCAGCCACCACCTGGTCTTCGCCGGGCCGCCCGGCACCGGCAAGACCACCGTCGCCCGCCTCTACGGCGCCCTGCTCGCCGAACTCGGCGTCCTGCCGGACGGCCAGCTCGTCGAGACCGCCCGCGCCGACCTGGTCGGCCGCTACATCGGCCACACCGCCCAGCTCACCCGCGACGCCTTCGAACGCGCCCGCGGCGGCGTGCTGTTCATCGACGAGGCCTACACCCTCACCCCGCGCGGCGGCGCCGCCGGCGGCGACTTCGGCCAGGAGGCCGTCGACACCCTGATGAAGCTGATGGAGGACCACCGCGACGAAGTCGTCGTGATCGTGGCCGGCTACCAGGAGGAGATGCAGGGCTTCCTCGCCTCCAACCCCGGCCTGGCCTCCCGGTTCACCCAGCAGATCGCCTTCGACCACTACAGCGCGGAGGAACTCGTCACCATCGTGCGGGTGCAGGCCGAGGAAGCCGGGTACGTCTGCGCCCCCGAGACCCTCACCGCGCTGGCGCAGCTGTGCGAGGCCGTCCCCCGGGACCGCAACTTCGGCAACGGCCGCTTCGCCCGCCAGACCCTGGAGGCGATGGTGACCCGCCAGGCCGGGCGCCTGGCCCGGCTCGACATCGGCGACGTGTCGGAACTGAGCCTGCTGCTGCCCCAGGACATCCCCGCGCTGCTCCAGGGGAGCGGCGTGTGACGGGCGCCCGCGCCCGCCGCGCCGGGCGGACCCGGCGGGTCGGGCCCGCCCCGGCGGTGGCCGCCGTGCTGTGCTGCGCCGTCCTGCTGACGCCGGCCGCGCCCGCCGGCGCCGCCACCGGCCCCGGCACGCCCGCCGCCACCGGCACGCCCGCCGCCCCGGGCCAGGCCCGCCCCGGGGCGGGCCCCTCCGGCGGCGCCGACTCCGGGGCCCTGCCCGTGATCGGGCAGACCAAGGCGACGGCCGCCGGGGACGGCTGCGTGAAGCCCTCCGACAAGGACACCGACCGGATGCCGTGGGCCCAGACCTTCCTGCGCCCCGAGTCCGCCTGGCAGCTCAGCCGCGGCACCGGGGTGACCGTCGCCGTCGTCGGCTCCGGAGTCGACCCCGCCGCCGGCGTCCTGGGCGAGCGCCTGACGGCCGGCCCGCGCGAGTACGGCACCGGCGCCTCCACCCGCGACTGCGTCGGCCACGGCACCTTCCTCGCCGGCCTGATCGCGGCCCGCCACCAGGACGGCACCGGCTTCGCGGGCATCGCCCCCGAGGCGCGGATCCTGGCCGTGGCCGTCACCGACGACAACGGGAACACCACCGCGGCCCTGCTGGCCAAGGGCATCCGGGACGCGGCCGACGGCGGCGCCCGGGTGATCGCGGTCGCCCTGCCCGTCCAGGCCGGCAACGAGGACCTGGCCGGCGCCGTCCGCTACGCCGACGGCAAGGGCGCCCTGGTGGTCGCCCCGGCCGGCCCCGACCAGGGGGGCGGTGGCGCCGGGCCCGCCCAGGGCGGCGGCCAGGCCCCCGCCGAGGTCCTGACGGTGTCCGACCTGGGCCCGAACGGCGCTCCGCCCAGCGGCGGTTCGGACTCCGGCGGCTCCGGCTCCGGATCGGGATCGGTCGCCTCGGGCGTGTCCAGGGTGTCCACGGTGTCGGGTGGGTCGGGGGTCTCGGTCGCCTCGGGCGGTGGCGGCGGGGCCGGGCGCATCGACCTGGTGGCCCCCGGCGACGCGATGATGAGCGTCGGACCCGGCGCCAAGGGCTACTTCACCGGCTCCGGCCCCAGCTTCGCCGCCGCCGTGGTGGCCGGCACCGCCGCCCTGGTCCTCGGCTACCGGCCGGACCTCGGCCCGGCCCAGCTCAAGGACCGCCTGACCTCGACCGCCTACCACCCCGGCACCCACCTGCCCGACCCCCGCCTCGGCTACGGCACCGTCGACCCGATGGCCGCCCTCGCCGCCCCGGCCGCGCCCGCCACCCCACCCCCCTCCCCGCCGGCGCCGGCCGCCGCCGCACTCCGACCCCCGCCCCCCGACCCCGCCGCCCACCAGGCCGTCCTGACGGCGGCCGCCGTCCTCACCGGCGTCATCCTGGTCACCGGCACCGCCCTGGTCTGCACCGCCGGCCGCCGCCGCGCCTGGCGCCCGGGCCGCTGGCAGGCCTGAAAAGCCGCCGCCCGGGCCGTACCGGGCGGCGGGCCCTAGCAGCCGACGCCCGCGGGGCCGAGGCCCATGCCCTCGGCGACCAGGCCGGCGAGTTCGCGGTAGGCGCGGCGGGTCCTGGGGCGCAGCTTCGCGGGGTCGAACGCCGCGCCCAGGGCCAGGTGTTCGTCGAAGGGCAGGACGACGGCGGCGCGGCAGCGGCTCTGGAAGTGCCGCACCAGGTCGTCCGCCTTCACCATCCGGCCCGTGGTCCGGACGGCGGAGATCAGGGTCACGCTGCGCTGCGCCAGCGGCCCGTACCCGTTCGCGTACAGCCACTCCAGGGTGGTGTCGGCGCCGCTCGCGCCGTCGACGCTGGTGGTGGCCGCGATGACGAGCTGGTCGGCGAGGTCGAGCACGGCACTGGTGGCGCTGTGCAGCAGGCCGGTGCCGCAGTCGCTGAGGACGATCGGGTACTGCCGGCTGAGCAGGTCGACGAGCCGGCGGTAGTCGTCGCCGCCGAAGCTGTTGGCGACCGCCGGGTCCGGATCGTTGGCGAGGACCTCCAGCCCGCTGGGGGTCAGCGAGGTGAAGCGGCGGATGTCCATGTAGCCGGTGATGGCGGGCTCGGCCGCCAGCAGGTCCTGGACGGTCGCCGCGCTCTCGCGGCGGATCCGCCGGCTCAGGGTGCCGGTGTCGGGGTTGGCGTCGACGGCGACGACCTTGTCGGACCGGGTCTCGGCGAGGACGGACCCGAGCGCCAGCGTCGCGGAGGTCTTGCCCACACCGCCCTTGAGGCCGACGACGGCGATCCGGTAGGAGCGGTGCAGCGGGGTGCGGATGACGGCTTCCAGGCGCCCCCGGTCCCGTTCGCCCCGCCCCAGGCCCAGCCCGCGCAGGCCCCGCAGCGCGGTGAGGGCGGCGGGCGCCTGGGCGGCCGCGGGCGTCTGGGCGTTTGCCGGCGCGGGGGCGGCCACCGGCGCCGGGAGGGCGGGCGCGGGCGCGAGGGCGGGGGCCGGGAGGGCAGGTACGAGGGCGGGGGCCGGAGCGGGCGCGGCCTGGAGGAAGGCCGGGGGCACGGGCGGTGCCTGCACGGGGAGCCCCGGCGGGGCCGGCCGCGCCTCCGGGGGCACGAGTACCGTCCCCAGTGCGTCCAGCGGCCGGCGCCACTCCGCCTCGGGCACCAGGAAGGCCTGCCGCCCCGGGGGAGGGGGGACCGGCCCGTAGGCGGGGGCGAGGTCCCAGTCCGGGCCTTCCGCCAGCCGCTGCACCCGCTCGATGACCGTGTGGTCGCCCGCCACGTTCCCGCCTCCTGTCGCCCGCGTCGGCTCCGGCCCCCCGGGCACCGGCAACCGTCCTCCACCAGCCTCAACGGCCACGGGCGGCGGCTCCGTTCAACCCGGCGCCCGCGTTCCCGCACCGGCAGCCCGCGCCGCTCAGTGGCTCAGTGCGGGTGGCCCAGGTACGGGAAGGCGGGCAGCAGGTCGGTGTGCGGGCCGATCCGGTCGGTCGACACCGTGCCGTCGGTGAGCATCGTCAGCCGGGCCGACGTGACGTCGTCGGTCAGCGTGCGCCCGTTCGGGTAGCCGGCCGGGCGGGTGCGGTCGTAGCGCAGGATGTCCGGCAGGACCATCCGCAGCTGCGCCTCGGCGGCCTCCGTGGTGTACCCGCCGAAGTGCTGCAGCTTGGCCGTCCACGGCTCGCGGTACCGCTGCCAGTCCTCGGCGGGCTCGCCCGTGTTGTACGCCTCCTTGGCGTCCTCCTCGTTGAAGTACGCCGTCAGCGACGGATGCGCGCCGCGGTCCACCGACACCAGCCGGCCGTCCTTGCGCACGCTCACCCGCGCCCACACCCCGATCTGCGGCGCCTCGCCGAACTCCGCCTCGGGCGCCTCCAGCACGATCCCGAACACGTTCTTGTCCGCGCCCCAGTCCACCCCCGTCCACTGGAACCCGTGGACGATGCCGTCCAGGTCGGCGAAGAACGGGTCGCTGCGCAGCCCCGCGCTCACCCGGTACGGGCCCGCCTCCACCACCGCCGGGGAGCCCGTGAAACTCACCGGCGCGCCCGACACCAGCGGCTCCCCGGTGGCCTCGTGCCCGCGGGCCCCCTCGGCGGTGGCACGCCGCACCGTCATGGTCTGCGCGCCGTCCACCGGTTCGGAGAACGTGAAGCTGAAGGCGATGTCGGCCCGGTTGTCGCCGTCGGTGTCCACGTTGATCCGGTACACCGCCTCCGGGTGGAAGGCCTGACCGCCGCTCGGCGCGACCGGGTTGACGTTCATGATCAGCACGGTCCGGCCCGACTCCGGCGAGGCGAAGGCGAACAGGTCGGTCAGGTCCAGCCGCGCGTCACCGTCGGGAGAGCGCAGGTTCGGTCCGCTGAGATGGTGCGACAACGTGATCTCCGGCTTCGAGTGCTTCGTACGGACGGCCCCCGCCTGCGGCCATTGCTAGCACGCCCACCCGTCCCTAGCCCGCCCGCTGCGCCGCGCGGGCTAGGGACGCGGTGGGGCCGGGGCCGGTAGTACCGTGCACGGATGAGCAGCCGCCCCGAGGACCCGGCAGAGAGCCGTACCGCGACGCGCACCTGGCGGGTCAGCGAGAGCGCGGGCCTGGAGACCGCGTGGATCGAACTCGGCCCCGCCACGCTGAGCGCGCGCGGCCGGGTCGCCGCCGCCGATCCCGCGCCGTACTGGCTCACCTACCAGCTGGAGACCGGCGACCGTTTCACCACCCGCCGCATGCACGTCACCGCCCACACCCCCGACGCCACCCGCACCCTCGACCTACGCCGCGACGAGGCCACCGGCCGCTGGAGCGTCGACGGGGAGCCGCGCCCCGACCTGGCCGGCGCCCTCGACTGCGACCTGGGCCTGTCCCCGCTCACCAACACCCCGCCGGTGCTGCGCCACGCCCTGCACCGGGGCCCGGGCGAGCAGAGCTTCCTGATGGCATGGATCCGGGTGCCCGACCTGGCGGTCGTCGCCTCCCGCCAGACCTACACCCACCTGCGCCGGCACGGGGACGGCCGGGCCACCGTCCGGTACGCGTCCGGCGACTACCGCGCGGATCTGGTGCTGGACGCCGACGGCCTCGTCGAGGACTACCCGGGCCTGGCCCACCGGATCGCCTGACGCCTCAAACGGCGGGGTGGCGGCCCGGCCCGTCGGTGCGGCGCTGCCTGGCCCGGTGGGCGACGGCGGCGGCCGTCGACGTCCTGGAAGCCCCCGAGGGGAGCGGCGGGCAGGGTCTGGGAGGCGGTGTCCTTGTCGTTCGTCATGGGGGAAGCTTCCAGCCCTGACGTAGCGTCAAGGTCAAGCCGGATGCGCCGGCCGGTTTGCGCGGGTCACTCGTGGGCGCTGATCTCGCCGCCGGCGGTGAGCACGATGTAGATGCCGTTGGCGACGGCTCCCTGGTCCTGCTGGTTGGCGTCCAGCGTGGCGTCCACGGAGTTCTCGTTGCCGAGGATCTGCGCGCGGTAGTGGAGTTCGCCGACCTTGGTGACCTTGGCGGTCCAGCCGCCCGCGAGCTTGAAGGTGCCCGGCCCCTGGTGCCCGCCGCCGATCCAGGAGTGGACCGTCCCGTCCAGCGACAGCACGACGAACATGCCGTTGCCGTCCAGCCCCGCGTCGGCGTCGTGGGTCTCCAGCGTGGCGAGGACGTCACCGTTGTGGACGATCCTGGCGCGGTAGTTCTGGTTCCCGAGGTCCTGCACCTCGGCCGTGCTGCCGTCCACCAGGGGCTGGCTGCGGCCCGACGGCTTCCCCTTGGCCGTGGTGGCCGGCGCCGGCGCGGTGGCCCGGGGCGAAGCGGGCGCGCTGGGCGGCACGGCCGGCGCGGCGGTGCCCGGCGCACCGGGGGCACCGGGCGCACCGGGCGCGCTGGTCGGGGCGGCGGGCGTGCTGGGCGTGGTGGCAGCCGGGGCGGTGGCGGCGGGCGCGGCGGGGGTGGTGGCGGCGGTGGTGCTGTGCGCGTCGGACGTGGGGGAGCAGGCGGTCGCGGCGGGGACGATCAGAGCGGCAGCCAGGACGGTGCCGGCCAGCGTGCGGACGGTGGACGCGCGGCGGGTCGTCGAGAGGGACATGCGGGGGTCTCCTGAGCGCAAGGACGGGTGGGGGCGCGCGCATTGCCCGTCCCCTCGCGTGCGGGAACCGCGAGGCTGATGCAGCGGCGTGCACGATCGAACCTAATGCGAACAGTCGACGGAATGGAGCATTCCGTGTCACCGGACTGCAACGCCCCGGGCGGTGTGACCTGCCGTGGAACCGCGTTCTCCGCGATCCGCCGAGGAGTACCGGCTGGTGCCCAGGGGCCGCGTCGCCTCAGCGCCGCAGTTCGTAGTGGACGAAGTCGGCGGTCGCGCAGGTCGGGACGAAACCGGCCCGGGCGAGGACGCGCCCGGAGGCGGGATTGGCCGTCCGGTGCTCGGCGAGCACGCGCGGGGGAAGCGCGCCGGTGAGGAACTGCCGTACGGCGGCGGTGGCGTAGCCGTTGCCCCGGGCGTCCGCGCGGACGAGGTAACCGAGCCGCCCGGTGCCGCGGTCGGCGTCGAGCCGGAGGCGGACGACGCCCAGCAGGTCCCCGTCCACGTCGATGCCGCGGACCAGGAGGGCGGGGGTCGTCGCCGCCTCGCGGACGTAGGCGAGGGCCTGGGCACCGCTCATGGGGCCGAACCACAGGTCCGTGGGGGAGCCGCCGTTGTAGACGCGGCACACCGACTCGGCGTCGCCGTCGGCCAGTTCACGCAGCCGCAGCCGCAGTCGCGGCACCGGCCCGGAGCGGGGCCCGGTGTCAGGCGCCGAGGAGGAGACGGAAGACCTGGTTGTAGATGAAGAAGCCCCCCGGCTGGCCGGGGATCGGCTGCAGGTTGAAGGTCTCGGCGAATTGCAGGGGCTTGTCGAAGGCGTTGTCGACGGCGATGGCGCCGGTCACCGTGACCAGGACGCCGCCACCCGGCGCGGGCTGGGCGTCACTGGCGGAGACGCTGTGCTTGACGACGGCGAGCTCGGGCTTGGTGATCGTGGCGACGATGTTCGCCTGCCCCTGGGCCTGGGCGCCCTCCCACGTCAGCATCGACTCCGGGCGGTAGAGGCCCGCCAGGCCCTTGCGGGCGGCGTCGCCGCCGTCGAAGGACGTGTAGTAGTGCTGGACGAATGCGCTCGCGACGCTCATGAAATCCATGCGGCGGAACGTAGCATTCTGATCACGGTCGGTGTCCGCTTTGGCGCGTATCCGGCGCACCCGGCGCGGTGGTGTGGTAGGCGCGCAACGACGGTGACTTCCCGTGCCCACCGGGCCATCGGCCTTGCCCTCAAGCGGACTTGAGCTCCTAGGGTCGGCGGCATGATCTTCACCGAGACAGAGCGCACGTACCTCGCGGCCAAGCCGCTGGCCCGCCTGGCCACCATCGGCCCCGACGGCTGTCCGCAGGTCCGCCCGGTGGGTTTCCGGCTCAACGACGACGGCACCATCGACATCGGCGGGCCCGACATGGCCCGCAGTCGGAAGTACCGCAACGCGCAGGCCCGTCCGGACGTCTCCGTGCTGGTGGACGACCTGGCGGCGGCCGACGACCCGGTCGCGCCCGGCTGGGGGCGCGGTGTCGAGATCAGGGGCCGGGCCGAGGTGCTGGCGGTCGACGTGCCGCCGGTGGCGCCCGACCGCTTCAGCAGGGACATCGTCCGCGTGCACCCTCGCCGGGTCATCACCTGGAACCTGGAGGCGCGGGGGAGCGCCGCCCGCACCGTCGGGTGACGCGCGGCGGCCGCCGCGCGCGTCCCGGTGCCGCCCGGCCGACTGCCGGGTGGCACCGGCGTGTCCGGGACTGGCCTGTTCGGCGCCGGCGTCCGTGTTCGGCCGGTGTGTTCGGCGCCGGCGCGTGTTCGGCACCGGCGTGTTCGGGTGTTTCAGGCCCGTTCGGGTGAAGCGCGGCGGGCCTGGCGGCGCGGTCGTGGCCGGCCGGCGCGCGGGTCGCCGGTGGCGACGGCCGGGGCGGGCGTGCGCTCCGCCGTTCGGGCGGCCGCCGTGCAGGTGCAGCCGGGGCGGCCGCGGCAGGGCGGGCGGCGTGCGGGTCCGGTCCGTGCGCCCCGTGTCGGCCAAGGGCGGTCCCGTTTCGGCCGGGGGTGCCCGCCCGGGGCGCGGGGGAGCCCCTGCCGCGAGCCGGGTTCCACAGGTCCCTCACAGGAAGTGCCCCCGGTGAGGGGGTGTGGGAGTGTTCGACGCGACCGTGCGGACGGCGTGAACGGCGTGAACGGCGAGACCGGGGCGATGATCCGACCGGCACGTGCCGGGTCGGTGGCCGCGCTCTCCTGCCGGTAGCGTGCCGGGCGCTCGATGGCGTTCATCACTCTTCCCGCTCCCGGTGGCCGCTCCGATGCCCGGCGACTACCCTTCACCAGCGGAAACGATCGAAAAACACCGAAATGGCATTCGATATATCCCGTTATCGGGCCCGTTCGGCGCAGATCATGAGAATTTCCTTTGACCGCACCTTCGCTGCATCCAGCGGACTCCCAGCAGAGTCATGGTGAGTGGGCGCGTCCCCCCCGGGTGACGCAGGAGCCACCCACCGTAACAGTGCGGACGCGCCCCCCAGGAAACCGGAGCCGAGGAACCACCCCATGGACGCACGCCACGACACGGCCGGCCCAGGCACGCTGCACCGCCCCCACCCGGGCCCCGCGGCCGGCTGGCCGGTGGCCCAGCCCGCCCACCCCCGCAGCCTGCTCGACGTCATCGCCGCCACCGCCGACGCCCACCCCGAGGCGCCCGCGCTCGACACCGGTGACACCGTCCTCGGCTACCGCGCCCTGCTGCACGAGGTCGACGCCCTCGCCGGACAGCTCGCCGGCCACGGCATCGGCCGCGGCGACCGGGTCGGCGTCCGCATCCCCTCCGGCACCGCCGACCTCTACATCGCCGTCCTCGCCGTGCTGCGCTGCGGCGCCGCCTACGTGCCGGTCGACGCCGACGACCCCGACGAACGCGCCGAGATGATCTGGCAGGACGCCGCCGTGTGCGCCGTCATCGGCGCCGAACGCCGCCTCCACGCCGGGCCCGCCGCCCAGCCCGGCGGCCGCCCCGCCTGGCCCGCCCCCGCCGACGACGCCTGGGTCATCTTCACCTCCGGCACCACCGGCCGCCCCAAGGGCGTGGCCGTCACCCACCGCTCGGCGGCCGCCTTCGTCGACGCCGAGGCCCGCCTGTTCCTCCGGGGCCGCCCCCTGGGCCCCGGCGACCGCGTCCTGGCCGGCCTGTCCGTGGCCTTCGACGCCTCCTGCGAGGAGATGTGGCTGGCCTGGCGCCACGGCGCCTGCCTGGTCCCCGCCCCCCGCTCCCTGGTCAAGGCCGGCACCGACCTCGGCCCCTGGCTCGTCGCCCGCCGGATCACCGCCGTCTCCACCGTGCCCACCCTGCTCGCCCTGTGGCCGCAGGAGTGCCTGGACGGCGTGCGCCTGATCATCGTCGGCGGCGAGGCCTGCCCCGCCGAACTCGTCGACCGCCTGGCCGTCGACGGCCGCGAGTTCTGGAACACCTACGGCCCCACCGAGACCACCGTCGTCGCCACCGCGGCCCGCCTGCTGCCCGGCGAGCCCGTCCGCATCGGCGCCCCCCTGGACGGCTGGGAGATCGCCGTCGTCGACCCCGCCGGCCACCCCGTGCCCTGGTACGGGACCGGCGAACTGCTCATCACCGGCGTCGGCACCGCCCGCTACCTCGACCCCGCCAAGGACGCCGAGAAGTTCGGCGCCCACCCCGCCCTCGCCTCCACCCGCGTCTACCGCAGCGGCGACCTGGTGCGCAACGACCCCGAGGGCCTGGTCTTCGTCGGCCGCGCCGACGACCAGGTCAAACTCGGCGGCCGCCGCATCGAACTCGGCGAGATCGACGCCGCCCTGCAGGCCCTGCCGGGCATCCGCGCCGCGGCCGCCGCCGTCCGCAAGGCCCCCGCCGGCGCCGACCTGCTCGTCGGCTACCTCGTCGCCCGGCCCGGCACCACCTGCGACCTCGCCGCCGCCCGCCGACAGCTCCTGGAACGCCTGCCCGCCCCCCTGGTGCCGGTCCTCGCGCTCGTCGACTCGCTGCCCACCCGCATCTCCGGCAAGGTCGACCGCGGCGCCCTGCCCTGGCCGCTCGCCACCACCGCCACCGCCACCGCCGCGCCCGGTGCGCCCGGCGCCCAGGCCCTGGACGGCACCGCCGGCCGGCTCGCCGCGCACTGGGAACGCCTGCTCGGCACCACCCCCGGCGCCCACGACGACTTCTTCGCCCTCGGCGGCTCCAGCCTCACCGCCGCCCGCCTCGTCTCCGACCTGCGCACCCGCCACAGCGGCGTCTCCGTCGCCGACCTGTACGCCCACCCCGTCCTCGCCGACCTCGCCGCCTACCTCGACGGCCTCGCCCCGGCCGCCCAGCCCGACACCGCCACCCCCGGCACCGGCACCGCCGCCGGAACCCCCGGAACCGCCGGCACCGCGACCCGAGCCCCGGCACCCCGCCGCACCGTCCGCCGCACCCCGCGCAGCGCCGGCCTGTGGCAGACCCTCCTGCTCCTCGGCATGTTCACCCTCGCCGGACTGCGCTGGATCCTCGTCCTGATCGCCCTCGACAACCTCACCGGCAACCACCTCGCCTGGGCCCCCCACAGCTCCTGGTGGCCCGTCGCCGCCGGCCTCACCCTCCTCTACAGCGCCCCCGGCCGCACCCTGCTCGCCGCCACCGGCGCCCGCGCCCTCACCGCCGGCATCCGCCCCGGCAGCCACCCCCGCGGCGGCCACGTCCACCTGCGGCTGTGGGCCGCCGAACGCTACACCGCCATGTTCGGCACCGCCGCCCTCGCCGGCACCCCCTGGGCCGTGCGCTACGCCCGCGCCCTCGGCTGCCGCGTCGGCCCCGGCGTCCACCTGCACACCCTGCCCCCCGTCACCGGCCTCGCCCGCCTCGGCGCCCGCAGCTCCGTCGAACCCGAAGCCGACCTCGCCGGCTGGTGGCTCGACGGCGACACCCTCCACCTCGGCCACCTCGACATCGGCGAAGGCGCCCGCATCGGCCACCGCGCCACCCTCATGCCCGGCGCCCGCATCGGCGCCCGCGCCGAGATCGCCCCCGGCTCCTGCGTCACCGGCACCGTCCCGGCCGGCGAACACTGGCACGGCTCCCCGGCCCGCCCCACCACCGAACCCCTCGCCGACTGGCCCACCGCCACCGCCCCCGCCCACCGCGCCTGGAACCTCGCCTACGGCATCGGCTTCGCCGTCCTCGGCCTCGTCCCGATCATCTCCGCGCTGCCCGCCCTGTTCATCGTCTACCCGATGATCGACACCGACCGCACCCTCGCCGACGCCCTCCTCCAACTCCTGCCCGCCACCGTCCCCCTCGCCGCCCTCACCCTGCTCTGCCACGCCGCCCTCATAGCGCTGCTCGTCCGCCTGCTCTCCGTGCCGCTGCGCCCCGGCTTCCACCCCGCCGGCGGCCGCGTCGCCTTCTGCGCCTGGGCCGTCAGCCGCCTCAGCGACACCGCCCGGCGCACCCTCTTCCCCTTCTACGCCAGCCTCTTCACCCCCGTGTGGCTGCGCCTGCTCGGCGCCCGCGTCGGCCGGCGCGTCGAAGCCTCCACCGTGCTCGCCCTGCCCGGCCTGATGCGCGTCGACGACGGCGCCTTCCTCGCCGACGACACCCTCATCGCCCCCTACGAACTGCGCGGCGGCTGGCTGCGCCTGGGCCCCGCCCACGTCGGGCGCCGCTCCTTCGTCGGCAACTCCGGCATCGTCGGCCCCGGCCGCCACCTGCCCGACAACTCCCTCGTCGGCGTCCTGTCCGACGCCCCCGCCCACGCCCCCGAAGGCTCCTCCTGGCTGGGCCGCCCCGCCTTCGCCCTGCCCCGCATCGCCGACACCGGCACCGAAGGCCGCACCTACGACCCGCCCCGGCGCCTCATGTGGGCCCGCGCCGGCGTCGAGGCCTGCCGCCTGCTGCCCATCGTCCTGGCCGCCGTCCTCGGCGACCTCGTCCTCGCCGTCCTGCAGGCCCTGCGCGACGACTACGGGCTGGGCACCGCCCTGGCGGCCGCCGGACTCGTCCTCATCGGCGCCGCCGTCATCGCCTGCGCCGTCACCACCGCCGCCAAGTGGCTCCTCGTCGGGCGCTTCCGGGCCGCCGAACACCCCCTGTGGTCCACCTTCGTGTGGCGCAACGAGCTCTACGACACCTTCGTCGAGGAACTCGCCATGCCCTTCGGCGGCTCCACCCTCACCGGCACCCCCTTCCTGAACCTGTGGCTGCGCAGCCTCGGCGCCCGGATCGGACGCGGCGTGTGGTGCGAGACCCACTGGCTGCCCGAGAGCGACCTGGTCACCGTCGGGGCCGGCGCCAGCGTCAACCGCGGCACCGTCCTGCAGACCCACCTGTTCCACGACCGAGTCATGCGCCTGGGCCCCGTCCACCTCGGCGCCGGCTCCACCACCGGGCCGCACTCGATCGTGCTGCTCAACTCCACCCTGGGCGCCGACACCACCGTCGGCCCCGCCTCCCTCGTCATGCGCGGCGAGAACGTGCCCGGCGCCACCCGCTGGCTCGGCAACCCCGTCGCCGCGTGGGACGCCGACCCCACCCCGCCCGCCGGGCGGCGCGCCGCCCGCGGCCGGCGCCGGACCGCGGCGGCAGCGTGACGCAGGTCACGTCCGGGCGGCGATGAGTCGGCGGTGCGGTCACGGTCCTACCCCGTGACCGCACCGCTTCTTTCCGCCGCACCGCGGCCGCACCGAGAGGAACCACTCCTCATGACCGCCACCCCCGCGAAGGGCCCCGCCTCCTACTTCCCCGCCATCGAGAAGAAGTACGGCCGCCCGATCCAGGACTGGCAGGACCTCATCCGTGCCTCGCCCCTCACCCGGCACATGGAACTCGTCACCTGGCTCAAGACCGAACACGGCCTCGGCCACGGCCACGCCAACGCCCTCGTCGCCCACACCACGAAGCAGGCCCCCGCCCTGCCGCCCAAGATCACCGAGCAGTAGGCTCACCCCGCAACACGACGCGAAGGGGAGCACGGTGGCGCGGGTTGCGGTGATCGGCGGAGGTATCAGCGGGCTGGGGACGGCCCTCATGCTCGGACGGCGGGGCCACCCGGTCACGCTGTTCGAACAGGAGGCCCGGGAAGCCGGAGCGGACCCGGACCGGGACTTCTTCCACTGGAACCGGCCCCGCGTCCCCCAGGCCGTCCAGCCCCACTCCTTCCTCGCGCCCGTACGAACCGTCCTGCGCGCCGAGGCCCCCGACGTCCACGCGGACCTGCTGGCCCGCGGCGCCCGCGAGTACCACGACTTCGACTGGTTCGGCGAACACCCGCCGCACCGGCCCGGAGACGAGGAACTCGTGACCCTGCGCACCCGCCGCATCGTGCTCGAAGCCGCCCTGGCCGCGGCCGTGCGACGGGAACGCACCGTCGACGTACGCCGGGGCCACCGGGTCCGCGCCCTCGTCCTCGAAGCGGGCAGCCCCGCCCGCGTCACCGGCGTACGGACCGACACCGGCACCCACCACGCGGACCTCGTCGTCGACGCCTCCGGCCGCCGCTCACCCGTACCCGCCTGGCTGACCGCGGCCGGCTGCCGCCCACCCGTCGTCGACAGCCACCGCACCGGACTCGCCTACCTGTGCCGCTGGTACCGCCTGCGCGCCGACGGCCCACGCGACCCCGGACGGGTGAAGCCCGGCTCCGCCGCACCCTTCGCGCTCGCCGGCGTCTTCCCCTCCGACAACGACACCTTCGCGGTCAACCTGGTCCTGTCCACCGGCGACCCGACCCGCGGCGCACTCACCGACCCCGCCGTGTTCGAGGCCGCCGCCCGCCGCTTCCCCGCCACCGCCGCCTGGCTCGACCTGGCCCCCGAACCACGGTCCGCCGTCCTGGCGATGGCCGGCCTCGACAACCGCTGGACCTCCCTCGCCGACGACGCCGGACCCGTCGTCACCGGCCTGGTCAACGCCGGCGACAGCCTCATCCACACCAACCCCACCCTCGGCCACGGCGCGGCCCTCGGCCTGCGCACCGCCCAGCACCTCGCCACCCACGCCGACCGGACCGCCGCCGATCCCGCCGGCTACCACGCCTGGACCGCCCAGGAGCTCCGCCCGTGGTTCGACGCCCAGGTGGCAGCCGACCGCGTCAACGAACAACGCCTCGCCGAAAGCTCCCCACCGGCCGACCGGCGAGCCGCCGCCCTGGCCTCCTGCGCCTTCGAGGACCCCGTCGTCATGAGAGCCCGAGCCCGGGTCCGCCACCTCCTGCAACCGGCCGCCGACGCCTACGGCAGCGAGGAAGTCGACCGCCACCTCACCGCCTGGCTCACCGCCCGCCCCGACTTCTCCCCCCGCTACGACGGCCCCACCCGCGACCAGTGGGACGCCCTCATCCCGGCCTGAGCCCGCGCGCCCGCACCCGTCGGGGAAGTTCGGGGGAGTTCGGGGGAGTGCGGCGACCGGGGGCCGGGGCCGCCGACGGCACGATCGGAAGACGGCGGACCCCGCCCCCGGGTACGGGTTCCGTACGGGCGGGGCATCGACCGCGATGCCCGTACGGCTGCGGTCGGAGCCCATTCGACACCTTCAACGGGACTTGAGGTCAAGCCCGGCCCTCGTCCGGCCCGTGCGGCCCTCGCCCCGC
Source organism: Kitasatospora sp. NPDC023385 (assembly GCF_055664045.1). Lineage (NCBI taxonomy): Bacteria > Bacillati > Actinomycetota > Actinomycetes > Kitasatosporales > Streptomycetaceae > Kitasatospora > Kitasatospora sp. NPDC023385. Next base: position 266,673 of record NZ_JBVOOL010000006.1, on the reverse strand, counting down.
CCGGCCGCACCGCCCCCGCCCGGGGTAGCCTCGCTTCACGGCCGGGGCGGTGCGGGACGGCACGCACGAGGCGGACAGGGGCGGGCGGATGACAGAGCAGCAGCGCGGCTACTGGCGGGTGTCGGACGGTTCGGCCGTCGGCGCCACCCAGGCGCACATCGTGTGGACCAGAGCGGCCTACCCGGCCCTGGTGGAGGTGGCACGCCGCTACCACGGGGTGATCACCTACGCGGACCTGGCCGAGGCGGTGCAGGAGGCCTCCGGGGTACGCACCCGGGTCAACCAGCGGCACTGGATCGGCAAGGTGCTGTCCCTGGTGATCCTGGAGGCCCACCGGCGCGGAGACCCGCCGCTGACGGCGCTGGTGGTGCACGCGGCGGACGGCAAGGTCGGCGTCGGCTACCAGGAGGTGCTGGCGGTGGCCGGACAGCCGCCGGTGGCCGAGGAGATGGACCGCGAGCAGCACGCCGCCGCCGCCCGCCTGGCCTGCTACCGGCACTTCGGCGCCGACCTGCCCGCCGACGGCGGCACACCCGCCCTGGCCCCGCGCCTGCGGGCGTCGGTGGAGCGCAAGGCGGTCGTCACCGCGGTGCCGCGCCCGCCGGCGATCTGTCCGACCTGCTTCCTGGAACTGCCGGCGACGCGGGTGTGCGACTCCTGCGGGGCGACCATCGCGCCGTGAGCGGCCGGGCGGTGGGTCGGGGGGCCCGGGACCGTCGAGCCGTCCGAGCCGCCGTCACACGGCGGCAGCGGCGGGCAGGCGCCCGGGCATCCGCCAGCCCTCCGCGAGGCGGGAGGGGGACAGCCGCTGCCCCTCGCCGAAGAACTCGCAGAACTTCATGATCAGCGGATCCCAGCCGAGCGGGTCCACGTAGTGGTCGCTGCCGGGCACGATCAGGCGCTCCTCGACGTGGGCGCGCACCACCGTCACCTCGAAGGCGGTGCAGTGGTCGTTGCCCGCCAGCGGCGTCGCCGCCTCCAGGCGGCACTCCAGCTGCACCGGGCACTCGGCGGCGCGCGGCGCCCGCACCAGCTCGCCGGCCAGCTCCGTCATCCCGGCCGCCGCGAACTTGCGCCGCTCGTGCCGGTAGCCCTGCTCGCGCTTGTGGTCGGCGATGCGCGGGTTGGCGGTCAGCAGCGCGAGGGCGTCCACGGCGTCCACCTGCGCCGAGGACGGCAGGTTGAGCACGCACTCGCCCTCGCGCCGCAGGTTGACGGCGGTCTGGGCACTGTTGCCCAGGCCCAGCACGCAGGACTGCCCCAGCCACCACGCCGAGGACATCGGCGCGAGGTTGGCACTGCCGTCCTCGTTGCGCGAGCCGATCAGCACCACCGGGGTGCCGAAGTACAGGACCTTGAGGTCGGTGACCTTGTGCACGGGATTGCCGTCCTTGGGTAGAGCGAACCGCTGTCGGCCACCGACTCTGCCCCCGCCCGCCCGGGGGCGCTGGCGGTGATCGGACGTCCAGTTCGCGCGGCTCCCCGGGCGGTCGCCCGGAGCGGCCTCCCGCCCGGGGAGCCGGCGCCGGGCCGTCAGCCCACCGGCCCCCGGGCGGCGACCTGGCGCGCCCGGCCGTCGCGCAGCCGGTAGGACAGGCCCACCACGGCCACCGTTCCCTCGGCGACCTTGGCCGCGAGCGCCTGCGACCGCTCCACCAGCAGGTCCACGCTCTGGCGGATGTGCTCGTCCACGATCGCGTCGGGGTCCTCGATGCCCGCCGCCCGCGCGGCCAGCACGCTCGGGGTCACCCGCTCCACCACGTCCCGCACCAGGCCGCCCGGCAGCTGCCCCTGCTCCAGGGAGTCCAGCGCCGCCGCGACCGCGCCGCAGGAGTCGTGCCCCAGCACCACCACCAGCGGGCACTCCAGCACGCTCACCCCGTACTCGATGCTGCCCAGCGTCTCCGCGCCGGTGACGTGCCCGGCGGTGCGCACCACGAACAGGTCGCCCAGGCCCTGGTCGAAGATGATCTCGGCGGCCAGCCGGGAGTCCGAACAGCCGAACAGCACCGCGAAGGGCCGCTGCGCCGGGGCGAGCGCGGCCCGGCGGCCGGCGTCCTGGTTGGGGTGCTCGGGGCTGCCCGCGACGAACCGGGCGTTGCCCTCCATCAGCACCCGCAGCGCCTGGCCGGGGTCGGTCCTCGGGTCGGGGTCGGCGGCCGGCATGGGTCCGGATATCGATGTGGGGATCATGCCAGCACCCTAGATCGCCCCAGGTGGGCCCCGCAGCCGGGGCCCCACCCGGCCGGCTGCGGGGCCGGGCGGACGGGCCGGTGGTGGGATCGGCGGGCGGTTCAGTGGGCGGGGGAGCCCTTGGAGACGAACAGCTGGACCGTCCCGTTCGCCGCCACGGTGGCCCCGGCCTGCGGCTCGGAGTTGATGACCGACCCGGCCGGCACCTTCCAGTCGGTGAACTCGTGGACCTCGTAGCGCAGCCCGGCGGCCTCCAGCACCCGGGTGGCGGCCTCCCGGGTCAGGCCGACGAGCGGAGGCACGGCCACCGTCGCCCCGCCCGGCGGGTTCGGGGCGACGGGCGAGGGGGCGCCGGAGCCCGTCAACGGCCCCGGGGCGGGCGCCGAGCCGGAGCCCGAGGGGTCCGCGGACACCGAGGGCCCCGCGGAGGCGGGGGCAGGGGCGGGGGCGGACTGGACGGCCGGTACGGGCCCCGCGGGGCTCTGCCCGCCGCCCGCCGGGCCGGGCACGAGCAGGGCCGCGCCCACCCCGATGACGGCCACGGCCGCCACCGCCGCGGCCCCGGTGAGCACGGTGCGGCGGCGCGTCGAGCGCCGGATCCCGGCGGCGTCGATCACGGGGGCGGGGGCGCTGTCGGCGAAAGCGGTCATGGCGGAGAGGAGCTCCTTCTCGAAGACGGGGTCAGGGGCGAAGTCGGGGTCGGGGCCGTGGGGCGGGAAGCGGGTCATCACGCACCTTCACACGAGGTCGACGGCGCGGACGGGACGTCCTGCCGGGGCAGCGCGGCCCGCAACTTCGCGAGGCCGCGGGCGAGTTGCGAGCGCACCGTGCCGGGGGAGACGTCGAGCGTCTGCGCGATCTCCTGGCCCCCCAGGTCGTGGAGGTAGTACAGGACGACCACGGTGCGCATCCCCATCGGCAGCGTGTGCAGCGCGGCCACCAGCTCCTCGCGCAGGTCCACCGACCGGTAGGCGTCGCGCGGGTCGGGGCGCTCCGCGCCCGGCGCCGGCGCCGGCCGCTCACCGGGGCGGTCCAGCCGCCGCCAGCGGTCGTTCGCCAGGTTCACCAGGATCCGGCGCACGTACGCCTCCGGCACCTCCGCGGCCGCCACCCGCCGCCAGTGGCGGCAGGCCCGCTCCAGGGCCTCCTGCACCAGGTCCTCCGCGGCGTGCGCGTCCCCGGTGAGCACGTACGCCGTGCGGAACAACGCGCCCGACCGCTGCTGTACGAACTCGACGAAGTCGATCCCGGGACTGGCCCTGCGCAGCCTCACCCGCCGCCCTCACTCTCTTCTCGTTCTTCCCGCCGCTGTCCTTGCGCCCCCATGACGGCCCCGGCCGCCGTCCCGCTGCACCGCCGCCGCGGAAGTGACGCGCCTCACACCGGGCGCGCAAAACCCGGCCGTCCTTCCGGGGCCCCGCAGCGCCGGTGTGAAAGGCTTCCAGGTGCTTTCCCACGGGCTGGGCACCCGGGGCGACCGAGCCGCCTGAGCCGCCCGAGCCGCCGCCGCCCCGCCGCACCGCCAGAGCCGCACCGCCGCACCGTACGAGGCCCCCATGAGTACCGCCGCCGTCGTCCTGTTCACCCAGGACCTGCGCCTGCACGACAACCCCGCCCTGCACGCCGCCCGCACCGGCGCCGACCAGGTCGTCCCGCTGTTCGTCCTCGACCCCGCCGTCGAGAGGGCCGGCTTCGCCGCACCCAACCGGCGCGCCTTCCTCGCCGACAGCCTCGCCGACCTCGACCGGGCCCTGCGCGCCGCCGGCTCCCGGCTGGTCCTGCGCCACGGCGACCCCGCCGAACAGACCGCCCGCCTCGCCGCCGAATGCGACGCCCGCGCCGTCCACACCGCCGCCGGCGTCTCCGCCTTCGCCACCCGCCGCGAAACCGCACTGCGCCGCGCCCTGGGGGACCGGCTGCACCTGCACGACGGCCTCACCGTCGTCCCCGCCGGCGCCCTCACCCCGGCCGGCCGCGACCACTACGCGGTCTTCACCCCGTACCTGCGCGTCTGGCAGCAGGCCCCGCGCCGCCCCCTGCTGCCCGCCCCGCGCATCCTCACCACCCCCGACGCCCCGCACAGCGACCCGCTGCCCGCCGCCCCCGCCGCCACCTCCCCCGCCCTGCCGCCCGGCGGCGAACGCGCCGCCCGGCGCCGCCTGCGCGCCTGGGAACCGGACGACTACGACCGCCGGCACGACGACCTCGGCGCCGACGCCACCTCCCGCCTCTCGCCCTACCTGCACTTCGGCTGCCTGTCCGCCACCGAACTCGCCCACCACGCCGCCGACCACGGCGGGCCCGGCGCCGACGCCCTCGTCCGCCAACTCGCCTGGCGCGACTTCCACCACCAGGTCCTGGCCGCCCGCCCCGACGCCGCCCACGCCGACTACCGGCCCCGCGGCACCCGCCGCCACGACGACGACCAGGAACTGCAGGCCTGGCGCGAGGGCCGCACCGGCTACCCGATCGTCGACGCGGGCATGCGCCAGCTCGCCCACGAGGGCTGGATGCACAACCGCGCCCGCCTGCTCACCGCCTCCTTCCTCACCAAGACCCTGCGCCACGACTGGCGCCCGGGCGCCGCCCACTTCCTCTCCCTGCTCGTCGACGGCGACCTCGCCAACAACCAGCTCAACTGGCAGTGGATCGCCGGCACCGGCAACGACACCCGCCCCAACCGCGTCCTCAACCCCCTGCGCCAGGCGGAACGCCACGACCCCGACGGCGCCTACGTCCGCCGCTGGCTGCCCGAACTCGCCCACCTCCCCGGCCGCGCCGTCCACCGCCCCTGGACCCTGGACGAATCCCTCGACTACCCGCCGCCCCTGATCGCCCCGGACGCCCTCACGGCCCGCACCGCCGACACCGGCTGACGCCGACTGACGCCTGTCACCGGCGGTCGGTACGGTGGCTGGTGTGTCCTCCCCCGAGCCCCGCGCACCCCGCGCACCCGGTGAACCCCGCGCACCCCGCGTGCCCCTGGCCGACCTCGCCCGACTGCGCCGGGCCCGCGACCGGATGGACCGCGACTACGACCAGCCCCTCGACGTACCCGCGCTCGCCCGCACCGCCCTGATGTCGCCCGGCCACTTCTCGCGCAGCTTCCGCGCCGCCTACGGCGAGACCCCGTACAGCTACCTCATGACCCGCCGGATCGAACGGGCCAAGGCCCTGCTGCGGCGCGGGGACCTGAGCGTCACCGACGTGTGCATGGCGGTCGGCTGTACGTCACTGGGCTCCTTCAGCACCCGCTTCACCGAACTCGTCGGCGAGAGCCCCAGCGCCTACCGCGCCCGCGACCACCAGGACGGCGCCGCGATCCCCGCCTGCATCGCCAAGATCCACACCCGCCCGGTGCGCCGTACGGAAGCGAAGGACGGACCCTCTCCCGTAGCGTGACCGCCATGAGCATCGAACTCGCCCAGTGCTTCATCGCCGTCGACGACCACGACAGGGCCCTCGCCTTCTACCGCGACGTCCTCGGCTTCGAAGTACGCAACGACGTCGGCTTCGAAGGCATGCGCTGGGTCACCGTCGGCTCGCCCGACCAGCCCGACGTCGAGATCGTCCTCGAACCCCCGCTGGCCGACCCGCACGCCTCCGAGGACGACCGCCGGGCCGCCGCCGAACTCCTCGCCAAGGGCCTGCTGCGCGGCGTCATCTTCCGCACCGACGACTGCGACGCCACCTTCGAACGCATCCGCGCCGCCGGCGCCGAAGTCCTCCAGGAACCCATGGACCAGCCCTACGGCGTCCGCGACTGCGCCTTCCGCGACCCGTCGGGCAACATGCTCCGCTTCAACCAGCCCCGCACGAAGTAACCCGCCGAAGCAGCCCGTCGGGGGTACGGCCCCACCTCCCGCCGACACCGGCGTTGATCGAACGTCTCGTCAGCGCGCCAACACCCCTGGTAGGCGAGGCTGCCGCCCGGCGAACGCGTTCCAGGGCCGGCCAGGCCCAGACGGTCCCGGACGGTCCCGGACGGGCAGGTGATCTTGCCCCCGCGGCGGCCGTGGGGCCCTGGTGGCTCGTGGGCGGACTTGGTCTACTGCCCGCAGGAAGTCGGCGCGTCGCCGCCGGCGGAGCGGACGGGAACCGAGGAGAACCACGCGATGCGCGAACACGTCACCGGGGCCCCACGGCCGCCGCGGGGCGGCAGCCGTTGGACTCCGACCAGGAGGAAGAGGTCTTCGACTACGCCCTGACCTCGCTCGCGAAGGGCAACCACGAGGCGGTGGACCTGCTCATCCGGCGGCTGGAGGCGATCGATCCCGCGCCCGCCCACCTCGACGCCCTGCGGATCGAGGTCGCGGGCGACCGTCCCGACGACCGCCCCCGGATCCCGCCCGAGGTCCACTTCATCTGGATCAGCAAGCCGATCAGCCGGGCCGCACCTCGACGAGATCGTCAACTGGGCGGCGAAGGCCCGCAATTCCGACTGAACCATCACCCTGTGGACCGACCGGACAGCACCTGGCGCGCCGCTGACACCCTGCGCGTCCGGCTGACGGGAGAGCTGAAGTTCCAGTACATCGAGGACGCGCTCGACGAGCGGGTGCGGCAGATCTACGCCAACGCCACGACCGGAGAGCAGGAGGCGTACCCGCGGGCCTCGGACATCGCCCGCTACCGGAACTAGTCGCAGTGCATCGGGCTTCAGCCTGGTGGTGAAGCGATTCTGAGTGGCGCTCTGGCCTTGAGCCGGCGCACCATCCTGCACTGTGGACCTCAGCTCAGGCAGGGCGGTTCTGCTGCTCGATGTACTGCCGGACTGTCGACAGCGGAACGCCGCCCACTGATCCGGCGAAGTATGAGCCGGACCAGAGGCGCTGTGCGCGCCAGTAGTGCTGGACCAGTTCGGGGTACTCCTGGCGCATCCGCCGGAATCTGACGTCCTTGAGGCTGTTGACGAGCTTGGAGATGGCGACCTTCGGCGGGAAGTTGACCAGGAGGTGGACGTGGTTGTTCTCGCCGTTGAACTCGATCAGCCCTGCCTCGAAGTCGGAGCAGACGGCCCGCATGATCTCTTCCATGCGCTTGAGGTGGGTGTGGTGAAGACGGGGTGCCGGTACTTCGTCACGAAAACCAAGTGCGCGTGGAGCACGAACGTACAGTGCCTGCCTGTCTTGGTGTTCTGATACTCAGCCCACAAACCAACCGGTACGGTGATCGTTATGCAGCTGCGGTACTCCTTCCGCCTCTACCCGAACAGGACTCAGCGTTCAGCGCTGGCCCGTGCGTTCGGGTGTGCGCGGGTGGTGTACAACGACGCGTTGCGGGCGCGTGAGACCGCCCGTGCGGGCGGGTTGCCGTTCCCGAGGATCGGGGACCTGTCCAAGTCGCTGATCACTGAGGCGAAGAAGACCGCTGAGCGTGGTTGGCTCGGCGAGGTGTCGTCGGTGGTGCTGCAACAGTCCCTGCGGGACCTGGACACCGCGTACCGGAACTTCTTCGACGGCTTGAAGGGCAAGCGCCCACGCACGGGCGCGCCCCGCTTCAAGTCCCGCAAGGACAACCGGCAGGCCGTCAGATTCACCGCGAACGCCCGGTGGAAGATCACGCCGGGTGGTGACCTGTCGTTGCCGAAGATCGGCGACGTGCGGGTGACGTGGTCCCGCGTGCTGCCCTCGGTGCCGTCCACGGTCACCGTGGGCAAGGACGCCGCTGGGCGGTACTTCTGCTCGTTCGTGGTGGAGACCGACCCGGAAGCGGACCTGACCCGGATGCCCGAGACAGATTCCGTGGTCGGCATCGACCTCGGGCTGACGCACTTTGCGATCCTCTCCGACGGCACGAAGATCGACAGTCCGAAGTTCCTGCGCCGCGCTGAGAAAAAGCTCAGGCGCGCGCAACAATCCCTCTACCGCAAGGAGAAGGGCAGCAGCAACCGGGCAAAGGCCAGGGCGAAGGTCGCACGGCAGCATGCCCGCGTGGCCGACGCGCGGCGCGAGTTCCACCACCAGCTCTCAACGAAGCTGATCCGCGAAAACCAAGCGGTCGCCGTTGAGAACCTGGCGGTCAAGGGACTCGCCCGCACCAACCTGGCCAAGTCAGTCCACGACGCCGGATGGTCCGCGTTCGTCACGATACTGGAGTACAAGGCCGCCCGGTACGGGCGCGCCTTTCTGCGTCTCGGACGCTTCGAACCCACCTCTCAGGTGTGCTCGCACTGCGGCATCAAGGACGGCCCCAAGCCACTGCATATGCGTGAGTGGGCGTGTGGGGCGTGCGGGACCGTCCTTGATCGGGACATCAACGCGGCGGTCAACGTCGCCAAGGCCGCCGGACTGGCGGTGACAGCCTGTGGAGCGCAGGTAAGACCGGGACTCGTCCCGGCGCAGCGCGATGAAGCAGGAACCCACCCAAACGCTGCGCCATCCGTGCGCAGCGCGGAGGGAATCGCCGCCCTTGAAGGCGGCGAGGAAGTCAAGGCAACCACTTCATTGCCGTGCAGAAGAACTCCGCCGTGATGGAGAAGATGATCGCCAAGGTCGCCGCCGAGATCTCCGACATGAACGCCGAGGAACTGCACATGGTCGGCCCCGCGGCCACCGGCCCCTTCGGGCTCATCAAGGTCGTGGACCGGCACCTGAGCGGGGAGTTCGGCGTCGAGAGCCTGCAGACCGGCGAGCACAACCTGTTCCAGACCGCGGGGAGGCAGTTCCACGACCACATCCAGTGGCTGACCACGGAGAGCGAGAACCAGAACTACTAGGAGCGGCCCCGTACTTGCTTGACCTCTGCTCCCTTGACCTCAAGGAGCCTTGAAGTCCTACGGTCGATCGCGTCCTGACGAACAACCACCCGATCGACAGAAGGAGAACGGGACCCATGACCCTGCTCGCCGAGACGGACCCGGGGCAGGGCGGCTTCACCGTCTACCGCTCCACCTTCGCCGAAGGCGCCGCCGGGGCCCCCTCGCACTTCCACACCTGGGCCTGGGAGCTGTTCTTCGTGATCGGCGGCTCGCTGGAGGTGCTGGTCGGCGAGGAGGTCACCGTCCTGGGCGCGGGCGACTTCCTCGCCGTGCCCCCGCACACCCCGCACGCCTTCGCCGCCGCGCCGGGCGCCCGGGCCGACGTGCTGTTCGTGTTCACCCCCGGCATGGAGCGCTTCGACTACCTGCGCCTGCTCGGCAGCGTCATGCGCGGCGAGACCGCGCCGGCGGCGATCGCCGCCTCGTCCGAGCGCTTCGACAACCACTACGTCGACAGCCCCGCCTGGCGCGCCGCCCTGGCGAACCGCGCCTGAGGAAGCGCCGCGCACCGCCCTGATCGGCGGCAGCTGAGCCCCAGCCCCACCACCGTGCCGGAGCGCCGTGCCGGAGCGGTGGCGCCGGAGTGCCGTGCAGGAGAAGTCGGACCCGCCGACTTCCCGCTCCGGCCGTCGGCGGCACGGCCCCGCAGCCCGGCGGCGCCCGTGCCCCGGCCGCTCGACGGGCCGGGACGGGCCGGGTGTGGAACGGTGGAAGATCGGGGGGTCCTGGTGCGAGAGGAGTGACCATGTCGTCGAAGCGCCGCCGCAAGAAGAAGGCCCGGGCCAGGCGCGGGGCCAACCACGGCCGCCGCCCACAGAGCTGAACGGCTGACCGCCTGAACGGCTTGCCGGGCGCGGCCGCCGCTGCCCCCGAGCCGCACCGAAATTCCCCTGCTGGGTGGTGCGCCCGTTGGTAGGGTGCGCCGATGCCATCGATCAAGCAGTTCCAGGTCACCTTCGACTGCGCGCAACCCCAGCGTCTCGCTCGGTTCTGGTGCGAGGTGCTGGGGTACGTCGTGCCGCCGCCACCGGCGGGGTTCGCCACGTGGGACGACTACACCCGCTCCCAGGCCCCCGAGGACCGGGATTCCTGGTTCGCCTGCAGCGACCCCTCGGGTGTGGGCCCGCGTCTGTACTTCCAGCGCGTCCCCGAAGGCAAGGTCGCCAAGAACCGGCTGCACCTCGACGTGCGGGTCGGTACCGGACTCGTGGGGGAGGAGCGCCTCGCCGCGCTCGAAGCCGAATGCGCACGGCTGGTCCCGCTCGGCGCGGTCCGCATGTACCTGCTGTACGACGGCACCGACTCGTGCATCGCGATGCAGGACATCGAAGGCAACGAGTTCTGCCTCGACTGAGCACCCCCGGCTGTTGGCCCACCCGCACTCAACTCCCGTCCGTATCATTGCGGTTGTCGAGTGCGCCCACCGCCGCGCGCGCGGTGTGCGGCTGCCCGAGGAAGTCGGTGCTGTCCGCCCACTGGTCCACCGCCCCCGCCCGCGGCAGGGCGCGCAGCCGCTCGTCCGTGACGCCCGCCAGCAGGGGCCGCGCGAAGCGTTCGGGGCGCCTTACGGGCGGGCCCCCCGACGGCGCCCGGTCATCGCCGAGACGGGCCGCCGCCGTCGCGGGCGGCCCGGAAGTAGGCGTTGGCGGCGGGAAGGAACATCAGCACCACAGCGGTGAGCACCGAGCACACGTGCACGGCTCGGCTGGCCGCGAAAGCGAGATCCATCGGACCGGCCTGCGCCAATTCCCAGCTCAGAGACCGGCCTTGGGCCAGTGCCCGGATCGGCTGCAGCACCATCGACGCTGTCCCCAGCACACCGAGGCCCAGCGTGAGAGCGATCCGCGCCCAGCCGCGGCCGCCGCGCGACCAGGATCGCGGCGGTGAAGACGGGCAGCCGCACCGCGAGACCCATGGCGATGCCGGCCGCCGAGCCCGAGGAATCGGCGAGCATCCTGCCGACGGCGAGGACCGTCTCGAACGCGCCGGCGGCAACGGCCGTCGCCTACAAGGCGAATGCCGCACGCACCGCAGCGGGCGCCGGCCCGGCCTCGTGCGGTGCGGCGGCGCCCGGGCGGGCGGAGCGGACGGCGGACGGGGTCCGAGCGGTGTGGGACATCGGGGCCTCGATTCGTGCCGGAACGTCAGGAGTGGTCGTGCAGACGCCTCCGATCCTCCGCGCCCGGCCCAGCCGGGGCCCTCCTGCTGTCCGGCGGATCCCCCGGGGGGCTGTCCCCACCCCAGCCCCGTCCCGCCTCGGCGCCGGCCCTTCGCCCGCGCTTTCACCAGGGCGCTCGTACACGACGCAAATTGACAGGTGATGGACAACCCGGTGAGTGGCGCGGGCCGCATCGTCCACCGTGCCGTCCATCGTTTGTCGGCCGGCGCACCGCATCGTTCATCGCGGCGCGGGGAGACGACCCGCGCCGCCCACCGAAGACACACGGAATCGAGGGGAACCATGCGTACCTCCGCACGCTTCGCGGCGCTGGCCGCGGTGAGCGCCATCGGGCTCGGCACCATCGCCACCGGCACCGCCCAGGCCGCCCAGGCCGCGCCGGCCATCACCCAGGCCGCCCGGAGCACCACGGTCCACCTGCACAACGGGACCGGCTGCACGCTCTACCGGGCCGACTACTCGCTGGCCCACGGCATCTGGTCGCAGGGCCAGGAGCCGCCGCAGACGCTGGGGAACACCGGGGACGCCACCTTCCAGTCGGAGAGCAACGGCTTCGCGACCGGCACCGAGGGCACCGTGAGGTTCACCGGGTACAACTGCGAGGAGGACTGGCGCAACGGCCGGTCCGTCGTGCTGCACTGGGCCAACCCCTACACCGGGTCCAACAGCTACGACGAGAACGGCACCGACAACACCTTCCGCGCGACCCGCGTGGGCGGCAGCGGCAACAACGCCGATGTCTTCTGGAGCGCCTGGAAGAACTGACCCCCGCCACCGGGCACGCAGCTCGCTGCCTGACGGACCGGCCCGGCCGCGCCGTTCGGCGCCGGGAGTGACCTGACGGGAGAAGCAGCAGGGGGCGGGGCACCACACGGTGCCCCGCCCCTGTGCCGTTGGATTACGGGAATCCGGGAATCCGGGAATCCGGGTCAGCCCTCGACCGGGAAGTCGCCCGCCCGGACCGCGGCGACGAAGACGCTCCACGAGGAGGACGGAAAGGCGAGGACCGGGCCGTTCGGGTCCTTGGAGTCACGGACGGGCACGACGCCGGGCGTGCTGGTGGATACCTCGACGCACTGTCCACCGTTGCTGCTGTAGCTGCTCTTGTGCCAGGTCAACAGGTCGGCTCCTCGGTGGGTCCTACGCCGGAAAGCCGCCCTCGCGGACGGCTGTCACGAAGGCTTCCCACGCGACAGCCGGGAAAACGAGCGTCGGGCCGTGGGGGTCCTTGGAGTCACGGACGGGCACCCGGTCGGGGACGACCCCGATTGCCACTTCGACGCATTGTCCCTGCTGGGCGCTGTACGAGCTCTTGCGCCACGCGGCGCTGCGCAGGTCATCCATGATCAAAACCCTTCCGCACTTCTCGAATGAACTCGATGCTCGCCGCCCGGGACAACGCCTCGACCTGGAGGTGATCGTACTCACTGGCCCACTCGGCCAGTGTCTCCGGATCGCGTTCGAGGAAGCCACGCTTCTGGGTCTCCCCATAGCCAACCATGGCCCTGTTCGGCATGGTCAGCAACGTAATTGGATGCGCGAACGGCCTGAGTTCACCCAGCGAGAACGGGCTGACTTGAAGAAGGACCCTTGGCCGAGCAGCAAGTGCCTCCAGGTGCTGCAGTTGCTCGAGCATGACTTCGCGGCTACCGATGGACCGCCGCAACGCCCCCTCGTCTATGACCGCATGGAGGAGCGGCGCGGGATCATTTGCGAGCACGCGCTGCCTGTGGAGCAGCAGTTCGGTTCGCTCGTCGGCCTGCTGCTGCGTTGATGCTCCGCGGCTCACCAGCGCACCCTGATACGCCCGAACGTACGCGGGGGTCTGCAGGAGGCTCGGAACGATGTTGATTTCGAACAGCCGCATCGCCACGGCCTTCGACTCGTCGCGGAGATACTCCTCGAAGCCTTCGAACAGGATGCGCTGGCCTGACTTGCTCCACTCGGCCAGAAACCGCTCGCCCCCGCCGAATGCCTTGTCAAGTTCGGTTGCAATGCGACGAGTTGCTTTCCTGCGGCCATTTTCAAGAGCCGAGATGTGGGACGACGTGCAGCCGATCAGCTCTGCAAGGTGCTCCTGCGTCCAGTCCCACTCCTCGCGCCACCTGCGGAGGAATGCCCCGAACTCGGCCGCAGGGGAGGACTGAGGGTCAAGTTCCCGCTTGTTCAAGGCGATTCGACCTACCAATCAAACAACTACGCCAAGTTGAACAGTTCGGAAGTCTAGAGGAAAGTGGCCGCGCTGGGTAGTCGCATCACTACGGACCGGAGCGACGCCGTGACGCGCAAGTCCCTCTCATCTGCATGCCTAGCGTGATTTCGCACCACCTCCGCGCTCCCCCATCCGCCCCCAAGGAACTCCGCCATGTTCAAATCCCACCGGCCCCGCACGTTCGCCGCCCGCCTCGACTCCCGTGCGGACTCGACCCCGATTGCCCGGCGCCTTCTGCGGGCCTACCTCGCCGCGCTCCCCGCCGGCGACCGCTACGCCGATGTCGCCGAACTGCTCCTCGGGGAGCTGTTCGCCAATGCCGTCCAGCACTGCGACGCGCCGGACGACCGGCTCATCGAGGTGCGCTTCGCCCTCCTCGGCGGCCGTCTTCGGTTGGAGGTGCACGACGCCGGCTCCGGGCGCCCCTCCCTCAACTCGCCCACCCTGGACGACGAGTGCGGGCGCGGCCTGTTCCTCGTCAACGAGCTGGCCGAGCGCTGGGGATGCTGCCCCCGCCCGGGTGGCGTCGGCAAGTTCGTCTGGGCGCTCGTCTCACCCTCCCTCACCTCCTCCTCCCTCGTCACCGTCTGAAAGCGCTCACCCTCCGATGCGACTCGCCCTCACCGCCCGCCACCTCCTCGACACCGCCCTCGCCCCCGCCCAGGCCTACGCCTGCCTCGCCCGCCGCACCGGCGACCCCCTGCGCTCCGCCCGCGCCGTCTGCACGGCCCTCGGCATCCCCGCCGCCGACACCACCCGCCGCCTCGACGACTGCCACGACGCCCTCCTCACCAACCCCCGACCCAACACCGCACACGACACCGAGAACGACACCGGCGAACTCCTCGAAGCCCTCGGCGTCTTCGACGTCCCCGTCCCCTCACCACCCGCGACCACGCCGTCATCGCCCACTTCCTCACCGCCATCGACGCCATGGGCGGCATCCGCCCCGGCCACCAGCACGGCCTCACCCGCTGGTTCACCACCGGCAACCTCACCACCGCCTACCTCTCCCTCACCTCCGCCCACCCCATGCCCCGCACCGGCAACCCCACCCGCTACTGGACCGCCCTCATCTCCGCCGGCGAACTCCTCGCCACCGCCCCCAACCGCGACACCCGCATCACCTACGCCCTCGCCACCTGCCGCACCAACGCCCGCAAGGCCGCCCAGTCCTGAGCAACACCCTTGATCCCCGGCCACCACCAGCCCGGCGGCCTGCGCCTCGCAGGCGGTGCGCCACCGCGTCCGCACCCTGGCCGGTCCGGGGCCGTTCGGCCCGGTCGCCCACCTGACCGCCGCGCAGCAGGACGTCCTGCTGCTGCATCTGGTCCTCGACCTGTCCGCGGCGCAGGTCGCCGCCCTCATCGGCACCGAACCAGCCGCCGTCCACGTCCAGCTCCGCTCCCTGGCCGCCGCCCGCCGCTGACCGGGCGGCGGCAGTGGGTGGCGCCGGGTTGAGCCGGGGAGCGGGGTGCGGCCGTAGACGTGGACGGGGCGCCGTCCGCCGGAGGGGGCGCCGGGGTGCCAGGAGGCAGACATGCTCAGGTTTCACGGCGCGTGGCGGATCACGGTGGTCGGGCGCAGCGCCGACTTCGACCAGCGGGCCGTCGTGCGCGGCCCGTACGGCAACCGGATCCTGCCGGGGCGCGTCGGGGCCGTGCTGGAGGTGGACGAGGAGAGCTGGACGCTGTCCCTGGAACACCACCTGTGGCGGCGCAGCTGGCAGCCCAACCTGCGCACCACGCCCGGGCCCGTCACCGAACGCGACGGTGTCCGCAGCCAGTTGCTCACCAGCAACGACTGCCACTGGCCGGGCAAGCCGCGGGACTACGTGAACTTCGTCCTGCGCCTGGACCAGGCCCTCGCTCCGGCCGCCGTACCGGCCGCCGTACCGGCCTCGGTGACGGCCGCTGTGACGGTGCGTGCCGCGAGGGTGAACGAGACGCCGATCGGTGCGCCCGTCCAGGCCGTCCGTACCTCGTCCTCGGGGCAGCCCGGGCAGTCCGCACAGCCTGGGCAACCCGTGCGGCCCGGGCACACCGCCGTTCCCGCGACCAGGCCGGGGGAGGGCGGGGGCGCCGCCCGGTCCGTACGGGCCGACTGGTAGTACGCCGGCGGGTGCGGGGGGATATCCCCAGGTCGCGGCGGCCCGCTGGCCGGGTGTTCCGGCGGGCCGTCCCCGGGTTGGCTGGAGTCCTCCGTACCCGCCGATCCGAGAGGCCGTCACCAGTGCAGTTCCGCACGTCCGCCAGCGAGACCACCGACCGCAAGGCCTTCGACCGCGAGACCTTCCGCCGTACCCGCCGTACCCGCCGTGTCGGCGCCGTCGCCGTGCTGGCCGCCGCCCTGGGCGCCACCGCCATGAGCGGCAGTGCCGCGGCCATCGTCAACGGCCGTGACGCCACCGAGCGTTACCCCTTCATGGCCACCGTCCCGCTGACCTCCGACCAGTTGGCCGACGGCAGTTGCGGCGCCTCCCTGATCGACCCCCAGTGGGTGCTGACCGCCGCCCACTGCGTCGTGTGGCGGCCCGACACCCACCTGCAGCTGAAGGGCACCGTGCGCGTCGGCAGCGCGCACCGCGACAGCGGCGGAACGGTGCGCAACGTCGCGCGCGTCGTGGTCCATCCCGGCTTCGCGTTCGGCCAGGGCGCCCCCAACGTCAACGACCTCGCCCTGATCCGCCTGGACGGCCCGGTCGCCCAGCAGCCCGTCCGCATCGCCGAACACGCGGGCCCGGCCGGCACCCCGACCAGGCTGCTCGGCTTCGGCACCGTCGCCGACACCCACGACTACGACAGGATGGTCTTCCCCGACCGCCTCCAGGAACTGCCCACCCGCATCGGCGCGCAGGGCGACTGCGCGCCCGGCTGGGCCGGACCCACCCGCCTGTGCACGCTCAGCCAAGTCCCCGAGGCCATGGCCTGCTTCGGCGACTCCGGTGGCCCGCAGGTCCAGCGCGGGCGCGGCGGGCGGTGGGAGCTGATCGGCACCACCTCCGGCCCCGGCGCCCCGGCGGACTCCTGCGCGGCCGGCCCGGGCCTGGACAGCGACGTGCCCGCCTACGCCCCCTGGATCCGGGCCACGCTCGCCGGCCGGTGACGGCGTACGGCTAAAGTCCCAGGTGAGCACCGTCGCGCCCGAGGAGACCACGCCATGCCGACCGACCCCGCCGCCGGAGCTGCCGGAGCTGCCGGAGCCGCTGGAGCCGCTGGAGCCGCTGGAGCTGCCGGGGCTGCCGCCCGTCCGGAGCCCGCCCGTCCGGAGCCCGCGCGGCTGGGCCTGGGCACCGCCGCCGTCGGCCGGCCCGGCTACATCACCCTCGGGCGCGACGCGGACCTGCCCGCCGAACGCACCGTCGAGGCGCTGCGCGAACGCACCCACGCCCTCCTCGACGCCGCGTACGCCGCCGGCGTGCGCTACCTCGACACCGCCCGCTCCTACGGCCGCGCCGAGGAGTTCCTCGCCCAGTGGCTGGCCGAACACCCCCGGGCGGCGGCCGAGGTGACGGTCGGCAGCAAGTGGGGCTACACCTACACCGCCGGCTGGCAGGCCACCGGCGTCGACGCGCACGAGGTCAAGGAGCACTCGACGGCGGTGTTCGACCGGCAGGTCCGCGAGACCCGCGCCCTGCTCGGCGACCGCCTCGATGTCTACCTCGTCCACTCGGTCGTCCCCGGCAGCCCCGCCCTCACCGACCCCGCCCTGCACGAACGCCTGGCCGCCCTCGCCGCCGAGGGCGTGCGGGTGGGCCTGTCCACCAGCGGCCCCGCCCAGGCCGCCACCATCCGCGAGGCCCTCGCCGTCACCGTGGCCGGCCGCCCGCTGTTCACCGCCGTCCAGGCCACCTGGAACCTCCTGGAGACCTCCGCCGCCCCCGCCCTCGCCGAGGCCCACGCGGCCGGCTGGCTCGTCGTCGTCAAGGAGGCCATGGCCAACGGCCGCCTGGCCGGCCGCAACGCCACCGGCCCCGACACCGCCGCCCTGCGCACCGTCGCCGACCGCACCGGCACCACCCCCGACGCCGTCGCCCTCGCCGCGGCCGCCGCCCAGCCCTGGGCCGACGTCGTCCTCTCCGGCGCCGCCACCCTCGACCAGCTCGCCTCCAACCTCACGGCCGCCGAGGCCCGCCCGGCCCCGCAGGACCTGGCCGCCCTCGCCGCCATGGCCGAGCCCGCCGAGGCGTACTGGCGCACCCGCTCGGCGCTGCCCTGGGCGTGAACGACCGGTGGCGGTGGTGGCGGTGGCGGTGGCGGCTCCAACCGGCCGGGTAGAGCCAGACGTGCGCCAACCCGTGGGCGTCCCAGCCCCGTTGTCGGTGCCCGCTCCTACGGTGGGCGCCATGACACAGCCCCTGAACCTCGTCGCCGCCCTCACCGCCCTGCCCGTCCCCCTGCCACCCGGCCGCCTCGTCACCGGAGACGACGTGGGCGTCGGGGACTCGATGGGCGCCGGGGATTCCGTGCGCGTCGGGGATTCCGTGCGCGACGTGAACTCCGGGGACGACGGGAACTCCGGTGGCGGCCGGGAGCCGCTGCTGTGGGTCAGCGACGCCCCCGCCCCCGCAGGCCTGTGGGCGCGACTGCACCGCGCGCACGCGCAGACCGGGCTGTGGCCGCTGCTGCTCAGCCCCCTGGGCGACGGCCCCGACTACCGACCGTGGCTGTCCGGCGAGCTGTACCCGGATCTCGCCTCCGCCCCCGGCCTGTACGACCCGGCCGCCCTGCTGCGCGGCTGGTGGGCGGCGGGTGGTGACGGCGGCGAGGAGTACGGCCAGGCCCTGGCCCCCTACGGCCGCACCTGGCCCGGCACGGCCCCCGCCGCCGCCGTGCCCGCGGGCGCGGCCGGTGTCGAGGCCCGCGAACTGGCCGACGTGCTGCAGTCCGTCAAGGACGACCGCCTCGGTCTGGTCCGGGCCGGCAGCGGCGCCGAGGCGTTGGCGGTGTGCGGGTGGAGCGGCCCGGCCAACCACGAGAACGACGTCGCCAAGATCGCCGCCGTCGTCGCCGACTGGGAGCGCCGCTTCGGTGCGCAGGTCGTCGAAGTCGGCTTCGACACGCTCCGGTTGAGCGTGCCCGTGCCGCCCGCCACGTTCGCCGAGGCGCTTCCGCTGGCGGCCGAGCACACCGCCCTCTGCTCCGACCTGGTCTTCCAGGGCGCCGGCACCCTCGCCGGGTACGCCCGGCAGCTGGTGGGCTCCCACCAGTGGTCGTTCTGGTGGGACTGACCGTGCGGGCGCGCCGGTCGGTACTCGGAGCCGCGTAGCGGTCAGTACTCGGAGCTGGGTGCCGCCGTGGTCGGCCCGAGGTCGGGCCGGCCGCGCAACTCCACGGCCTCGCCGTGCCGTTCGAGTTCGAGGACGACGATCTCGT
Source organism: Kitasatospora sp. NPDC023385 (assembly GCF_055664045.1). Taxonomy (NCBI): domain Bacteria; kingdom Bacillati; phylum Actinomycetota; class Actinomycetes; order Kitasatosporales; family Streptomycetaceae; genus Kitasatospora; species Kitasatospora sp. NPDC023385. Next base: position 247,954 of record NZ_JBVOOL010000006.1, on the reverse strand, counting down.
TGGCTCCTTCCCGCCACAGCGGCGCGGGGGCGTAGAGGGTGCGCTGGGGGCCGGCGGCGCAGTAGCGGCCGAGGAGGAAGCCGTTGAGCCACAGCAGTCCGCGGCCCCAGCCGGGCAGGGCCACGAACCCGTCGGCGGGGGAGTCGAGTTCGGCGGCGAAGCGGTGGAACACCGGTTCCCCGTCCCGGGCCTGGGCGCCGAGGGTGAAGCGCAGTGCGGACAGGTCCGTCAGCGGCAGCGGCCGGATCTGCCAGCCGAACAGCCCCTGGCCGCCGTGTGAGACGCCGCGGGTGATGCCCTTGCGGTCGTCCATGTTGGGGCCGTAGTTCACCCGCCCCAGGGCCTCGACCAGGAGGTCCAGGGTCACCCCGTCGGCGTCGGTGGCCAGCGCCAGCGTCGCGCCGGGGGAGTTGCGCTCCAGTACGCCGAGCGGGTGCCCGTCCGCGAACACCTGCGCCTGGTCGGCCAATCCGTCGATGCGCAGCGGCAGTTCGGGGCGCGGGCCGGGGACGCGGGTGCGGTAGTGGACCAGGCCGCGGTCCTGTCCGAGCCGTTCCATCGGCAGTGGCGCGGCGTGCTGCTGCGGCTGCGACAGTGCCTCCAGGCTCTCCAGCAGCGGCGCGCGGCCGTTCGCGTGCGCCAGGCGCTGCGGTGCCAACCGTGGTGGCAGTGCGGGCAGTTCGTCCTGCGGCAGGTCCACGTAGCGGCCGATGACCTCGCGCAGGGCGTGGAACTTCTCGGTCAGCTCGCCGGCCTCGCCGATCGGCGCGTCGTAGTCGTAGCTGGTGACGGTCGGCTCGTAGCCGGCGTCCAGCGGGTGCGCGCCGGAGTGGTTGGCGCCGGCCCACAGGCCGAAGTTGGTGCCGCCGTGCGCCATGTAGAGGCTGACGGAGGCGCCGGCGGCGAGCAGTTCGTCCAGCGCGGCGGCGGTCTCCTCGGCGTCGCGCACGTGGTGGGGCAGGCCCCACTGGTCGAACCAGCCGATCCAGAACTCCATGGCGGTCAGCGGCCCTTCGCGCTGGTGGCGGCGCAGCACCGCCAGGCGCTCGGGGGCGCGCGAGCCGAACGTCACGGTGGCCAGGTGGCCGGGCAGGGCGCCGCCCTGCTGCATGGTGTCGTGGGCGCCGTCGGTGGTGAACAGCAGGCAGTCCACCCCGCGCCGCTCCAGCCCGTCCCGCAGGTGGCGCAGGTAGTCGGCGTCGTCGCCGTAACTGCCGTACTCGTTCTCCACCTGCACCGCCACCACCGGGCCGCCCCGGCTCGCCAGCAGCGGCAGCAGCTCGGGCACCAGCGCGTCGAACCAGCCGTCCACCTCGGCCAGGTACGCCGGGTCCGCGCAGCGCAGCCGCAGCCCGTCCACGGCGAGCAGCCGGGCCGGCAGGCCGCCGAACTCCCACTCCGCGCAGATGTACGGCCCGGGCCGCAGGATCACGTCCAGCCCCAGCTCCCCGGCCAGCCGCACGAACCGCCCCACGTCCCGCCAGCCGGTGAAGTCCACGTCCCCGCCGGGCAGTTCGTGGAAGTTCCATGGCACGTACGTGTCCACCGTGTTCACCCCCAGCGCCCGCACCCGCCGCAGCCGGTCCTCCCACAGCCCGGGATGGATCCGGAAGTAGTGCACCGCCCCCGCCACCACCCGGTGCGGCACCCCGTCCCGCACGAACCCGTCCGCGTCGTACCCCAGCATGCGCACACCCGCCCTTCCACAGCAGACCCCGGCTCCTCCCGAGCCTAACGGGCACGCGAATTCGTCACTCTGCGCGTTCAGTTCCCTCCCGTACGTGTTTTCCCTCAATCCGGGCGTGATCTTCCACACGCGGAGCCATTTGTCTCTTTATCTGTCTACTGACGGTCGGATATATCTACTGCCGTTTCATTTGCCTTCACATGACCGTCTGGTGGATCCCCGAGTGCTGCGCCGTCCCCTGGCAATCCTGCTGGCCACGACCCTGGTCGCCCTCGGAACAGCCGAAGGGTCGGCCGCCGCCGACACCCTGCTGCGCCGGGCCGACACCGCCACGGCGGCCGCCGACCCCGGCCTCTACGTTCCCACTGGCACGTACGACCTCCTGGCCGGTCTGCCCCGCCCTGCCGGGGCAGACCGAGAGGTCGTGAAGGGATGACCAGCGCAATCGGCCGTCTCGGCGAGATCATGGGCGACCCCGACCGCCCTCCCTTCGAAGTCCCGTGGAGCGGAGCAGCCGAGCGATTCGGCGTTGAGCTTCCGTCCGGGCGGACTACTTCTGCTGGCACACGGCCGGACCGGACCCCGACCACTGGCCGGTCGTGGTCTGGCGCTACGGCGGAGACGGGATGAGCCGGTTCGACGGCGGTGTGGCCGAGTTCCTCGCAGCGGTTCTGGACGGGGACTTCCCCGACGCGGAGGAACTGATCGACCGGACGCTCAACGCAGAGCTCTGGCAGTCCACCCTTGGCCGCGAGGATCGCGGATCACCGGTCCGACCCGGGTTCCGCGCTCTCGGCGCCTCCGGGACTCCGGCCGCCGGCTGGCGCGAGCCAGATCGCGGCTCTCGAAGGGTGGATGGGGCAGCCGATCGAGCCGGGCTACCGCGAATTCCTTGAGTTCTCCGACGGGATGGACAACTTCCGTTCCGGAATGCCCCTCCTGGGATGGCGGGACTGGTCGTCCGGGGACACCCTCTCGCGGGCGCTTCGCTTCCTCGACGTCGTCAGCGGTATCGACATTCACATCGACGAGGGGCTCATCGAGGACGCGGTGCTGGCGCCGGTCTGGGTGAACGGGGACGGCACGGTGGGGATCTTCCTGGTGTGGGACGAGGAGTCGCCGCAGAAGCGGTACTTCTGGGTCGGCAACGGCGATGCCGCGTTCTTCTCGACGCTGTCCGAGGTCTTCGACGTCGCTTCGGGCGTCCGGTCGTGGAGCGAGTTCTCGACCGAGTGAGACAGCCTGCCCCCCCGCTATGACGGCGGGGGGCAGAACTGGCCGAGAACGATGACCCCGAACGTGCGTCTACGCGGACGAGGTGGCTCCGTACAATCCCGATGAGGCGCTGTGGACCTCCCAGGGGCGAGCCCACCGCGCCTCCGGGGCCTCGGCCGCCACGCTCAACGCCGGCCGAGTGACCACCAATCGGCAGCCGTTCGCAGGGGGCCGACACCGTGGCGAACAGGAAGTGGATCGTGATGTCGCCAGGACTGTCGGAGTTGCCGGAGGTGCTGTCCGCCTGTGCCGGAAGCAGTGCCGGAGCCCCGTTGGACGCGCAGGGCCTTTCGGCGGCGGAACAGGACCTCGGTGTGGCGCTCCCGTCCGACTACAAGGAGTTCATCGCCGTCTACGGAGGCGGTGAGATCAGTTCCTCCGTCTGGATCGCACGCCCCGCCGGGGCGGTTGACGAGCAGCGGTACAGCCCATCATTGGTTGATGTCACCAGGACCTTCCGGGCCGGGCTGCTGCGTTCCCCGGAGCCCGGCAGCGCGAACCTGTCGGCTGACAAGGTTCTTCGATGGGGCGGCGATGACGGCGGCAACGACTATCTGTGGTTGATGGACGGCCCGAAGCCGGAGGAATGGCCGGTACTGATCCAGTTGCACGGAGGACCGCTCGTGCAGTGCCGGTTCGGCATGGTCGAGTACCTGCGCCGGGCGTGCGCAGGGCTGCTCACGGGAGAGTTGGCGACGCTGAGCCTCGGGTTACGGCCCACGTTCGTGCACTGGAGAGACTCGTACCGTTTGACGGCTGAGGGCATTGACCCGTGGACCGGTGAATCCTTCGATCTCGGCGAGTTCGACTGACCTCGGATCCGCAGCCTCCTCGCCGTCGGCGCGGGGTACGCGCGAAGTAAGACGGTGAAGGTACGGCCGGCGCTATCGGCCGTCTCGGGGAGCTGATGGGCGATCCGGGCCGCGAGCCCGCCGGGGCGGACTGGGCAGAGGAGTATTCGCCAAGCGGATGGGTGGAATGGCATGACCAGTCGTACCACTGGGATACCGGATGCCATGGCGGAAGTCGTCCGGAGGTGGCGCGCCCTGGCCCGACTCGGGGCGACGATATCGACTGGGCTTCGGCCGAGGCGGCGTACGGTGTGGCGTTCCCAGTCGACTATCAGGCCTTTGTCGCAGCCTTTGGCAGCGGGTCGATCGAGGACTCGCTGGGCTTCGTCGTGCCAGCCGTCCACGGGGAACCGTCGCGCGGGGACCGGGTGTCGCGGATCTCCGAGGCGGCGTTGGCAGACAGCGCGCTGCAGGGCTGGAGCGATCCGTCGCCGGCGAGGGCCTGTCGCCTTGAGGACAGCTCGTCTGGGGCACGACTGCCGGGGCGGACACCCTCTGTTGGGTCACCATGGGGCCCGATCCGAATCGTTGGCCGGTTGCTGTCCACAAGCGAGTCGATGCCGCATGGTCGGTGTACCCCTGCGGGATGCTCGACTTCCTGCTCCGGCTTCTACTTGACGATTTCGAGGACTGGTCGTTGAGCGATCGGTCGCTCCAGGACATTCCGGCCCCCCGCTTTCTGCACTACACGGACCAGTCCGCAGCCCGGGACCGCTTCGAGGACCCTGGGCTTGAGAGGCCTGCCCCCGCTACGCCGGGGGAGGGCCGGGGGCGGCAGAAAGTGATCACACCTAACCATTGGACGGAACATGAGCATGGAACTCGACCGCCTGTCACGGATCTTCGGTGAGCCGGCACAGCGGCCGGCCGCGACCCCGTGGGAGCGGTCCACCGGGGAGGTCGGATTCGCCCTCCCCTCGGACTACCGGGAGTTCGTGGATCGCTACGGGAGCGTGCGGATCAACGGTGAGCTCTCCGTTGCGGTGCCGACTCTGCGTTCCTACGACGGTGGGTCGATCGTTGGCTTCCCGGGCTTCGTACGTAGGACCACGGACGGGATCGCTGCGGAACTGGCCGCCGACGAGGACTGCCCGTACCCGGTCCACCCCGAGCCCGGCGGTCTGCTTTCCTGGGGTTCCAACCTCAACGCGGACCAGTTCTTCTGGCTGACCGAGGGCGACGACCCCGATGCCTGGCCCGTGGTGGCGTTCTACCGGAGCCTGGAGGAGTGGGACCGCTTCGACGGCGGCTTCGCGGCCTTCCTGCTCGCTGTCCTCGACGGCACCTACGCCTACGCGGACGAGGTGGCTCCGTACAATCCCGGTGAACCGCTGTGGCGGTTCCAAGGCGACTGGAACCAGGTGGAGTAGCAGAAGCCCGATGGCCGGCACATTCGAAATCGACGGGCTTGTGGCGCTCATGCCCCCGCACGAAGGGGCCGGCGAGTCCGGTGACTGGGCGGCGGTGGAGCAGGCGTGGGGTTTTCGATTCCCGCGCGACTACAAGGAGTTTGTGACCCGGTACGGGCAGGGAGGCATCGAGGACTGCGTCTCGGTGTTCGCCCCCGAGGAGCTGCTGCCGCCCGATGCCCCGCAGCCCGGCCTGCACGACCTGACAGAAGAGGCGCGCTACCTCTTCGAGGAGGACGGTGAGCCCACCGACGAGGTGCGTTCCGCCGAGCAACTCGTCGCCTGGGGCGGCTCCGCCACCGCCGATACCCTGTGCTGGCTGGCTGTCGGGGACGACCCGGACGCATGGCCGGTGGTGGTCCTCGGCCGCAACGGCGGCGCGCCGCAGGTCTTCCACATGGGGATGGCCGGATTCCTCCACGGGATGCTCACGGCGGAGATCGATCCTTGCCCCATCGGTATCACCGATGCCTGGGGCTGTGAGTCCCCCCGGTTTGTCCACTGGCGGTTGGAGCGACAGCGCAGGCGCGCCAAGCTCGACCCGCTGACCGGCGGGCCCAGGAGCTGACAAACCCGCTTGGCTGGCGGCCGCTCAGCGGCCGCCGGGCCAAGGTGAGGACCGACAGGGGGGGTCGGAGGAGGAACAAGGGAATTGACGACGGTGAGGCTGCCTGACGCATTCGACATCGACAGGCTTGTGGAGCTCATGCCACGCACGAGGGGGCCGGTGAGTCCTGTGACTGGGTAGCGGCCGAGTCGGCGTGGGGCTTCCGGCTCCCGCGCGACTACACCGAGTTCATGACCCGGTACGGGAAGGGGGAGATCGACCGCTCCCTGACCGTCTTCGCCTCCGAAGAGCTGCTGCCCCCGGACGCCCCGGGGACCGGTGTGCGCGGCATGACGGAGGAGGCGCGCTATCTCTTCGAGGAGGACGGTGAGCCCACCGACGAGGTCCGTTCCGCCGAGCAACTCGTCGCCCGGGGTGGTTCCTCCACCGCCGACACCCTGTGCTGGTTGACGGCCGGGGACGACCCCGACGCATGGCCGGTCGTGGTCCTCGGCCGCAACGGCGGCGCGCCGCGGGTGTTCCCCATGGGGATGGTCGAGTTCCTCCACCGGATGCTCACGGCGGAGATCGACCCGTGCCCGATCGGCATCACCGAGGCCTGGGGCTGCGAGTCCTCCCGCTTCGTCCACTGGCGGTTGGAACGACAGCGCAGGCGCGCCCGGTTCGACCCGCCGACCGACGGTGCCGCGCCGGGTGTGCGCGGTTGCCGGTGAGGCGGCCTCTTGTTCAAGCCGACACCAGACGATCCGTCCCGAGGGGGCGTCGAAGCCATTTTGAGAGCAGTAGTGACGGGGACTGTGCGAGTTGGCTGAGTGGATCCACAGGCTCGTGGCCGCCAGGATCGCGGACCACCGATCGGACTCGGAGTCCGCGCTCTCGGCGGCTCCGGGGCTCCGGCCGTCGGCAGGGGTGAGCCGGATCTCCGAGTTGGAGGGGTGGATGGGGCAGTCGATCGAAGCGGGCTACCGCGAACTCCTGGAGCTTTCCGACGGGATGGACAACTTCCGTTCCGGAATGCCGCTGCTGGGGTGGCGGGACTGGCCCTCCGGGGACGCCCTGGTCCAGGCGCTGCGTTTTCGTGACGTCATCATGAGCATCGACGTCCACCTTGACGAGGGCCTCACCGAGGACGCCGTCCTGGCACCGGTGTCGGTGAACCGAGACGGCACGGCAGGGATCTTCATGGTGTGGGACGAGGAGTCGCCGGAGAAACGGTACTTCTGGGTCGGCAACGGCGACGCCGCGTTCTTCTCGACGCTGTCGGAGGTCTTCGACGTCGCGTCGGGGGTCCGGCCGTGGAGCGAGTTCTCGACCGGATGAGCTGATGTGATCCGGGCGCTGGTCGTCCTGCCGTCCCCGCCCGGCGCGAACGCCGGGCGGGGACGGGTGCTCAGGGACGTTGGGTGGCGATGGTGATCGGGTGGGCGCGACGACCCCGATGCCTGGCCGGTGGTGGCGTTCTACCGGAGCCTGGAGGAGTGGGACCGCTTCGACGGTGGCTTCGCGGCCTTCCTTCTCGCTGTCCTCGACGGTACCTACGCCTACGCGGACGAGGTGGCTCCGTACAATCCCGATGAGCCGCTGTGGCGGTTCCACGGCGACTGGAACCAGGTGGAGTAGCAGAAGCCCGATGGCCGGCACATTCGAAATCGACAGGCTTCTGGAACTCATGCCCCCGCACGAGGGGGCCGGCGAGTCCGGTGATTGGGCGGCGGTCGAGTCTTCGTGGGGCTTCCGGTTCCCGTGCGACTACACGGAGTTCATCACGCGATACGGGCAAGGAGGTATCGAGGACTGCATCTCGGTGCTCGCCCCCGATAAGCTGATGCCGCCGGACGCTCCGCAGCCGGGCATGCACGACATGACGGAGGAGGCGCGCTGGCTCTTCGAGGAGGACGGCGAGCCCACCGACGACGTCCGCTCCGCTGAGCAGATCATCGCCTGGGGCGGCTCCTCCACTGCCGACACGCTGTGCTGGTTGACGGTCGACGACGACCCCGACGTGACTCGTCGGGACGGGACGTCGTTGCTGGTCAGCCGGGGTTCGGCAGGGCTTGCAGTCGCTCGAACGCGGTGGTGATCACTTCTGTCCAGGGCCAGTGGTGGGCCAGGCGGAGCCAGCGGCGGCGGCCGGTGGTCACCAGCTGGGCGGCGGCGGAGAACAGTCGCAGTCGCAGGCGTTTGGGCTCCCAGCGGCGCGCGGGCCCGGTCAGGGCGAGCATCGGCATCCAGGCGAGCAGGTCAAGGGCGAGCTGGACGATCTCCAGCCAGATCTGGTTCTGGGCGGCGTCGTGCAGGGGGAGGTTGCGCAGGCCGGTGTCCCGGGCGGCCCGGATGCGGTCCTCGGCGCGGGCGCGCTGGCGGTGCCGCAGCTCCAGGTGCGCGATCGGGGTGTGGGTGGTGTTGGTGGCGAAGCAGGTCAGCCGCATGCCGTCGGCGTCGGTGAAGCGCAACTGTGCTCCGGGGTGCGGGCGTTCCTTGCGTACGATCAGCCGCAAACCTCTCGGCCAGCTGCCCAGGACATCGCCGGCGAGCTCGGCGACCCAGGCGCCGTCGCGGATGGCGCCGTCCGGTTCGACGGCCGGAGTCCAGACCGAGGCGGGCATCAGCAGGACTGCCTGGTGGATCGCCTCCGTGATGGTCATCCCGATCGAGTAGGACAGCCACCGGCCGCGCGTGGTGAGCCAGTTGAGGAACTCGTGGGTACCGCCGCCGGAGTCGGTGCGGATGAGGGTGCGTCGTCCGCGCCGGTACTTCTTCGGCAGCTGGGCCAGGGCCAGACGGGCGGTGGCGATGTGGTCGGCGGCGGTGTTGCTGCCCGCGTTGCCGGGCCGCAGCAGGCCGGCGACCGGCTCGCCGGAGCCCTCGCGGCCGTGGTCGACGAACGCGAACAGCGGGTGATGACCGAACGTCTTCTTCCAGGTTGAGGCCGCGTCCTGCTTCTCGGAGTGCGCCAGGACCAGGACCCCGTCGATGTCCACGATCACTTCGCCCGCCGTGTCCGGTGCGGCCTGACCGGCCAACTGCCAGACCCGCTCGCGGACTTCGGCCCGTGCCTGCCGGACGGCAGCCAGTGCGCGGGGACCGGCTGCGGCAAGGGTGTCGACCAGGCGGGAGACCGTCGGGTCCGAGGCCACCGGCCCGACGCGCCGGGCTCCGATCGCAGCATCGCGACGTCCGCCAGGCAGTCACCGCCCAGCGCCACCGTCAGCGCGAGATCCAGCAGGGTCTTGCCGGGGTCGTGTACCGCCCTGGGCTTGCGCCACGGCGCGAGCGCCGCCGACAGTGCATCGGCCAGCCCTGTCCTTCGGGCCGTCTCCACCAGCAGCACCCCGCCGGCCTGCGAGACGACCCGCGGCCGCCACCCGATACCCGCACACACGGGTAGGACCCGATACGCTTGCTCACCCTGGGAAGTGCCTCCGATTCGTGCGGGAACAGGGACCTCGACAATCCTTATTCTCGCTGGTCAGAGGCACTTTCTGCTTTGCTGATCACCTGCCGGACAGCCCGCTTCGTGAAAGCGCGAGGTTAGGCGTGACGGAACCCCCGGGATCAAGGAGAACATCCCCATTGAAAACAAGATTTGGAGTACCAGGGACAGCCAGTGGTATAACCTCGGGCGCGCCTTCGATTTCCGAGAAGAGCCGGTAATTCCGGTTCCGACAGGTCCGATGGGTTAGGAGAGAACGATGGCAGGAAACGCGCTTGAACGCCTTCAAGAGGTACTTCCGCCGTCGGCCGGTAGCGTGGAGGGAGCGGTGCTGGATCTGCAGGGGGTGGAGGCAGCCGAGGCCGCGCTGGGGGTGCGGCTGCCACCGGACTACCTGGAGTTCCTCTCGGTCTACGGCGCCGGGACGCTCGACGACTTCCTGACGATCGCGGCCCCGTCGAAGGCCCCGGGGCACCGGTACAGCTCGAGCATTGTGGACCTCACCGCGATGTTCCGCCGAGCAGCTCTCCAGCCGTACATCGCCGAAGTCCTGGGTGACGGTAAGTCGTACATCCACTGGGGTTCGGACGAGGGCGGCGTTTACTTCCTGTGGCGTATCGACGGTGAATCGAGCGCCGCGTGGCCGGTCTGCGTCTACGACGCGGGAGAACTGACGGTCCTGCCGTACGGGATCGTGGAATTCCTGGCCAGGGCATGCACCGGGACCCTGCCCGGCGAACTGCAGCGAGGGTTCGGCAGCAAGGGCCACGAGTTCCTGCACTGGCAGGATGAGTACCGCCGTGACGTCGACCGGTACGGCTCCGGGAACTGAATCGGAGTCTGAGCGTCTTGCCTCACCACGCCGGAGGGGCAAGACGCTCGGGCACGGATCACGAGCCCGGCTGCTGCTCCCGTCTGGGGAACATCGTGGAGAGGCGCGATGACGGGAGGCGTACTCGAAGGTCTGCGGAGGGTTCTCGCGCCGTCGGCATCCCTGGAGTTTCTCAGACGGAATGGACAACCGTCGGCACCCGTCTTGGGCGCGACGGCGGCTCCGGTCTCGACGGCGCCGCCGGGTCGAAAGGCGGCTTGACCGACGGCGCCTTGGGAGGAGCGGGTGACCGTGCCCGTCCCCGCCCGGCGTGAAGGCCGGGCGGGGACGGGTGTTCAGGGCCGGTGGGTGGTGATGGTGATCGGGTGGGCGGTCCAGTCGGTCATGTCGCCGACGTAGAGGGTGGTGCTCCAGCTACCGCCCCGGGCCAGGCAGCGGGCGACGCCTTCGCCGCCGCCGGGGCCGACGCAGATCCGGATGAAGTCCCGGTGCGCCTCGCGGACGGGGAGTCTGCGGATGTGCTCCCACAGGACGGGCAGGGCGCGGTCGAGGCTGGGGAAAAGGGCGGGCGCCATGATGCCGCTGATCGCGGCCCGGACGGTGATGGTCACGCGGCGGCCTCCTCGGGGGTGATGTGGCACCAGACGAACTTGCCGACGCCGCCCTCGCGCGGGCAGCACCCCCAGCTCTGGGCCAGCTCGTGGACGAGGAGCAGGCCCCGGCCGCTCTCGGCGCAGACAGGGGCGTCGCGGAGTGCGGGCTTCTCGCTGTCGGCGTCGTGCACCTCGATGCGCAGGGTGTTGTCCGGGGCGAGCCGGAAGCGGACGTGGATCAGGCGGTCGCGCGGGACGCGGGTGTGCTGGACGGCATTGGTGACCAGCTCACTGACCAGCAACTCGCCGGTGGGGAGGAGGAGTTCGCCGACGGGGAAGGGGGCGAGGAAGTCGCGGAGCCGCTGACGGGCGACGCCGGGGGAGGTCCGGTGCCGGGGCAGCCGGCAGACCTTCTCGGTGGGGGCGGGGGAGGGGGAGTCGGTTTCAGGCATGGCGGGGCCACCTCTCCTACGACCTCAGCGAGTACTACCAGGAGCAGTGGGAGGCCCGGCACCGTTCGCGGCCCACCCCGTCCTCCGATTCCGCAGGTTCCTCCGGCCCTTCAGGCCCGTCGGCCGACGGCCCGAAGACCCCCTCCGGCCGGGGCAACTGCACCACCTGCCGCAGGCCCACGTCACCCGTGCGCCCCGCGGTCTTCCACCCCGATCCGCCCAAGCCCCTGTTCGACAAGACCACGGCAGCGGTCGAGCGCCCCGCCCCCCAACTCGACTGGACCCCGCCGGACCCCAACCAGGCCCCCACCGTCATCGCGGCCTCCTACAGTTCCGCCGACCTCCAGGCGATGCTGGTGACCCAGCCCAACGTCACCCCCACTACTGTTGCGGCCTCCGGTCCCCAGCCGGACCTGAGCACCGCACCTGACCCGAACGGGGACAGGCCGCTCAGCTGCCTGGACCGTCGCCCGGCCACTGCCGACGACGACGACAGGAGGCCTGGAGGTCAGGGATGGATCGATTACGGCGACATGGAGGATGTCGCAGGCAGCCCTGGCGCGAAGCGGCCCACCATGGCCGAGGCATGCCTGGCTGGCAAACCGAACGCCAAGCGGGGCACGGGCGCGGACGGAGCGATAACGGGGTGGGTGGAAGCCCAGGAGACTGCAATCGATGCGGGTTGGGACCTCGCCAACAAGGACTCAGGACTGCTGGCCCGTTGCCACCTAATCGCTCGGGAGGTCGGCGGCAGAGGTATCGCCAGGAACCTCGCGCCATGCTTCCAAAACGGCGTCAACACAACCCAGTTCGGCATGCGAGACTTCGAACAAAACGTCGTAGGAAAAGCCTTGAGGGGTGGAATGGTCGTCAATTACCTTGTGGATCCTATCTATAAAAATAAGGCGAGTAAGATTCCGACGGGATTCTTCATGGTGGCTGTCGGGGAAACTGCCGGCGGTCGGTGGATCGGGCTGGGATCGAAGATCGTAAACAATGAAAAGGTTAGCCCCAGTGAGGTTTTCTCAGCGAAATGATCTTCGCGAATCGCTGTGAAGTGCGCGATTCGCCACGGATCGGACAGGGTGGCTTTGTTCACGAGTTCCGACAACAGATGTTCAACACTTCCGAAAGCACCATGCGCTCAACGGATTCGAACGACTGGAGGCTGGCCACCCCAGCGATCTCGCCGAGCTCAGGGCCTCGACGGATCCGCGGATGCCGCGGACGCCTGTGTCGAGCCCACCCGACGGCACCTCGTCCGTCCGACGCCTGCGGGCGGCGCTGATGGCACCGGCAGGACCGCGCGCAAAGCTACTGACCTCTGACGTCGACGCAGACATGGTCGTAATGCTCGGGTTTGTTGTCCTTGTTGTTGCCTTTCCTGAGCGCCGGTCAGGGCGAAGGCGACGGACAGGCCGTGCAGGGTGCACACCAGGTGCAGCCGCAGGTCCCAGAAGAACCGGGAGTGGCTGGCGCAGTAGCCGTACTGGGCCCAGCCGACCAGGTCGGACCGTTTGACCGTCTTTCAGGAGCGTCCGCACTCCACCGGGGTGGAGTCGACGACCCACACCGTGTCGGTCCATAGCGAGGTGTCCGTCGCGAGCAGGCGGTTGACGCGTGCGATCAAGTCGGTGGCCTTGCGCAGCCGCCGGTTGTAGCCCGACTGCCCGGGCAGGTAGGGGAAGAGGTGCCGCAGGTGGGCGGTTGGATGGCGGATCCACCGGCCTTCCGAGGTGAAGCCGAGCAGGGCCTGCATCACCGCGAGGGTGACCCCCCTCGGCATCACTCAGACCGGGCGCAATGCCGGCCTCCGGCCGCCAGGCGCCAGATGCGGCGAGTCCTTCAACAGGTCGTCGGTTCTCACGTATAGTGCGGTCGCGAGGGAGTCGAGCTCTGGCGTCACAACCGATCTTTGGACTCCCTCGCTTCATGCCATGCGCGCCAGCGAGCCCTTCGCATCATTCATCTGGAGACCCGGCTGGCCGAGCCGTGGTCACTGCCAGGCGACCACGGCGGTCATCGACGGAGTCCGGCTCGTCGTATCGGCCGTGAACGACAGGACCCGCGCGGTCGCGTTCGAGGTCGTGGAGTCGATCTCCAGCTTGACGCCATCCGATGTGATCGCTGCGTTCGCGAACTCCGAACCGTCGGGCGAAACAGCCTGCGGAATGTTGAAGATTGTAGTCGCGTTCGTCAACGGCAGGAGCTTCTTAACGACCATGCCGGTGGCAGTGTCGACGACGCCAACGTCGGATGAAGTCTCGTCGTCCCTCACACTGCACAGCAGCTCGTGGTCTCCGACCCACCCGTACACATCGGCCTCGCAGGACCGGACGATCTTCAGCCCCTGGCCGGTCGAGACGTACGCCGAAACGTCGGCGGCCGGCCCGACGAGAACGTGGTCGTGGTAGGAGACCGCGACCTGATCGCTTGCGGGCCGGGTCACGAGATCGCCGGTGGTCTGCAAGGGAGTGGCGGGCGTGCCCGCGATGACGAACGGAAGGTGGGCGTCGGACTCGGGCGGTGCGTGGTTCGCCAGGGCATGGCCGTCGGCCAGCTCCCGACTGCCGGTGCCACCGGGGTAGTTGAACCAGATGCTGTGCCCGCCGGGTGCGAAGACCGCGTCGTCCTCCACTGCGGATTCATCCGCCTCACCGGTGCGGGGCAGGAGCGTCAGCTTCCCCGCGCCGTCGACATAGCCGACGCTGGTCCCGCCGTCACCGCTGTCCGCGACGACCACGGCGATCTGCGAGAAGTCGTCGTTGAACAGGTTGCGCAGTTCCCGCCAGGGGACCCAAGGCTGCCCGTAGATCCCGGCATCGGCCGGAGCGTCGACGCTGTGGTACGGGGCGCACAGGTAGGCCAGGTCGGTGTTGGCCTGCGTCGTGGTCCCGTCCGGGTGGATGGCGTGACCGGTGACATCGACGGTCCCGGGGAGGTCGAACTCCCGTTGGAACTGTAACGCCCCCGTCTGCGGATCCCAGCCGTCCAGACCGACGACCGTGATGTCCACGGCGCTGCCGGGGAGGTAGCAGTACGCGGTGTAGATCATCACGGGGCGGCCGGTGCCAGGTGCGTGGACCGGAGCCGAGGCGGAGGCTGGAGCTGGGGCGGAGGCCGCAGGCCGGGTCGTTCCGTGCTTCGCCGTACCGAGACCGGACACGAATCCCATGGCCGCACCGGCGACCAGAACGAGTACGATCGCGATCTTCTTGCCCACACGCATCCGACGGCCCCTCACTGGACATCTGATGGCGGAAAGACTGGATGTCAGGTCAGCAGTGGACATCGCCACAGCTGTACCACCCGAACCCTCCGTTCGCGTTCTGGCTCGGACCGTATCGAATGTGCTGGGCCACCCGGCCGGGGGCCGATTCGAGTGTGAAAGGCTTGCCGTTGTTGTTGAGGGTGATGCTGGACTGACCGTCCACGGTGGCGTAGTCGGCCTTGAACTCCCAGGAGCAGGACATTCCCGGCTCCCCGACGGCGGTGACGCGCAAGGCTCCCGGGGTGGCTCCGGCCCCGAGGTCGATCTTGTGGTGGGCGAAGTAGTCATCGGAGATGACGCGGTTCTCGTCGACCTCCATCAGGGGTTTCTCCGGTGTGTGAAGGGAGAAGGCGACCTCGTCGACCGCCGCACCGCCTTGCGGGGGAAAGTCGACCAGGGTGATCGCGGTACTGGGGGCGCACCTGACATTCGTGAGCGAGATGTTGTCGATGGTCAGGGTAGTGCTGCGATCGCTGAGCAGTGACATGCGGAAGGTTTCCGTCGCACCGTCCCCGCGGAGGGCGACCGCGTCTCCCCTGGGGATGAGCCGACCGCCGCGGGGACGCAGATAGTCCCACACCGCATGTCCGTCACTTCCGTCGAGCTTCTCCAGGCCGTCGAGCTCTGCAGAGGTCAGTTGGCGGTCCAGGACGATGGACCAGTTGTCGGGGACCTTTGAGTCGAAGAGGTACTGCGCGGTGAACGGCGGGGACTTGCCGTCGACGGTCTTCGCGGCCTTCCGCTGGGATTCCGTGGTGTCGGCCGCCGTCCGGTTGTTGTACCAGTGGTGGCCCACGACGTACGCGGCCAGGACGACCACGACGGTTAGGACGGCGAGGACGACGCGCTTGGGAGTGGGCTTCAGGCTCTGGATGATCAGATCCCGGCCGGCCATGTTGTTCTGGCTGTTTTTGCCGAGCTTGGCCTGCATGCTGATCCGGTCCGGCTCCTGACGGTCCGTCATTCCTGCTGGCCTCCGCGGTTGTCGACCCGCAGGTCCCGGCCGGCCATGTTGTTCTGGCTGTTTTTGCCGAGCTTGGCCCGCATGCTGACCTGGCCGCTCGCCGCACCGGGGTCGCTTCCCGCCGGATCAGGGGTCTCCCGCTGGGCCCACCAGGCCAGTGGTCCGCCGGCGGCGGCGCCGACGAACGCCGCGATCGCGAACGCGGCGGTCCAGCGGTCGCTCTCGGCGCTCGGCGTCCACGGGAACGTGACGGTCATGGAGAGCGTCGCGCACCCCCCGAAGACGATCAGCGGCACCACGACCGTGACCAACCATCGCGCGGTTCGCTGCATGGTCTCCCCCAGAGTCTGCTCCAACCCGGAACCGGTCGCCAGCATAGTGGCTGACTGGCCGTCAGGGGAGCCGGATCCGCTCCGATGGGTAGTGATCAGGTCCCGGCACCAGGCGTCTAGGCGGAATCTAACGCCTCCGATACGTGGTGCTGTCGGAAGCGCTGAACATCTGCTGTTGGAACTCGTGAACAAAGCCAGACAGGGCGATCCTGGCTGCGGACAGGCGTGAAGCCCCTGGTAGGACAGGTCTGCCAAGATCATGTCCGCTGAACCAGAGGCTCCACGTTGGTCACCTATGTTGCCACGCTCGACGTCCCGCGCCATGTGGTGGAGTACGTATCGCGCCTGCTCGCAGCCCATCGCCGTCGGATCGGCACTCCGAAGGGCTCCCGCGCGCTGGGCCCGTTCCGCCAGGCCGTGCTGGTGCTGCGCTGGTTCCGCGAGCGCGGCTGCGTGCACTGCCTGGCCCGCGACGCCGGTGTCTCCCAGGCCACCGGTTACCGCTACCTGAACGAGGGCATCGACGTCCTGGCGGACCGCACCCCAGACCTGCACGAAGTCCTGACGCGTTGTCGACAGGAGGGAATGAGCCATGTGATCCTCGACGGCACGCTGATCACCTGCGACCGGGTGGCCGGCACCACCGAGGACGGAAACGACCTGTGGTACTCCGGGAAACACAAGGAGTTCGGCGGGAACATCCAGTTCCTCGCGGCACCCGACGGCACCCCGCTGTGGGTATCCGACGTCGAGCCCGGAACGGTCAACGACATCGTCGCCGCCCGCCTGCACGCCCTGCCCGCGCTGTACAAAGCCGCAGCTCAGGGCCTGCCCGCCCTCGCGGACTCGGGCTACGAAGGCGCCGGGATCGGCGTGCTCACCCCGTTCAAGAAGCGCCCCGGGAGTTCGCATGAAGCCCTTCATGCCGACAACCGCGCGTTCAACCTTCTCCTGCGCGGCGTCCGCGCCCTCGGCGAACGTGCTGCGGCCGAACTCAAGGAACGCTGGCGAGCGTTGAAGCACGTCACGCTCAGCCCCAACCGGATCGTCCGGATAGTCCAAGCCGCGCTCGTCCTCAACCTCGCCTGGAAATGATCACCGTTGAGAAAACGTCAGTGGGCAAATTGTTCAGATCGGCGACTAGGAAGGTGGATGGATGACCAGCGCTATCGGCCGTCTCGGGGAACTGATGGGCGATCCCGGCCGCGAGCCCGCGCGAGTTGATTGGACAGAGGCTGTCGGGAGGTTCGGTGTCCAGCTGCCGTCGGACTTCCGAGAGCTAGTGGAACGGTACGGCCGCGTCCAGTACTACGGTGACCTCCTCGTGGTGGCGCCATCTCTCGGATCCGGCGTCCCGGTTGGGGAACAGTTCGAGGGCCTCCAGCAGTTCAACAAGGACGTCGGGGAGATGCTTGAGGAGTGGTACGGGTGGGTTCCCGAGTTCGGCCGTCCGTACGAACCGTTTCCGGCGAGGGGTGGCCTGCTCGCGTGGGCCAACAACACTACGTCCGACTATTTTTGCTGGGACACCTCAGCCGAAGAGCCCGACCGATGGCCAGTCGTGGTGTGGCGCTTCGGCATCAGCGAGATGAACTGTTTTGACGGCGGCATGGCCGAATTCCTCGCCGCCGTCCTGACGGGCGAATTCCCCGATGCGGACGAACTGATCGACCGCTCCATGGGCCCCGACATGTGGCGGTCACTGTCGCCCTGAACGGGCGGTCCAGTGCAGCGGGCTGGTGGGGGGTGGGGGGGCAGCCCGGGCTGGGAAGCGGCTCGGAGGAGGGTCCATCCGCAGACCGGCGAGCCGAGGAGCTGACACCACCGTGTTCGGCGGTCGGCTTCGGCCGCCGAACACGGTGAGGGCCACCAGGGCCAGGCGTCGGACGGGAGGAACGGGTAGACGACGATGGTGATGCTGCCTGACGCATTCGATATCAGCAGGCTCCTGGAGCTCATGCCCCCGGAGGAGGGGGCCGGCGAGTCCGGTGACTGGGCGGCGGCCGAGACGGCGTGGGGATTCCGGTTCCCGCGCGACTACACCGAGTTCATCACCCGGTGCGGGAAGGGGGAGATCGACCGCTCCCTGACCGTCTTCGCCCCCGAGGAACTGCTGCCCCCGAACGCCCCGGGGACCGGCGTGCGCGGCATGACGGAGGAGGCATGCTGGCTCTTCGAGGAGGACGGCGAACCCGCCGTCGAGGTGCGCTCCGCCGAACAGATCGTCGCCTGGGGTAGCTCCTGCACCGCCGACACCCTCGGCTCGCTGACCGTCGGCGACGACCCCGACGCCTGGCCGGCCCTGGTCCTCGGCCGCAACGGCGGCGTGCCCCTGCTCTTCGACATGGGGATGGCCCGGTTCCTCCACGGGGTGCTCTCCGGCGGAATCACCCCGAGCCCCATCGGCGCCGTCGTCACCTGGGGCGAGCAGCCGCCCCGCTTCGTCCACCGGCGGCTCCGCCGGTGGGTTCAGGGCCGGTGCGTGGTGATGGTGATCGGGTGGGCGGTCCAGTCGGTCATACCGCCGACGTAGAGGGTGGCGCTCCAACTGCCGCCCCGGGCGAGGCAGTAGGCGACGCCGCTACCGCCGCCCGGGCCGATGCAGCAGCGGATGAAGTCGCGGTGGGCCTCGCGGACGGGGAGGTCGCGGACGTGTTCCCACAGGACGGGCAGCGCGTGGTCGAGGCTGGGGAAGACGGCGGGCGCCATGATGCCGGTGATCCCGGCCCGGACGACGGCGGTCACGCGGCGGCCTCCTCGGGGGCGATGTGACACCAGACGAACTTGCCGATGCCGCCCTCGCGCGGCGAGCACCCCCAACTCCGGGCCAACTCGCGGACGAGGAGCAGGCCCCGGCCGCTCTCGGCGCAGACGGGGGCGTCGAGGAGCGTGGGCTTCTCGCTGTCGGCGTCGTGCACTTCGATGCGCAGGGTGTCGTCCGGGGCGAGCCGGAAGTGGACGTGGATCAGGCGGTCGCGCGGGACGTGGGTGTGCTGGACGGCGTTGGTGACCAGCTCACTGACGAGCAACTCACCGGTGGGGAGCAGGGCTTCCGTGCCGGGGTGGCCGGCGAGAAAGCCGCGCAGCTCCCGGCGGGCCACGCCGGGGGACTTCCGGTGCCGGGGGAGCCGGCAGGTGTGTTCGGTGGGGGAGGGGGAGTCGGTTTCAGGCATGGCGGGGCCACCTCCGGAGTGTGCGGGGTGAAGACGGCGAAGGAAGGCATGGGAATGCCCGGTGATGAGCCCGCCATGATCACTTTTAGTGGAGGAGCGGACTACGGTGAGTAGCATGCTCCTGGAAGCTTCTATGTTGCAAGTCATCACTTTGGAAGCCGAGTGCAATTGTTGTCGAAGGCGAGATGGGGGCAGACTGGCTGATCACCGAAGAGGGGAGGTCGCGGGCTGTGCCCACGAACAGGAATCCAACGGTCCGTCAGCGTCGGTTGGCTCGAACGCTCAAGGAGCTGCGGACCGGTGCCAACCGGACGATGGCTCAAGCCGCCCGTCATCTGGCGTGCGCCGAGAGTAAGATCAGCCGCATCGAGGCCGCCCAGTCCGGCATTCGGTTGGTGGACCTCCGGCTGTTGCTCGACCTGTACGGAGTGACGGATCCGGAGGCCCGAGGTCGTCTGGAAGTCCTGTCGCGCGAGGGTCGTCTTCGTGGGTGGTGGGATCGCTACTCGGAAACCCTGTCGCCGCACTACGCCGACTACATCGCGCTGGAAGCCGATGCCTCGGACATGTACAGCATCCAGACGTTCTTGGTGCCGGGGATCTTGCAGACCGAGGACTACACCAGGGCGGTCGTGAGGGCGCAGATAGAGGATGCGACGCCCGACCAGATCGAGACCCTGACGAAGGTCCGTCAGGAGCGTCGCTCAGTCCTCACCCGGGACCTGCCGCTGCGGGTGTGGGCCGTGATCTCGGAGTCCGCACTGAGGCATCAGGTCGGTGGTCCGGTGGTGATGCGTGAGCAACTTCTCTTCTTGGCAGCCTCTGCCGAGCGCCCCAACATCAACGTCCAGATTCTGCCTGAGGCGTCGGAGGTCCACGCGGCGCTCTTCGGGCCGGTCACCATCCTCTGTTTTCCGGAGACTGCTGAGACGGACGTGGTGTACGTCGACAGCCTCCTGAGCACTCTGTACCTTGAGGAGCCGGGCGAAGTCTTCAAGTACACCCACCTGTTCCGCCGCGCGCTGGCGGAGTCGCTTCCCCGCAATGAATCGATCGCGCTCATCGAGCGCATGGCGAGTGAGAAGGTCCAGGGATCGTGAGCGAGTTCTCGCCGTACGGCGCTGAAGGGCTTGAGTGGCGGAAGTCCTCGTTCTCCGGTGCACAGAGCGAATGTGTGGAGATGGCCAGTGGTGTGACCGGTGTCGTGCCGGTGCGGGACTCGAAGGATCCGGGCGGGCCGACCCTCGTGTTCGCGGCCGATGCCTGGTCGTCGTTCCTAGCCGGGGTCAAGGGCGGGGAGTTCCCGGTCGGCTGAGCGCACCAGGGGCGCCCCGCCCGGTGTCCGTGCGGGGCCCCTTCGTCCTCCCCGGGGCCGGCCCGGGGGGCGGGAGGCGGTCGCTCGTCAGGAAGGCGGCCGTTGAGCCCGGCTGGCAGTCTCGACACGATCGCTCGGGGTATGGCAGGAGTACTGAACTCCGGGCAAGAGATGGGTGGGTCATGACCGGCGAGTGGTACAAGAGCAGCTACAGCGCCCAGGCGAACGAGTGTGTGGAGGCCCGGCAGTCGGTGTTGAGTGGCATGGCCGTCCGGGACTCGAAGGACCCGGCCGGGCCGGCCCTGCTCTTCCCCGCCGATGCCTGGTCCTCATTCCTCGCCGGGGTCAAGGGCGGGGAGCTCCCGGTCGGCTGAACGCAACAGGGTTGCCCCGCACGGGCTGTGGCCGTGCGGGGAACCTTCGTCCTCCCCCGGGCCGGCTCAGGGACGGGCGGTCGCCCGTCAGGAGGGCGGCCGTTGAGTCCGGCTGACAGTCTCGACGTGATCGCTCGGGGTATGGCAGGAGTACTGAACTCCGGGCAAGAGATGGGTGAGTCATGACCGGCGAGTGGCACAAGAGCACATACAGCGGGCAGGGCGGGAACTGCATCGAGACACAGGCCAGGCCTATGGCGGCGGCGGTTCGGGACTCCAAGGATCCCGAAGGTCCCGTCCTGCTCTTCCCGGCCGATGCCTGGTCTTCGTTCCTCGCGGGGGTCAAGGGCGGGGAGTTCACCGTCGGCTGACCTGTATCAGGGGCCCCGCCCGGCGCGATCGCGTGCGGGGCACCCCTGGCTGTTCGGGGCGCGGACCAATCGGTGCGGCCGAAAGCTCTCCCGACCACCGTGGGTGGCGCACGGTCGGGGCGAGTGGTTCAGCGGGGTGTGGCGGGTGGATTGGTCGGGCCGACGGGTATGGCCGGGCCGAGCGGGTGGCAGCCGTCCCAGGAGGCGATCTGGCCCTGCGGGCAGGAGGCGGGGACAGGCGGCAAGGTGGGCACCGGCCTCGGCGGGATGGTCCAGTCGGGTGAGGGTTTCGCGGCGGGGGACGCCGGTTGTTTCCGGGTGGGCGATGCCGGGGCCGGAGTGGCGGGCGACGGGGCAGCTGTGGGGCGGGACCGGGCCGGCTGGGTGGCGGCCGGGGCCTCGGGCGTGGCGGTGGCACCGGCACCGGCCGCGGGTCCGTCCGTCGTCGGTGCGGCCGCGGGCGTCTCGGTAGGTGCAGGTGCAGGTGCCGGTGCTGGTGCCTCGGCGGACGGCGAAGCCGACGGGGAAGCCGACGGGGACGGGGCCGAGGTGGCTGCGGAGTCGGGCGCCGCCGGGGCCGGCGACCCCGCCAGTAGGAGCGTCCCGCCGATCCCGGTCACGCCCAGCACGCACACCCCGGCCGCCACGGCGAGGGTCCGCCGACGCCGCGTCATCCTGCCTTCCTCGGCCCTGTCTCCGGGGCCGCCGTCGGTTGTCTTCTGCACTCTTCCTCGTCCGTCCGTGTGGTCATGCCTTTGAGCTGCGCGGATGCTACACGAGGTGTCAGGACCGGCAGGTACGTCACCCCTACCGATATGTGACTGATTCGCCCCCCACCCCCCGCGCCCTACCGTCGGAGACGTCAGCAGGAACCACCCGCCCGCCGCGAAACCCCAGGAGCAGCCATGACCGCCTACGCGATCGCCCAGGTCCACTCGGTCGAGTTCGGTCCCGACATCGTCGAGTACCTGGAGTGCATCGACGCCACCCTCGACCCCTTCGACGGCCGCTTCATCGTCCACGGCGGCCCGTACGAGACGGTGGATGGCCGTTGGGGGGCGGGCGGCACGATCGTCATCGAGTTCCCCGACTTCGAGCGGGCCCGCGCCTGGTGGGACTCGCCCGCCTACCGGGAGATCCTGCCGCTGCGCACCCGGCACATGACCGCCGACATCATCCTGATCGAGGGCGTGCCGGCCGGCTACCGCGGTGCCGACTCGCTCAAGCACTGAGGCCGTTACGGCAGCGGACTACGGCAACGGGCCGACGGCAACGGGCCGACGGCAACGGCCTGCGGCAACGGGCCGCGGCAACGGCCTACGGCCGCACCCGCTCGCGCCACCACGCCACCGTCGCCGCGACCTGCTCCTCCACCGGCGTCGCCCGCACCGCGAACGCCGCCTCGTAGGCGGAGGAGTCCACCACGAACGGGCGGTCGAACTGGTAACGGGTCTCGCGCAGTTCGCGCAGCAGCGGGGAGAACAGCCCGGCCGCGCTCAGCAGGACGGGCGGCAGGCGGCGCACCGCGACCGGGCCGGTGCCGGACTCGGCGGCGAGCAGGCCGACCATGGCGCGCGCCGACGCGGCGGGGGCGGTGGGCACGTGCCAGGCCCGGCCCCAGGCCCGCTCCTCGCCCGCGACCTCGGCCAACGCCCGGGCCACGTCCGGCAGGTAGGTCCAGCTGTGCGGGGCGTCCGGGTCGCCGAGCACCGAGACGGGGCGGCCCTTCAGCAGGCCGGGCATCGCCCGGGAGGCCAGGTGGCCGCCGTCGGTGACGCCGGGGCCGAAGAAGTCGGAGGCACGCACCTCCACGGCCCGGATCCGTCCGGCCTCGTGCAGGGCGCGGGCCTGTTCCCAGGCCGCCGCCCGTACCCGCCCCTTGGGGCCGGTGGCGGCGAGCGGCAGGTCTTCGGTGATCGGGCGGTTCGGGTCCGCCTGGGGCCCGTAGCCGTACAGGTTGCCAAGCATGACGAGTACGGCGCCGCTCTCCTCGGCCGCCGTGCACAGGGAGGAGGCGAGGGCGGGCCAGCGGTCGGCCCACTGCGGCAGGGGCGGCGCGGCGCAGCCGTGGATGGCGGCGGCGCCGCGGGCGGCCGCTGCCAGCGCGGCGGGGTCGCTCGCGTCGAGGGCGAGGTGTTCGACGCCGGGGGAGACACCGGGGGAGCTGTGCTGGGCGGGGCGTCCGGAGCGGGTGACGACCCGGACCTCCTGGCCTTGTCCGGCCAGCAGGCGGGCGGTGGCGGCCCCGGCGGGCCCGTGTCCGACGACGAGATGGAAGCTCATCCGCCCCACCCTAGCCGGGCCCGGGCGGGAGCAACGTGCCGTCAAGACCGGCGAACCTCCGCGCGATCCGCTCGCGTTCCCGGGCCGCGTTGCTGCCGTCGAGCTGCCCTGCGAAGGCGCGCCGGGCCGCCTCGACCAGTTCGGGCGGCACGTCGGGGCGGGCCATCTCGCTCGCCCACAGCGCGTCGTCGGTCTCGACGTCCAGGCCCAGGCAGCTGGGCACCCCGCGCCCGGCCAGGGTGCCGGCCAGCACCGCCTCGAAGACGGCCCGCAGCTGTTCCTCCTCCGCCACGCCTCAGTCCTCCCCGCCGCTGTCGCTGGAACTCCTGCGCCGGCTGCGCAGGACGCCGCGCAGGAGCCTCCCGCTACGGACCGTGAGAGCGGCGGCCACCCGCGTCCAGGGCGGCCCGCCCCGGTCGGCCCACACCACGCACCCGCACCCGGCGACGACCAGCACCAGGACCCCGATCAGCACCGCACCGACCACCACGGCCACCTGCCCTTCCTCCGCACGGTCCCCGTACGTTCCCGTACGTTCCCCTACGTCTGACGTGCGGATCCTTCTCCCCGGTTCGGCCGCGAACCCCGCGGCTGTGCCAGGATGCCATTGCCGATCGTCCTGGTCGCCGCACGCAGTTGCGACCGCAGTTGCGACCGCAGCTGCCACCGCACGCGGCCGCCACCGCGCCAGCCGTACCCGAGGAGTCCTCCGTGCCCACTGCCCGGTTCGCCACCCTGCACACCACCGCGGGCCCGATCCGCCTGGAGCTGTTCCCGTTCCACGCGCCGAAGACGGTCCGCAACTTCGTCGAACTCGCCGAGGGCACCCGGGAGTACACCGACCCGCGTACCGGCGAGCCGGGCAGCGGCCCGTACTACGACGGCACGCTCTTCCACCGGGTGATCGCGGGCTTCATGATCCAGGGCGGCGACCCGACCGGCACCGGCACGGGCGGCCCGGGCTACGCCTTCGCGGACGAGTTCCACCCGGAGCTGTTCTTCACCAAGCCCTACCTGCTCGCGATGGCCAACTCCGGCCCGGGCACCAACGGTTCGCAGTTCTTCATCACGGTCGGCACCCCGGCTCACCTCAACCGCAAGCACACCATCTTCGGGCAGGTCGCCGACGCGGCCTCCAAGGCCGTGGTGGACGCGATCGCCGCCGCCCCGACCGAGGGCGACCGCCCGGTGGAGGGCGTGGTGGTCACCACGGTGGAGATCACCCACTCATGACCCCCGGGCCGGCGGTCTTCCCGCCCTTCCCGATCCGCGGCGTGCAGGCCCGCTACGTCCGCCAGTCCGGCTGTCCCTGTGACGTCGCGATCGTCACCGTGGACTTCGAGCCCTGGGAGGAGGGCGTGCACCTGGAGGTGGCCCCGGACGCCACGGTGCGCGGCGACTCCGACCCGCACTACCTGGCGCTGTTCCACGCGGCGCTGGCGGAGGGGGTGCGCGAGGAGCTGGCCGAGCGGGCGCCGGGGCGGCCGGTGGCACTGGCGGTGGTGGTGCACTTCACCGTCGTACACGAGGTGGACTCGCGCGAGCACTCCTTCCGGATGGCCGGGCGCCTGGCCGCGCGCGAGGCCCTGGCCCGGGAGGGCGGCGGGGCCGGCGGCGCCGGGGAAGAGGACGGCCGCCGCCCGGTGGAATCCGGGCGGCGGCCGAAGAAGTGACGAGTCGTCAGGGTCAGGTGGTGAAGGTCGGGCTGGTGTCGGCGATGTAGAGCGTGGCGCCGGCGATGGGGTCCGAGCTGAGCGGGACGGTGATGGTGTCGTCGGCCGTCCACGGGATGCGGTGGGCGTCGAAGGTCCAGGTGCCGGTGACCTTGCGGGCGACCTTGGTCGGCGTCACCCAGCCGTACTGCTGGGGCGGGACGGTCACGCTGTTGTTGACGCTCCTCGACCCGTGCCACTCGTTGGTGTAGTGCAGGGTGCAGGGCAGTTTCAAAGTCCGGACGTTCAAGGGTATTTGCTGGTCACGGCGTGGGGACGGTGTGCGCGAGGGCTGCCCCGAACGCATCGAGGCTCCCGTTGTGGACGGATAGCCTGAACCGTTGCCTTTCCCCGAAAACGTAGTGTCCCCCCGCCGGATCAAGCGGGGGGACGCGCCGTTCAGGTGGTAGAGGTCAGGCTACTTCGGGCAGGTCACGGCACCCATGACGATGCCGCTGAAGGCACCGGTCATCATGCCGATGGCCACTCCGGGGGGACCGCCCAGGAGGCCCATGACACCTGAGCTGACGATGTTGGTACCGATCTTCGCGGCCATGCACTTGTCGTGCGCGTCGCTGCTCTGGGAGGCGGGCGCGGCCTTGAAGGACGCCGCCGCCATCATCCGGACGCTCTTCTCGGCGGCGGCGGAGCTGGCGGGGTTGCCGTCGCCCAGGGAGAAGGTCGGGGGTGAGATGGTGCCGGTGACGGTGTCGCCGGTGACGCCTTCGATGGTCTGGGTGACGGTGGCGCCGTCCACCGCGAGATCGGCCTTGTGGATGACACCGCTGGTGTCCGTGACGGTGCCGGGCATGACCGTCGCAATCGTGGCGCCGTCGGCGTCACTGACCTTGACGCCGCCCTTGACGGCGGTCAGCTTGCCGCCTTTGGGCACGTCCATGACGGCCGACGCGGTCTTCGCGATGGCGGTGGGCTTGACGTCAGCGCTGGTGGTGCCGCTACCGGGAGGGGTCTCACTGGTGTGGGCGACATACATCGTCGAGCCGGCCGTCGAGTTGATGACCGGGACCGTGACGGTCGCGTCGGTCGTCCACGGCTGGTTGTCGGTGTCGAACGTCCAGGTACCGGTGACCTTCTTGCCCACGGCCGCGAAGTCGACCCAGGCGTAATTCTTGGAAGGGACGTCCACGGCGATGCCGTTGATCGTCGACTCGTCCGAGGTGTACGTCTGCGTCGCGGTCAGCTGGTTGCTGATCATCGCCTGGACCGGGGCAGAGACCCCGACCGAGGACGACAGACCGACCGAGTACGACTGTGCCCAGCCGGAGTGGTAGATCGTGGTGAAAATCTGCTTCATGGTGGAGCTGGTGTCGTTGTACCAGACCGACGAGGCGGGCTGGCGGGGCAGGACTTCGGGCTGCCCTTCGGACTTCTGTGTCCACGAGCAAGTGGTGGTCTTCTTCGCGCACAGGTCTGCGTAGTAGTCGAGGGCGAGGCTTTTCGCTTCGGCGGCCTTCGACGCGGGGATCGTCCATTCCTGGCTCTGGCTGCCGTTGCAGGCGTTGGGCTGGGCGAGGATGCCCCACAGGTGGAGGCCTCCACGGTTGTCCATGCAGTACTCGGTGCCGCTGGAGTCGTCGCGGCGGACGATGCCGAAGGCGTTGGGCTTGCCGTCGACGGGGCGGAAGTGCCACTGCTGGCCGTCCTGGCCGCAGGACTGCTGTACGGCGGGCTGGGAGGCGTAGATGCACTTCCCGGAGGAGGTGTTGGCGATGTTGAACTGGCCGGGGGCGCTGAGCTTGATCAGCCGCCAGTTCGTGTAGTTGGTGCCGTCGGGGGTGACGGAGATCTGGTTTGTGTCGTTGTTGCCCGTCGCGTTGAGGGTGCCGTCGGTGTTGGCGAAGGTGTAGCCGTCGGTCGTCGCGGCACTGGCTGGGGTGGCGGCGAGGGCGGGCACGAGGAGGGTCAGGGCGACGGCCGACGTGGTGAGGAACTTCGCGGCTGTTTTTATGGTTTTGTTCATGATCGCTTTCTGTGTTCGTCGGGGTGGGCGGAGGGGTGCTTACGGCGCGGCGGCGAAGGCCGCTTCCAGGCGCGGGACGTAGTCCACGAGGTCCTGCGCCCAGCAGCCGGGGGTGTGGCCGCCGTGGCAGTCGGCGCCCCAGCCGGTGCCGTCGCCGTAGTCGACGTAGTGGTAGGGCAGCTTGAGGGCGTCCAGGCGGTCCTTGACGCGCTTGGCGGTGCCCTCGGCCCAGAACTCCATGTCGGCGGGGCTGCCGTTGCCGTTGCCGGTGTAGACGGCGATGCCGGTGTGGGCGAGTGCGCCGAGCCGGGAGGCCGGGTCGGCGGCGTTCCAGCGCCAGTCGGCGTTGAACACGGGGTACGGGGTGCCGAAGACGGCGTCGCTGGAGACGCTGGGTCCGAAGTCCAGGCCGCAGGGGTGGCCGTCGCTGGGGCCGCACAGCACGGTGCCGACGTTGGTCAGCATGGCGACGACGGCGCCGCGCAGGATCATCTCGTCGGTGGACAGGTCGTTGGCGCCGGACATGGTGAGGACCTGGCCGAACAGCTCGGGGCGGTCCTGGGCGTAGTGCAGGGCGCCGAAGCCGCCCATGGACAGGCCGCCGACGGCCCGGTGGGCGCGGTCGGTGCGGGTGCGCAGGTTGGCGTCGACGAACGGGAGGACCTGGTTCAGGTGGAAGGTCTCCCAGTTCTGCGCGCCGGCGGCGGTGCCCTGGTCGAGCCAGTCGGTGTACCAGCCGCGCAGGCCGCCGTCCGGGATGACCGTGATCATCGACTGCGCGGCGGTCAGGGCGGGGTAGGCCAGTGCCGGGTCGCTCGGGTTGTCCGAGGCGCCGTGCAGGAAGTACAGCACGGGGTAGCGCCGGTCCGGGTGCTGCGCGTAGTCGGCGGGCAGCAGGATCCGGATGGTGTGCTGCCCGGCGACCTGCGGGGTGGTGACGGTGATGACGAAGTTGGTGGCGCTGCCGGTGGCAGCGCCGACCTGGGTGAGTCCGAAGCCGTCCGTCAGCGGCGGCGGCCCGGCGGGGTCGGCGGGCCCGGCGCCCGCGGCACCCGGCGCGGGTGACGGGACGGCGGCGGCAGGCGCGGGGACGGCGGACGCTGCGGGCGCGGCGAGCAGGAGCAGGCCGGCGGCCAGGGCGGCGACGGCCGTACGGGCGCGCCGCAGCCGGGCGGGCAGGGGCCGGGCTGGGGTCATGGGTCGTCCTCGGCCTTCGACGGGTTGTCCTGGCGGGGTGTCCCGCAGGGGTCCTGGCGGGTGGTGTCGCAGGTGTGTCGCAGGTGTCCTGACGGTCCGTCTCACCCTGACTGTCTGAACACCGACAACTCTCGCCACACGGACCGCCCCCGCGCCAGAGCCCCCGGCGGCGCACCTGGGCCACTGG
The DNA here is from genome assembly GCF_055664045.1 of Kitasatospora sp. NPDC023385. Taxonomy (NCBI): domain Bacteria; kingdom Bacillati; phylum Actinomycetota; class Actinomycetes; order Kitasatosporales; family Streptomycetaceae; genus Kitasatospora; species Kitasatospora sp. NPDC023385. The sequence continues at coordinate 219,694 of NZ_JBVOOL010000006.1, read as the reverse complement.
CGCATGTGCGTCACCCGCGCGGGTAGGCTCCCCCGGCCCGGTACGACCGGGCGACGGGGGATGCGATGACGGGGGGAGCGTCGTGCACGACGTACTGGATCCGGACTCCGAACGCGGCCGCGTCTACCGCTGCCTGGTCGGTCGACCACGGGCCCGCGTGGCGGACCTGGCGCACGGCGCCGGCCTGGACGAGGACACCGTCCTGGCCGTGCTGCGGGACCTCGCGGACGAGGGCGTCGCGGTGGCCTTCGACACCGCCGACACCGCCGACGACCGCGACCACGCCTGGGAGGCACTGCCACCCGGCCGGGTGGTCGAGGCGGTCCTGCAGCGCGACGCGCTGCGCCAGGCCACCGCCCGCCGGGCCGGCGCCGAACTCGAACGCCTCTACCGCTTCGCCCGGCGCGACAGCGGCAGCTACGGCGCGCTGGAGGTGGTCGAGAACCCCGCCGAGGTGCTCGCCGCCAGCCGCCGCCTGCAACTGGCCGCCCGCCACCAGGTCCGGGTCATCGACGTGCCGCCGTACTCCGGCAACCAGGCCCACTACGCCGACCAGGAGGTACTGCAGCGCCGCCGGATGGCCGCCGGCGTCGCCTACCGCGCGATCTACCGGGGCTGCGCCTTCCAGGACCCGGTCGCCGGGCCCAACATGGCGCGCATGGTCGAGGCGGGGGAGCAGGCCCGCACCCTGGACGAGCCGCCGCTCAAGCTCGCCATCGGCGACGACGACCTCGCCATCGTCACCCTGCCCGCCGACGACCGACCCGGCGTCGTCTCCCTGCTGATCCGCCCCTCCAGCCTGCTGCAGGCCATGACCGCCGTCTTCGAGACCCTGTGGCGCCTGGCCGTCCCGGCCAGCGTGGCCGACGTCGACCTGCGCATCGACGAACGCGACCGGCGCATCCTCACCCTGATGGCCGGCGGCGCCACCGACGACGCCATCGCCCGCCGCCTGGGCCTGGGCCGGCGCACCGTGGTGCGCCGCGTCTCCGTCCTCCTCGCCCACCTGGGCGCCACCACCCGCTTCCAGGCCGGTGTCCAGGCGGCCCGCCGCGGGTGGCTGTGAGACGCGCCGCCGACTGCGGCGCGGGGGCGTGTCACGCGGCGGCCGTGCCACGTGGTCCGGCGTGCCAAGCGGGCGGGGCCGCGGGGCGGTGTGCCCCGCGGCCCCGCCGCTTCGGTGGTGCCGGGTGACGCGGGCTCAGCAGGTGCCGGCCGGGCGGTCGCGGACCACCAGGTCGGTGCGGCCGGTGGTGGCGTCCAGCCAGAGCACCCGGGTGCCCCGGTCGGCGGCGGCCGCGGACTGGCTGCCGCGGTTGCAGGACAGGCGCTGCGGGGCGCCGCCGGACAGCGGCACCTGCCACAGCTTGGGCAGGGCGGCGTTGGTCCAGGCCCCGGTGGGCGCGCCGGGGCTGACCTCGTAGGTGACGGCCTGGTCGGAGGCGGCCAGGACGGCGCCGCCCGACGGGGCGCCGGGGGAGCCGGCGGGCAGCACGTCGACGATGCCGGAGCCGTCCAGGGCGCCGGAGCGGATCGCGCCGGAGCGGACCGTGCCGGAGCGGACCGTGCCGGACGTGGCGGCGGCGGGGACGTCCACCCACAGCAGGCGTCCGCCGGCCAGCCGGGTGGCGGAGGCCGTGGAGTCCGGGTCGGCGCCGGCCGGGGCGTGCGCGGTGTACTGGGCGGTGACCTTCCCGGCGGCGACGGAGTAGACGGTCGGCGCGGTCACCTGCCGCCCGCCGTCCTGCCAGGTCTCGGTCCAGGCGAGGACGCCGTCGCGCAGGGTGAGGCCGGAGAGGCCGTGGCCGTCGGGCAGCGGCAGTTCGACCGCCGCACCGCCGTCGTGGGACAGTCGCGCCCGGGTGCGGCCGGCGTCGGTGACGGTGAAGGCGATGTCGCCACCGGAGATCTGCACCTCGCCCAGCTGCTGCCGGTCGGTGCGCAGGAGGCTGCGCACCGGCCCGGCGCCGTTGAGCGGGGCGGTCAGCACCTCCTGGCCCCAGCCGTGGGCGTCGGTGCCCACCGCCACCCACGCCGCGTTGGCGCCGTCGGTGGCCGCCCAGCTGTGGTAGCGCCCGTCGGCGGGGCTGAGCCGCACCGGTGCGTCGTGGCCGCCGACGGTGCCGGCGTACAGCCCCGGCTCCTTGCCGGCGGGGCCGTCGGCCAGTACCACCCAGTGCCCGTTCGCGGCGGCGGGGGCGGCCATCGAGCTGGTCACCGACTGCGCCAGGGTGCGGCTGTCCGTGCCGAGCCGGCGCTGCCAGCCGGCCTTGATCCCGTGGGCGTCGAACGCGGCGGCCACCGCGCGCAGTTGGCGCCGGTCCAGGCCCTGGTCGCGGCCGGCGGCGAGCACCGCGTCCCGGCCGGCGACGAAGTCGTCCGCGGGGGTGAGGTAGTCGGCGAGCGCGTGGTAGACGACCCGGTCGGCGGCGAGCGGGTCGATGCTGCGCCGGATGTCCCACAGTGCGCCGCTGAAGATGGTGGAGTTGAGGTGCACTCCGCCCCGGTCGACGCTGGAGGTGCCCAGGTAGTCGTCCACGGTGGTGCGGTGGTCGTCCAGGCGGCGGGTGGCGCAGGCCTGCGGGGTGCCGGTGCGGCACAGGCCCTCGCCCAGCAGCGGGGCGGTGGGGTCGTCCATGGCCAGGCCCCGGGCGGTGACCTCGATGGCGTTGCCGAAGTAGTCGGCGATGCCTTCGTCCATGGCGCCGGACTGGCCGAGGGAGAGCAGCTTGGCGGTGTGCTGGATCACGCCGTGGGTCATCTCGTGCCCGGCCACGTCCAGGGCGGCGGAGAACGGGTACGTGCCCGGCCCCGAGCCGTAGACCATCTTGCTGCCGTCCCAGAACGCGTTCGGGTACGGGGCGCCGTTGCCGGTCACGTTGACCACCGAGGTGATCGCCCCGCCCTGCCCGTCCAGGCCGTCGCGGCCGAGCCGCAGGCGGTAGAAGTCGTCCACGATCCCGGCGTTGACGTGGGCGTCGGTGGCGCCGTCGGCCCCGGTGGCGGCGGGGAAGTCGGGGGTGGGGGAGGAGGCGGGGGCGAGGTCGGCCGGGACGGGCATGCCCTCGAAGTCGCCCACGTCGCGCCCGGCGGCGTCGTAGGTGGTGATGACGGAGCGCCGGGTGAGGTCGGTGAGCTGGTAACTGCCGTCCGCCCGCCGGGCGATGTTCACCGCGCCGGTGCGCCCGTGGGCGTCGGGGGCGGTGCCGGTGGCGGGCTGCAGCCCGTCGGCGGGGGCGGCGGTGGCCGGAGCGGCGGTGGCCTTGCCGGTGACGCCCTGGTCGCCGGCCGGGGCCGGGGCCGGGGCCGGGGTGCGGGCGTCGTAGGTGAGGGCGGCGACGCCGGTGGTGGCGTCGACGTACACCTCCCGGGTGGTGCCGCCCGCCTTGGCGTGCACGGTGTAGTGCTCGGTCAGGCGGCCGGGGCCGCCGGGCAGGATCACCGGGCCGTGGTCCTCGGCGGTGGCGGTGGCGGAAGAGGCCGAGGCGGTGCCCGGGGCGCCGGTCTGCGGGTCGGCGAGCGCGGCGAGCGCCGCCCGGTGCAGGGCCTCGGCCGGCACGGTGGCGGTGGTGGGGGCGCTCAGCCCGGTGAAGTAGTGCCCGCCCGCCGACTGGACCTGCTGCCCGGCGCCCTGGCCGGACAGGTGCACCAGGTACTGGCCGCCGAGTACGGGGATCCCGCCGTGGCGCTGCTCGAACCTGACGGTGCGCCGGCTGTCGGGGCCCTCGGTGGAGCCGAGTTCGGCCAGCTCGCCGGTGTCGATGCGGTAGCGGTCGGGGTGGGCCGCGAGGTGGGCCAGGGCGGCCCGGGCCGGATCGCCGGGGGCGGGTTCGGACAGGCCGGTCACCAGCTGCGGGGCGGCGGTGTCCTGCCCGGCCACCAGGGCCGGCACCGGGTCGGTGTCCGGCCCGGGGGTGCCCGGCGCCGGGGCGGCCAGGGCGGGCGGCACGGCCAGCGCCAGCGCCGTCACGGCGGCGGCACCGAGGGCTAACGTGCGGGCGGTCTGGGGGAGTCGGGGCACGGCGGTCCTCTCACGCGTGGGACAGGAAGCGCGACGGCACGGCGGCCGGCGCACCGCCCACAATAAGCAGTCAAACAACATATGTCGACTGACTGCTTATTGTTGGTCGGGGTGCCGCCAGGGCCCTCAAGGCCGCCCGGCCCGCCGTGCCCTGCGGGCGTCCCCGAGCAGCCAGCCGCCCAGGGACACCGCGCCGGCCAGCGAGAACAGGGCCGGCACGCCGAACACCGGGACCGACCCCCAGGCCGGCCGGCCCGTGGACACCCGCCCGTTGTCCTCCAGCCACACCCGCGCCGCCTTCCCCTCCGGGTACGGCCCCTCCGGGCGCTCCACGCTGAACTCCCGTCCGTCGACGCTCCAGCGGAACGTGCAGGCGTACGTCTTGTCGCCCAGGCCGCCGCCCTCCACCGGCACCTGGCCCGTCACCCGGCAGTGCGTCACGGTGGCCGCCACGCTGCGCGGCTCGTGCACCAGGGACCGGACGGTCAGGGCGACCTGCGCCGCCAGGAACACCGTGACCAGCGCGCACAGCAGGAACCCCGCCACCCGCACACCGGTGCCCGCGAACCCGCCCCCCGCGCCCTCGCGTCGCAGCGGCACCGAGGCGGCCAGAGCGGTTGCCGCCGCCACGGCGCACACCCACGGCAGGGGCCCGGCCACCGGATCGTCCTGCGACCACGCCCACACCGCCGCCCCGCCCGCCGCGGTCAGCACCGCCACCGCCGCCACCGTCGTCGCCACGGCCGCCGCCCACCACCGCCCGTGCTCCGCGTCCGTCACGCCGCCGCCCTCCCCCGTCGTCCGCCGGCCCCGCCCAGCCCCGCCGATCCTCCTACCGCCCGGGAGGCCGCCCACACCCCGCGGCCGGATTCCTGCCCGAGCGGTGACAAGGCCGCGGCATCGTCACGTGCCTGACGGCCCCGCCGGCCGGGCCCGCTGCCTCCTTCGCTCCCCATTGCGGTTAGATCACGACGTGTCCGATTCATCGAACATTGGGTGAGAGTGTGGTGATTGATTTTTTTGGCAGCGGTGTCGACGGACTCTCATAATTCCTGCTGACACGCGTGACGGACGGTTCGGAGCACCCGCTGGGGTCGTGGTCCCCCATGGAGGGCCCGCGCGTGAGAATCCGCATTCTTCCCTGGGGGAGTCCCTTGCCCGAGCCCGAGAACGAGAGCGCCGCCGCCGGACCTCCGGCACCGGCCCAGCCGCCCGCGCCCGCCCTCGCGCCCGTTCCCGCGGCTGCCCTCGTGCCGGGGCTGGAGCCGGACGCGGCCCTCGTGCCGGAACCGGACGCCGCGCCGCAGCCGGCCCCGCGACGCCTGCCGCGCGCCGTCGGCGTCGCGCTGGCCACCGCCGGCCTGCTCGCCGTCACGGCGGCCAGCGCCGCGGTGACCGTCGCCGTCGGCAAGCCCGACGCCCGCCCGGCCACCGCCCCCGTGGCCGCCGCGTCCCCGAAGGCGAGCGCGGGCGCCGGCGCGAGTGCCTCCCCGACGGCCGAGGCCGTCCCGCTGCCGACCGCCGTCCCCGCCGAGCCGGCCCCGGCCAGCACCGTCAAGGGCACCGTCAACGGCAGCAAGCACGAGGGCGACCTGCGCTTCTTCCTGCTCCCGATCCCCGCCGGCGGCGAGTCGTACGGGCCCGCGGACGGGATGACCATGACCGACGACGACGTCGCCGCCCTCTTCGGCAAGCAGGACGGCATCAAGGGCATCCTCGCCTCCTACGGCTACAAGGACGGCGCCACCCGGACGTACCGGACCGCCGACGGCAAGGCCGAAGTGACCGTCACCCTGCTGCACCTCGGCTCCGCCGCGATGGCCGGCGACTTCGTCAAGGGCTACACGCTCACCTCGCAGGACCCGATCGACATCGACGGCGTGCCCGGCGCCCACGGCTACCTCAAGAAGCCCAAGCAGCAGGCGTACACCGGCTCGATGACCGGCATCGCCAGCCAGGGCGACGTCCAGTACACGGTCGACGTCGATGTGAAGGGGACGCCGGACAAGGCGCTGCTGAGCGAGCTGATGAAGCGCCAGCGCGACTGGCTCGCCTCGGGCGGCTGAGCCCGCACCGCCGCCGCAGCAGCGGCCGCCGCGGCCGCCGCTGCGCCGCCCGTTCTCCGACGCCACCTTGCTTCCTTCCCCTCCTCCTCTGGAGCCACTGCCGTGACCACCGAACCCGCGGAGCCGGTGCCCGCTGCGCCAGCCGAGCCCGCTGTGCCCGCCGCGCCCGCCGTTCCGCCGCCGCCCCCGATGCCGCCCGCCGCTGAGCAGCCGGCCGCTGAGCAGCCGTCCGTCGAGCAGCCGTCCGCCGACCCGTCGGCCGTCCTGCCGCCCGCCGAGCCCGGCGACCTGCTGGAGGCCGGCCCCGCCCGCGAACCCCGCGCCCCGCGCCGCCCCCGCCCGGTGCGGCTGGCGGCGTACGCCCTGGTGCTGGGCACCCTGGCCGGCGGCGGCGTCGGCTACGCCGTGCAGGCGCAGCGCCCGCCGACGCCGCTGCCGCCGCTGCAGGTCGCGCACCCGTCCTACCCGGCCGAGGCGGTCGACCCGGTGGCCCTCGCCGCCGAGCAGCCCGCCCCGCTGGCCATCGACGGTGACCTGACCAAGCTGCTGATCACCGCCCCCGAGGGCAGCACCGCCTGGTCCGAGTACCCGGACAAGCCGAGCTGGGTCTCGGTCGGCGAGATCTCCGAGCGCAGCGGCGAGTCGGCGACCTTCAAGTTCAAGGACCTCATCTCGCGCGGCTTCCGGCGCGCGGCCGAGGTCGACTGGAAGAAGGACGACGTCCGCTACAGCGTCTCGCTGGTGCAGTTCGCAGCGGAGGACGCCGACCAGGCGAAATCCTTCACCGGGGAGCCCTTCGCCGACGACGGCGCCAACGGCGGCTACACGGTGGAGAGTTCGCCCCGGCACTGGGCCGACAGCGCCGAGCCGTACTACTACGGGCAGGCCGTCGCCAAGCGCGGCTCGCTGCAGATGACCGTCGAGGTCTTCGCCACCAAGCCGGTGGACGCCGGCACCCTCAAGGACCTCGCCAAGCGGCAGTGGGAGCGGCTGGTATGAACGACGACACCGTGACCGTGGACCCGGCCGCCACCGCGCCCGACGCCGGCTCCGCGCCCGACGCCGGCTCCGCGCCCGACCCGGCCACCGCGCCCGGGGCCGCCGCGGCACCCGCGCCCGACCCCGGCTCCCGCCGCCTGCTGCGCGCGGGCGCCGCGACGGCCGCGGCCGCCCTGGTCGGCGTGGCCATCGGCGTCGGCATCATCAAGACCCAGTACGACGACCCCGCGCCGGCCACCGCCGCCGCCCCCACCGCCGGGCCCGCCCCGACGGCGACCGCCACCCCGTTCGGCGCCAAGTCCAACGGCAGCCACTTCGGTTCACTGCGCGACCTGCTGGTGCCCGTCCCGGCCGGCTACCAGCTCGGCCCGGACGACGGCGCCTACGGCAACGACACCGAGCTGAACGGCGAGCAGCTGTCCGCCGAACTGGACGCCGAACTCCAGCAGATCCCCAAGGACAAGCGCGACAAGCTCCGCTCCTACTGGGAGGGCCTGCACGTCAAGGCCACCGGTGTGCGCACCTACCGCTCCAGCGGGGACGACCTGGTGATCGGCCTGAAGCTGCGCCAGTTCAACCAGCAGGAAGTGCAGCGGATCAACGAGTACACCGCGGTCTTCACCGGCGACACCGGCCTCTTCCGGATCGGCCCGAGCATCCCCGGCCACCCCGAGGCGCACTGCTACCTGATGCCGGCGCCGCCGTCCGCGCCGATCGACTACCTGGAGTGCTCGGCCGCCGAGGGCGACCTCCTGGTCGTCATGAACACCGAGGGCGTGGCGCCGCTGCCCAAGGACAGGATCGTCGCCCTCTTCACCCTGCAGCTCGACCGCCTCGCCCGCCCGGGAGCGTCCGTATGACCGACCACGCCACCCCGCCGCAGTCCCAGTCGGCGGAGGCCATCGGCGCCGTCGAGGCCGTCGACGCCGTCGACGCCGTTGGGGCACCCGAGTTCGCCGAGACGCTCGCCGCGTCCCCCGAGCCCGCCGTGTCCCCCGAGCCCGCCGTTTCCCCCGAGGCACTCGCGGAGCAGCAGGCCCGCCGGGCCCGCCGCCGCAAGGCCGCGATCCGCTGGAGCTGCGCCGCCCTGGTGTTCGCCCTCGCCGGCACCGGCACCGCCCTGGCCGTCACCGCGCCCGAGCGCACCGACCTCCCCGGCCTGGCCACCGCGAGCGACGGCCGCTACACCTTCCCGCCGCTGGCGCTGCCGCCCCTGCCCTCGGGCAAGGCCGCCCCGAGCGGCAAGGGTAAGTCCCTGCACTACGCGGACCTGCGCCACCTGCTGCTGCCCGCCCCCAAGGAGGCCGGCGGCTCCGTGACCGCGCCGACCTTCCCGGCCCCCAAGGCGAGCCCCACCGCCTCGGGATCCCCGACGGCCTCCCCGACGGCTTCACCGACGGCCTCACCGACGCCGCCCTCGAGCGCGGCGCCGACGGGATCCCCGGCGCCCGGCGCCCCGGCCACCGCCGACTGGGTGCCCTGCGACGCGATCCTCGCCGAGCAGCAGGACCCGGCCAAGCTGCGCGAACTCCTCCTGGAGGACGCCTGCCGCGCGGCCACCGTCCGGGAGTGGACGGCCTCCGACGGCACCCGCACCCAGATCCGGCTGCTGCGCTTCGGCTCCGTCCACGAGTCCTGGGACGCCTTCTCCTCCCTGCGTTCCAAGGGCCGCACCAAGGCCGCCCCGGACACCAAGACCACCGCCCACCAGGACTGGGACAGCGTCGACGGCGTCGAGCTGACCGCCCTGGAGTCCACCGCGAACGGGCCCAAGGGCACCCCCACCGCCCGCGTCGCCTACCTCTCCGCCTCCGACATCCTCGCCGTCATCACCATGACCAACCCCCACGGCGTCCCCACCTCGCCGTTCCGCCAGGTCGTCACCCTCCAGTCCGACCTGCTGGCCTGACCCCGGACGCGACTGCGCGCAGGAAGTCGGCCCGGCCGACTCCCTGCGCGCAGCCGCGCCCCTTCGGCCCTTTCCCTGCGTCAGCCGTCAGCCGTCCGCCGTGTCCCACGGCCGACGGCTGCCCGCCGTGAAGCCGGCCTGCGCGGCGAGGGCGAGGGCGGCGGCCGGCCGGCAGTCCTGAGGATCGGCCAAGCAGGCCAGGACGGGCGCCAGTTCGGCGTCCGTCAGACGCTGCTCGCGGGCGGCGGCCAGCAACTCCTCCAGCCGCTGGTGGAACCCGTCGACGTACGCCGAATCGTCCGGCTCCTCCTCCGGAACCCGCTCCCAGACCCAGTCGGCCAGCCGGTCCTCGACCTTCCTCACCGAGCCGGTCAGAAGCGCCCCGGGGTCCGACTCGCCGGGCGCACACCGCCAGCCCCCGCCCTCCGGCTCCCACCAGAAGCAGAACCCGGCCCGGGCCGCCGGCGCGGGCACCCAGTCCGGCGCGCCCGCCAGCAGGTCCGCCGCGTCCCGCGCAGTGCTGTAGTCCACGTCGAACCCGCTGATCACCGCACGCCCGCCCGGCAGCCAGGCCAACTGCCAGCCGTTGCTGCTCCCGTCGTCGTGGCTCAGCACGTCGCCGGGCTCCACCCAGTACCCCAACTGCTGCTTGATGCCCTCCTGTAGGACGGCCGTCACCCCGCCCAGCAGCCAGGACTCGGCGGGTGGCGGCGGCAGGTAGTCGGGCACGACGGGCTCCTCGACGGTTCGGATTCGGGTACGCCTTCCCGGACGCCCACCCTCCCCGGAAGGTTCCAGCCGCCCCAGGGTGTCCCGTCGGTCCCCTCGGCCCCGTCAGGCGCCCGCGACCGGCAGGAGGCCGCGTTCGGCGAACACCTTCTTGGCGACGAACGTGGCGTTCAAGGCCTTGGGGAACCCGCAGTAGCCGGCGGAGTGCAGCAGCGCCTCGACGATCTCCTCGGGCGTGAGCCCCACGTTGAGGGAGGCGTTGATGTGGACCTCCAGCTGCGGCTCGCACCCGCCGAGCGCGGTGAGCATCCCCAGCGTGACCAACTGGCGGTCGCGCGGCGCCAGTTGGGGGCGGTTGTAGATCTCCCCGAACCCCCACGCGACGATCTGGTGCCCCAGCTCGGGACTGATGTCGGCCAGCGAGTCCACCACCCGCCGCCCGACCTCGCCGTCGACCCGGTCGAGCACCTCCAGCCCGTGCTCGAAACGCTCCCGGCGGACCTGCGCCTCGTTCGCGGCAGTGCTCATCGTCGTGCTCCTCTCCCGGCCGTCCGTATGCACGGCCCACGTCCCGTCCCGGCCGCCGATGCCGGCGGCCGGGAACCACGACAGAACCGTAGGACTTGGAGTGCACTCCAACTCAAGCCGACACCGCCCCACCCCCCGCTCACAGGAAATCCTTCGGCCGAAGCCCCCTGAAATGCCGTCACCGCGCCCTACCCGCGCCGAAAGATTTCCTGCGACCAAACCACCTGAAGGGATGGACCCGCATCGAGGCGCTGCCCGCGAGCGGATGCCGGTGTCAGGCGCGGTGGTACTGGACGGGGGAGGGCACCTCGCCGCCGAGCTCGGCGGCGGCGTGGCGGGCCCAGTACGGGTCGCGCAGCAGCTCGCGCCCGAGCAGGACGGCGTCGGCGCGGCCCTCGGCGAGCACGGCCTGCGCCTGGGCGGGGTCGGTGATCAGGCCGACGGCGGCGACGGGCAGCCCGGCCTCGCTGCGCACCGCCTCGGCGAAGGGCACCTGGAAGCCGGGGGCGGCGTCGATCCGGGCGTCGGGGACGAGGCCGCCGGTGGAGACGTCCAGCAGGTCGACGCCGTGGGCCTGGAGTTCCTTGGCGAGGCGGACGGTGTCCTGCGAGGTCCAGCCCTCGCGCGGGTCCTGCGGGTTCTCGGTGAGCCAGTCGGTGGCGGAGACGCGGAAGAAGAGCGGCAGTTCCTCGGGCCACACGGCGCGCACGGCGTCGACGACCTCCAGCGCGAAGCGGATGCGGCCCTCGAAGGAGCCACCGTAGCCGTCGGTGCGGTGGTTGGTGTGGGGGGAGAGGAACTGGTGGATCAGGTAGCCGTGGGCGCCGTGGATCTCGGCGACCTGGAAGCCGGCGTCGAGGGAACGCCGGGCGGCGTCCGCGAACTGCCGCACCACATCGCTGATCTGCTCCTCGGTCAGTTCGTGCGGCGCGGTGTGGGCGGGGGAGAAGGGCGAGGTGTCGGGGCCGACCGGCTGCCAGCCGTGGTCCTCGCCGGGGGCGAGGGCGCGCCCGCGGTCGACCCAGGTCCGCTCGGTGGAGGCCTTGCGCCCGGCGTGGGCGAGCTGGATCGCAGCGACGGTGCCCTGCGACTTCAGGAAGGCGGTGATCCGCCGGAAGGCCGCGGCCTGCTCGTCGTTCCAGATCCCGAGGTCGTACGGGCTGATGCGGCCCTCGGGGCTGACGGCGGTGGCCTCGGTGATGATCAGGCCGGTGCCGCCGGCGGCGCGCGCCGCGAGGTGGGTGAAGTGCCAGTCCGTGGGGACACCGACCGCCTGCCCGTCCGGAGCGGCGCTGTACTGGCACATCGCCGGCATCCAGATCCGGTTGGGGACGGTCAGCTCCCGCAGGGTGTACGGGGTGAAGAGGGTGGTGCTCATGTCGGACTCCCGGTGGGTAGGCGGCCCCGGGGCCAAAGGCCGAGGCTGAGGGGCGCAGGCAGGACGTACCCGCAACTGATTGCAGCTGCAATTTATGCCCCACAAGATAGTTGCACACGCCGCACACCTGCAAGGGTGCACCCCGACCCCCGCCACCCGGAGGCAGCGAAAACCCGTCAGCCTCCGGCCGCCCGGCCCGCGGTACCGCCGGCCGACCAGTCGTGACTGGGCGGGGCGGTCGGCCCTACGCTGACCCCATGGCTCTTGACCCCGCCCTGCCTGTGGGCCGTCGGATTCAGCACTACCGGGAGCGCGCCGGGAAGTCCCGGGCCGTCCTGGCGGGTTTGCTCGGCCGTTCTCCCTCGTGGCTGAAGCAGGTGGAGAACGGCACGCTGCTGCCGCCCCGACTCCCGATGCTGATGCGCATCGCACAGCACCTCGGGGTCGATGACCTGTCGCTCCTGACGGGAGACGTCAGCATGCCGCGTGCGCTCTACTCCGGCGTGGAGCATGCGTCGCTGGCGTCCGTTCGTCGGGCCGTGGACGGTGCTCCGCTCGGGGCCGCCGGGGGGCCGGCTCCGCGGCTGGACCACATCGCGGTTCAGCTCGCCGGCGCCTGGCAGACGAGGATGACCAGGGGCGACCACCGGACCGCGCTCGCGGCGGTGTTGCCACCGCTCGTATCAGCCGCGTCCGTTGCCGCATCGCACCCCGAGTGCACGGACCGTCGCCGGGCGCAGGTCATGTACGCCAGCGCGCTGAACCTCACGCAGATGTACGCCGCGTTCCAGGGCGACGGCAACTTGGTCTGGAGGGTGGCGGAACGGGCACTTGCCACGGCTCGCGCATCCGCAGACCCCGGCGCAATCAGCCAGGCGTGCTGGTTCCTCGTGGAGGCGTTCCGGAAGTCGGGCCAGTGGGAGAGCGCGCAGGCGGTCACGGAGGACGCGCTCCGCCTGCTCGACCCGATCCGGACCGAAAGCCCCGAACTGGCCTGCGCCTGGGCTGACATGGCCTACCACGCCGCGATCACCCACGCCGTAGCCGGCGAGTCCGGAGACGCCTGGAGGTGGGTCGACCGGGCCTCCGCCGTCTCGGACACCCTCCCGGCCGGGCACTGGCGCCCCTCAACGTCCGGGTCACGCCAGGCCGCTGTCCTGCACAAGGTCACCGTCGCCGTGGAGCTGAGGCAGGTCGGCACGGCTCTCCGGTGGGCACGTCGGCTGCCTCACTCCGACGTCGTCGCGGTGCCCCGTCGTGGCCGGCACCTGATCGAAGTCGCCCGAGCACACGCCATGAAGGGCGAGCACGGCAAGGTGGCGGAACTGCTGACCACGGCCGTGGAGGTGGCGCCCGAGACCGCCCGGTGGAACGAGGAGGCGCGGGCCATGATCCGGGACCTCACGACCGGTTCCCCGGCACATCAGCCCGCCGGCCGCCGACTCGCGGACGCCGTGGGAATGGCGGCCTGAAACAGGGGGCAGAGACTCTGCCCAGCCCCTCGGCGCAGATCCCGTAACGTGGTGTGACGAGACGGGCCCTGACTGTTAGGGAGCAATGATGGCCGCACCACGCATGTCCGCGACGACGAGCACGCCGCCGGACCCCCCGGAGGCACCGGCACCCTCCGCCTCGTCCCGTCCGCGCACGTCGAAGCGGCCCCCGAGCAAGCCGGCCAGCGCGGCGTTGATCGCGGCCTGTCGCCGGGACTACCTGAAGGGCCAGGCGGAGGAGGAACGCCGGCCGACGAGCGCCTTCACGTTCGCGCCGTTGCAGTGGGAGAGCACCGGAGCCAGCCGTGACGTCGCTTGAGATTGCGTCGGGGAGACCGGAACAGCCCGCAAACGGCTATGCGGCGACGCTTCAAGACCTCGCCCGTCGGCTGCCGGCCGCACCGCCCCCGGCGGTCGGCAGCTGCCCGTCCTGCGAGTGGCTGGACGACCTGGCCGCGCAGGCGTTCAGCGACCCCGAGGGATGCGACCGCTCCTCCCTGACGGATGTTCAGGTGCTGCGTCGCCGACACGCGGAGGCGGGGGAGTGCCTGGCGGTACCGCGTGCCGGGTGACTCGGAGGACCGGCCGCACCGGACGCACTTCCTCGGCGGCCCGGTGCCGTACGACGACGTGACCGACGAGGCCGCGGACGCCACCCCGGTCGATCTGCGGACGTGGCTGACGACCCACCCGCGCACCCCGAAACGCCGACCCGCACTTCCGCCGGTCCTCACTCCGGAGGAGTTCAACGAGACCCCGTTGACGCCGGACCAGCGCGCACGACGGGCCGCGCTGCTCGCCAAGCTGCGCGAAGCCAACCACCCGTGGCGCTGACGGTGGACCCGTACGCAGCACCCGTGTTCGGTATCTGCGGCCGCTGGGCCGCCCGACATCGAACGTGGGTGGTGTGACCGTTGCCCCGGACGGCGCTCAGGCCGTCTGGTTGGACGACGTCGGAAACGTCCTGCCGTGACCGCCGGCCGGACCGATGAGGAAGCCGACGGCCCGTGAGCAAAGAAGGCGGCGCCGCCCGGGAACCCCGGACGGCGCCGCCGCTCACGCCTCGGCCGTCAGCGCACCTTCGGCCCGTCAGCGCACCGTCTGCGGCACCCGCGGGGCGGGGACGGTCCGCGCCGGGGCCTTGGCGGCGCTCGGTGCGGCGCCCAGGGCGGTGCCGCGGGTCTCCTCCGCCCACGGCACGCTCACCAGCAGCCCGAGGGCCGTCGTGCCGGCGGCGATGAGCATGGTCGGCCCGGTGCCGAGTCCGGTCAGGGACAGCGGAAGCAGGTAGGTGCCGACGGCCGCGCCGATCCGGCTCACCGAGGTGGCCACGCCCACGGCGGTGGCCCGGATCTCGGTGGGGAACAGCTCGTTGGGGTACGTCCAGTCGAGCACGTTGGGCCCGCCGCACAGGAAGGCGTACGCGCACAGCGCCAGCAGGGCGATCGCGGCGGGGGCGGTGGGCCACACGCCGAGCAGGGCGAGCGGGACGGTCATCAGGGCGAAGGACCAGATGATGACGGGCCGGCGGCCGCGACTGTCGATCAGGCGCAGGGCCGGGTAGCAGCCGAGCAGGAAGACCAGGCTGATCAGCCCGGTGCCCAGGGTCTCCATCACCGTGCCGCCGGGCATGCCGAACGAGGAGAGGATCTGCGGGCCGAAGGTGAGCATCGCGAACAGCGGGCCGACCTGGCAGAGGAAGAAGAGGCCGCAGAACAGGGTGCGGCGACGGTAGGGCTGGGTCATCAGCAGGCGCAGCCCGGCGGGCCGGCCGGCGTCGGCCGGGTCGGGCATCAGCTCGCGGCCGTCGACCTGGACCCCGAGGTGCTTCTCGACCACGCGCACCGCGTCACCGACCCGCCCGTTGGCGGCGAGCCAGCGCGGCGACTCCGGGGAGCCGCGGCGGATCACCAGGAAGACCACGCACAGCACCGTGGAGCTGGCGAGCATCCACCGCCAGCTGTCCGGCCCGGCCAGTTCCAGGAACAGGTAGCCCACCACGTAGGCGAGGACGGAGCCGGCGTACCAGGCGACGATCTGCTGACCGAGCAGCCGCCCGCGCTGCTTGGCGGGCAGCCACTCGGCGAGCAGCGAGGTCGCGATGGGGTAGTCGGCGGCCACGGCCATGCCGAGGACGAAGCGCAGCAGGGTGATCGCCCACACCGCGTCCACCCAGAAGGAGGCCACCGAGCAGACCATCATCACCAGCAGGTCGGCGGTGTACATCACCTCCCGGCCGATCTTGTCGGTCAGCACGCCGAAGAGGGCGCCGCCGACGAACATGCCGACCAGGGCGGCGGCGCCGATCAGGCTGACCTCGGCGGTGGACAGCCCCAGGTCGGGGCGCATCCCGATCAGGGCGACGCCGACGATGCTCAGGATGTAGCCGTCCAGCAGCGGCCCTCCCGAGCAGGCCAGGGCCAGTCTGCGGTGGAACGCGGTATACGGGGCGTTGTCGATGGTCTGGGACATGTGCTTGGGGTCCTCCGGAGCGTACGGCGGCGGGCCGGGCCCGTTCGCCGTGCGCCGGGTAGACGGCAGGGAACGGCGCCGCCCACCTCGGACGGCGCCAACCGCCCGATCACACCGGGCGACCGTCCAGGGTTGCCCCGCCCCGCCAGGGCCACCACGAGGTCCAAGGTCAACCGGATTGATGACCTTGGTCCCGAAGCGGACAGGACCTCCGACCGTGCCGATCCAAGCCCCGCCCAGTCCTCCCGGGGGCCGCAGCCCCCGAACGCCGGACAGTGCACGGAGCGTGACCCTTCTCACTCCGAGGGTGCCGGCAGCCCTCCGGACGTGGCCCACCCCACAACGGGCCCGGGCCCGCTCCGAGTTTTACTTGGTCGGCCCGGCCGCGGCCGGGGTGTCGGGAATGCGGACGTGCTGCGTGAGGAAGAGGGCCGCGCGGTCCAGTGCCTGGTCGGCCTCGTCGAGCACGCCGGCGAAGGCCTGGAACACGTGGGGGACGTCGGCGGTGATGTCGAGGATCACGTCCACTCCGGCTGCGCGGGCGCGGGCGGCCAGGCGGGTGGAGTCGTCCAGGAGCACTTCGTCGGTGCCCGCCTGGAGGAGCATCGGCGGAAAGCCGGTCAGGTCGGCGAGGACGGCGGGGCTGAGCATGGGCTGGTGCGGGTCGGCTCCCGCCAGGTACATGGCCCCGGTGTGTCCCAGGCTCTCGCGGGTGAAGAACGGGTCGATGCCCGCCTTGGTGTCCATGCTCTCGCCGGTCCGGGTGGCGTCGAGGCCGGGGGAGAAGGCCACGATCGCGGCGGGCATCGGGAGGCCGGCGTCGCGGGCGGCGAGGCAGGTGGTGACGCTGAGGCCGCCGCCGGCGGAGTCCCCGGCGAACGCGATGGCCGAAGGGTCCTCGCCGCGGTCGAGGAGGGCGCGGTAGGCGCTCAGCGCGTCCTCGATTGCGGCCGGGAACGGGTGCTCGGGGGCGAGCCGGTAGTCCAGCGAGTACGCCGCGAACCCGGTCCTGGCCACGAGGTTGCCCGTCGGCGACAGCGCGGTCTCGGGGGAGCCGAACACCCAGCCGCCGCCGTGGAAGTACAGGATCGTCCCGGTGCGCTTCTGGGTACGCGTCCCGGTGCCCGGCTCGGTGCGCGTTCCGGTGCCCGGCCCGGTGCCCGGCTCGATGTGCAGCGCCGGTCGGTCGCCGAGCGTCGTCCTGGTGATGCGGAGGCCGTCCGGGACGGCCATCCGGGCCATCATCGCCTTGAATCCGGCTCGGATCGCCTCGACCGACTGGGGGCCCTCGGGCCGGGGCTGCCGCAGCATCGCGCTGATCCGCGTGCGTTGTTCCCTGCTCATGATGCGTTCTCCTGCCACAAGTAGCTTCTTCAGCACTATATGCCGTGGCATCTAACGTAGACTATATGCCATGGCATCCAAAGCGAGCGGTGAGACGGTCGACCTCCCGAGCTTCTTCGCCGACCTCGTCCGGTGCGAGACACGCCTCTACAACGCCCTCAACGACCGTCTTCGCGAGCGGCACGGCATCGTCACGTCGCAATTCGAGTTCCTGCGCCACCTCCGCGACCACCCCGGGGCCCGGGTGGCGGATCTGGCGGCCGAGTTCGCCATCGGCATCGGGGCCACCAGCAAGGGCATCGACCGCCTGGAGCGGCAGGGATGGGTCGCCCGCATGCCGAACCCGTCGGACCGCCGGTCGTCACTGCTGGAACTGACCGACGACGGCCTGCAGTTGGCCGACGCGGCCGAAGGGACCTTCACCGAGCGGCTGGCCGAACTGATCGCAGACGCAGGCAAGGCGTCCCCCCTGACGGCCGCCGCGCAGGCCCTCTCGGAGCTGCGTTCCGCCCTGGAGCGCGACCAGATCGGCACGCCCACGGGCTGACGCGTATTCGCGGCTTCCGGGGAGGTGGCGTTCGGAGGTTCTGGCCGGCTGGATGCCGGTTCAAGTGGCTTGCGTGGCAGCGTCGTTGCTCAGGTTCAACCTGCGGGGCGCGCAACGCGTCCACGCGCACCAGGGCTCCACGCGCACCAGGGCTCCGCGTGAGCCGGGTCAGCTGCTGAGCCGGGTCAGCTGCCCGGGTGGGAGGCCGCCCAGCCGTGTTCGAGCAACGCGAAGGCCTCGTCGGCGGCGCGGTGCGGCTCGGCGTGCTGCAGGATCAGGACGCGGGCCTCAAGGGCGAAACGGGCCAGGGCGGCACTGCTGACGTCGTCCGCGGGGGCGCCGACGGCCTCGGTGATGGCCCGGGCCAGAGTCGCCTCGTGGCGCGTCCACATGCGGTGGGCGTAGTCGCGCAGTGCGGGGGTCTCCTGCACCAGGCGCGTGAAGTCGGCGAACCGCGGGTCGGTGGCGTGGATGGCGAGCTGGGTCTGTTTCAGCAGGATGTGCTCGCGCAGTGCCTGGGGGATCGACTGGCCGGGGGTGCGGTCGCGCACGGCGGCGACGAGTGCTGTTTCGAGGTCGTCGTCCTGGTCGAAGACGAGGGCTTCCTTGCTGGGGAAGTGCTTGAACAGGGTGGTCACCGAGACGTCGGCGGCGTCGGCGACGTCCTTGACGCCGACCTGGTCGTAGCCGCGATCGAGGAAGAGCTCAAGTGCGGCGTCGGCCAGGGACTGGCGGGTCTGGGCCTTCTTGCGCTCGCGGCGCCCGGTCGGTTCGGTCACTCGCCCACCATATCCCATGGTGCATCGACTGTAAAAGTTGAGTCGTTGCACTTATTTCGTGACTGTGCTTTCTTGGTGATGCCGGGCCTCCAGGGCGCCGCATCCACCTCCCGAGGGACACTTCCATGAACTCTGCTCGTGACCTCCGCATCGCGATCGTCGGCGCCGGCCTCGGTGGCCTCACCTGCGCCCGAGTCCTGCAGCAACACGGCCGCTCCGTCACCCTGTTCGAGCGCGAAGCCGCCGCCGACGCCCGCCCCCAGGGCGGCACCCTCGACCTGCATGCCGACACCGGTCAGGCCGCCCTGCGGGCGGCGGGGCTCCTCGACCGCTTCCACGCCCTCGCCCGCCCGGAAGGAGAGGAATGGCGCGTGCTCGACTTCGCCGACGCCGCCCTCCTGACGCATCAGGGACCTTCCGCCGCCGGCGGCCGGCCGGAGATAGACCGTGGCCAACTGCGCGGCCTGCTCCTCGACTCGCTCACCGAGGGCACCGTGCGGTGGGACCGTGCCGTCAGCGGGGCCACCCCGCTCGCGGACGGCACCTGCCGGCTGCATTTCGGTGACGGCACCGCCGAGGACTTCGACCTGGTGATCGGAGCCGACGGCGCCTGGTCGCGCGTCCGCCCGGCCCTGTCGCACGCCGCACCCCGCTACACCGGCGTCACCTTCGTCGAAACCGGATTCGACCACTGCGACACCCGCCATCCCGACCTCGCGCGGCTCGTCGGCAACGGCTCGATGCTGGCGAAGGGCGCCGGCAGGTCCCTGGTCGCCCAGCGCAACAGCAACGGCCACATCCGTGCCTACATCGCGCTCCGCGCTCCGCAGGACTGGCACGTGGCCGCCGGTCTCGACCTCGGCGACCAGCGGGCCGTGCGCACGCACCTGCTGAGGATGTTCGACGACTGGGACGGGAGCCTGCGCTACATCCTGAGCAACAGCGACAGCGGGTTCACCAACCGGCCCCTGTTCGTCCTGCCAGCCCCGCACACCTGGCAGCACGTCCCCGGCGTCACGCTCCTCGGTGATGCCGCGCACCTGCTGCCCCCGGTCGGGCTGGGCGCCAACCTCGCCATGGTCGACGGCTCCGACCTCGCTCACGCCCTCAGCACCGCATCCAGCGTCGACGAGGCCGTCCGCGCCTACGAGGGCGTCATGCTGCCGCGCTCGATCGAGGCCGCGACGGGCAGTGCGCAGGGACTCGACCATCTCGTTCCCGCAGCGACTCCGATCAGGTGAGGCCGGGGGCGGCCAGTGGCCAGCGGCGACGTGGTCGTCGCCGGTGAGGCGGAAGGCGCCGAGGACGAGGTTGCGCAGTGCGGCCATGGTCCTGGGGAGGCCCGGACCGCACCCGCGGCGGTCCGGGCGCCGTCCGGGTCAGCCGACCGGGACCGGAACGCCCCGTACGAGGAGCGGAAGGCCCGCGCCGTGCTCCCACGCGTCCCAGGCGTCATCGACGCGCCGGTGCTGGTCGTCCGCCATGACGTCGCGCAGCTTGGCCTGGGGCACCCAGTGGAGGGCGCGGACCTCCTCCGGCGGCTGGTGCCGGCGGACGACCTCGGCCTGCCGGGGTGTGATCATCCCGCCCGCGTACACGAAGTTGAGGCCCTCGGGGAACTCGGCGGCGGGCACGTAGTCGACGGTCAGGATGGTCCGCAGGGGCAGGACGAGGCCGGTCTCGGTCTCGAGATGCCGGCGGGCCGCGAGGTGCGGCAGCTCGTCCTGCTCGGCGCTGCCGCCGGGCAGGGCCAGCCCGTCCCGGTGGGCGCGATCGACCAGGAGGACGGAGAACTCGTCCGGCTCGTCGGGGTCTTCGAGCAGGACGAGGACCTGGTGGACGGATCGCCGGCCGGGAGGGCGGCTCATGAGGCGGGCGCTGCTCAACTCTGCTCCAGTGGCGAGGGATTCGGCGGTCTCGGCGGTCTCGGCGGTCACGGCGGTCACGGCGGTCACCCGTCGAACGGTCGGCGGCGGGGCCTCCCGCAGGTGCCCGGCGCGAACTCCCGGGGGTCGAGCGGCCGGATCGAGGAGAGGTCGACCCGCCGCTGGGGGCCACTCGCCCCCAGCGGCCGAAGCACCGCCTTGCCGAACTCGGCGTCGACGAAGACGCCCTCGTGGCGGCGGAAGTCCTGTACCACCTCGTGGAGTTGGAAGTGGATGTCGGGGTTCTGCGGATCAGGCATGGGGGTCTCCACAGGTCGCGCTGTGCGTCCGGCGAATCACCGGGTGTAGCCATGGTGGTGCTTCTCCCCGTACGATCGGAAGCCGATCTGAAGCTTGAAGTCAGTTCTCGGCAAGTAGGTGAAGGTCAGTGAACCTCAAGGAACTTGATCCGACATCAGGACCATGGGCACCTTTCGGGGTGCAACTTCGCAGGTCGCGCAAGGCTGCCGGCCTCACACAAGCCCAACTGGCGAGGCTTGTGGGGGTCGATCCCTCCTACGTCTCCTATGCCGAACTTGCTCCGCCCGGCCGGACTCCGCCAAGCGAGAAGTTCGCACGGGATGCCGATCGAGTGCTGGAGACGGGCGGCACCTTGCTGCTGATGTGGCTTCAGGCCAAGCACTCGGCATTGCTGGAGGGCTTTCCGGAGTACGCAGCCAACGAGACGCGAGCCAGTGAGATCCGGATCTTCGAACTCGGCGTCATCCCCGGCTTGCTTCAAACGAAGTCCTACGCGGCGGCTCTCGCAAGAGCAGATGTTCGCCGAAGGGACATCACCCCGAGCCAGGCAGAGGAGCGGCTGGCCTTCCTGCTCGCGCGACAGGAAGCCTTGGCGCGGCGGGATCCGCCGCTCATCCACGCCGTGCTGGACGAGAGCTGCCTCCGACGGATCATCGGCGGCCCGGAGGTCATGCGGGATCAGCTTGAGCAACTTGAACAGCTCTACGAACAGGGGCGCGTAGTACTTCAGGTGGCGCCGTTCAGCATGGGGGAGCACAGGCCGTTCGCCCTGCCCATGCGGCTGCTGACGCTCTCCGACGGTTCTCTGCTTGGCTACTCCGAATCCGAGGGGCGAGGGCACGTCGAACGAGACGACGACCGGCTCCGTGACTGGCGCAGGAGATACGATCGCCTCCAGGTAGGGGCGCTGGCCGAGTCAGCGACTCTGCAACTGATACTCCATGCGCGGAAGGACTCTCATGGCTGACCTCGACTTGACTACCGCTTCGTGGGTGAAGTCGACGTACAGCCAACAGGGCGGTGACTGCGTGGAGGTCACCGCAGAGTTCCCCGGCCTGGCTCCTGTACGCGACTCGAAGGAGCCTCAGGGTCCAGCTCTGATCTTCCCGTCCGAGGCCTGGATGTCGTTCGTCGCCGCTGTCCGCAGTGGCGAGTTCGGCGACGTCTGAGTCGCGCCCGGAAGACGCAGGCCCGGACCGCTCCCACAAGCGGTCCGGGCCTGCGTCTGGTCTGCGGGGGTTACGAGCCGGCGGTGGCGGCTTCCAGGGTGGTGGCCATGACCGGGCTGGTGAAGGTGTTCGTCGCATCGCCCGTGGAGGGGTGGTAGGAGCCCCACTTGAGGTAGTTGCGGTTGCCGTCCCAGGTGGTGCCCTTGAAGGTGCCGGAGCCGGTGGTGAAGGTCTGCTTCTTGCCGTCGAACCAGAAGTCGATGGTGCCGTCGGTCCTGCCCAGGCGGATCTTCAGCGCGTACGCGTGCCACTGGCCGTTCGCCGTCGGCGCGGTCCACAGGGTGTGCGAGACGTGAGCGGTGTCCCACTCCTGCAGGCGGATGCGGCCGTCGGTGGCGTCGATCTCGATGGGGTGGTTGGCCGTGTCGGTGCTCGGGTCGCACTTGAGCTGGAAGACGTAGCGGCTGTTGGAGTCCTTGATGTCCACCTTGGACGACCAGCCGAGGTAGAAGGTGTCGCCGTTCTTCAGCTCGGGGCTCAGCGTCTCGCAGCGCTCCTGTCCGGCGGCCTGGTAGGCGCGCCACACCTTGCCCTTGGCGGAGTCGTTGACGACCTTGAAGTTGCCCGGGGCGCACTGGACGGAGGCGAAGGAGGACGCCCCCTTGCTGGTGCTCGGGGTCCACAGGACCTGGCCCGCCGCGCTGCTGGGCGTGATGGTGCCGCAGGAGATCGCGAGGGTGGCGACGGCCACGCCCGCGTAGGAGAGGTTGCGGTGGCGGGACGGACGGGACATGGGTCTCCCCGGGGAAGGTACGGAATCGGATGCGGCCCGGGCGGCGCTGGCCTGCCCGGGCGTACGGAGCGATTCGACCATCTGCCGGGCCCGGGAACCAGGCGGAACCACCGGCGGAAGTAGGCGGGGCCACTTCCGCCGGAGCCTCCTGCAGACCGTGCGAAGCCTCCCGCAGACCGTGCCGCGCCCCCGCAGACCGTGCGCGCGGGGCCCGTGGCGGCCGACCGCCGTCCCTGCGGTCGCGGGTGCGTCACCGGGCGACGGCCCGCGATGGGCGAGTCGCCTACTGTCATATGCTTGTCATATCAATGAGGGGCGGGTCTTGGACTTCCGATTGCTGGGCTCGGTGGCCGCCGTGGCCGCGGACGGCCGGGAGCTTCCGGTCGGCTCCGCCAAGCGCCGCAGCCTGCTGGCCATGCTGCTGCTCAACCCTGGCGCACCGGTCACCGTCGACCGGCTCACCGAGACGCTCTGGGACGAGGAACCGCCCCGGCACTCGCGCACCGTCATCCACAACCACGTGTCGGGCCTGCGCGCGCTGCTCGCCGCGCACGGCGCGCCCTCCGTCGGCGTCGAACTCGTCACCGACGGCGGCGCCTACCTGCTGCGGGTGCCCGAACTCGCGGTGGACACCGACCGCTTCGAACGCCTGGTGCGCTCGGCCCGGTCACTGCCCGACACCGGCGAGGCGGTGGCGGCACTCCAGCAGGCACTCGCGCTGTGGCGGGGCCCCGCCCTCGCCGGCACCGCGCCCAGCGTGCCCCTGCAGTGCGCCGCCCACGCGCTGGAGGAACTGCGGCTCGCGTCGGTGGAGGAACTGGCCCGCGCCCACGGCCGGCTCGGCGACCACGGCGCCGCAGCCGGCGTGCTCTCTACCGAAGCCACCATGAACCCGCTGCGCGAGCCGCTGGTCGCCGCCCTCATGCTGGCGCTCGGCCGGGCCGGGCGGCGCTCGGAGGCCCTGGACTGGTTCCACCGCACCCGCCGGGCCCTGGCCGACGAACTGGGCATCGACCCCGGGCCGGAACTCGTCGACGCCTACGACTCCCTGCTGCGCACCACCCCCGTGCCGCGGCCCGACCGCGTCCCGCCGCCACGCGTGCCGACCGTCGGCGGCCCGGCGTCCGTCCCCGACCCGGAACGCGCCCCGGCCCCCGCCCCTGCCCCTGCCGCCACGCCCACCCCCGCACCCGCACCCACCCCCGCACCCGCACCCACCCCCGCGCCGCCGCCCGCCGCGCGCCCGCTGCGCTCCGCCCCCTGGCCCTTCCCCCGCCGCCCCCGCGGCTTCTCCGGCCGGGAGGACGAACTGGCCGCGCTCGACCGGGCCACCACCGCCCCCGGCGCGATCGCCGTGGTCACCGGCGGCGCCGGGGTCGGCAAGACCACCCTCGCCGTGTACTGGGCCCACCGCCGCCAGGACGCCTTCCCCGACGGCCGGCTCTTCGTCGACCTGTGCGGCCACAGCCCGCTGCCCGAACGCTCCACCCCGGCCGTGCTGCGCGAACTGCTGCTCGGCCTGGGCCTGCCCGCCGAGCAGATGCCCGCGACCCCCGAGGCCATGGCCGCCCGCTACGGGGAACTGACCGCCGACCGCCGGATGCTCATCGTCCTGGACAACGCGCGCCGCTCCGACCAGGTCCGCCCCCTGCTGCCCGACGGCGACGGCTGCGTCACCCTGGTCACCAGCCGCGACCGGCTCGGCGGCCTGGTCGCCTCCGACGCCGCCCGCCCCGTCCCGCTCGCCGAACTGTCACCTCCGCAGTCCGTCACCCTCCTCGCCGCCACCCTCGGCGCCGACCTCGTCGCCGCCGACCCCGCAGCCGCCGCTCGGCTGGCCGGCCTGTGCGACGGCCTGCCCCTCGCCCTGCGCCTGGCCGCAGCCCGCCTCGCCACCGGCCCGGCCCGCGACCTGGCCGCCCTCGCCGACGAACTCGCCGACGAGCAAGGCCGGCTGGGGATCCTGGAGATGGAGGACACCAGCGTCGCCGCGGCCCTCGCCCTCACCGTCCAGCACCTGAGCGAACCGGCCCGCCGGATGTTCCACCGGCTCGGCGCGCACACCGGCACCACCCTGGACAGCCGCACCGCCGCCGCCCTCGCCGACTGCCGCCCCGCCGAAGCCGCCGGGGCACTCGGCCGCCTCGCCACCGCCCACCTCATCGTCGAGATCGGCCGGGACGCCTACACCCTGCACGACCTGGTCCGCCTCTACGCCCGCACCCTGCCCGGCGACACCGACACCGAGGTGCTGCCACGCCTGCTCGACC
This sequence comes from Kitasatospora sp. NPDC023385, assembly GCF_055664045.1. Lineage (NCBI taxonomy): Bacteria > Bacillati > Actinomycetota > Actinomycetes > Kitasatosporales > Streptomycetaceae > Kitasatospora > Kitasatospora sp. NPDC023385. Next base: position 195,011 of record NZ_JBVOOL010000006.1, on the reverse strand, counting down.
ACCTCCTGAACACCCTGGTCGCCGCCTGCGACGCCGCCGAACCCGGCAGCGAGCCGTGCTGCGCCCTGCCGCCCGGCACCCGGCGCCCCGCGGACGTGCGCCCCTTCCCGAACCGGGAGAGCGCGCTCGCCTGGTACGCCGCCGAGCGGGACACCCTGCGCGGGGCGGTCGAGGCGGCGGTCGCCGCGGGCCTGCACGACCGGGCCTGGCGCCTGGTGCTGCTGCAGTGGCCGCTGATCGTGTGGCAGGTCCGGGACGGCTGGGTGCCGCTGCTCGAACACGGCCTGGCCGCCGCCGAGGCCGACCGGGATCCGGGCGCCCAGTCCCGCGCCCGGGCGCTGCTGGGCTGGGTCCTGCTGGAGGAAGGGCGCCACGAGCAGGCCCTCGTGCACCTGGAACGGGCCCCCGACCTCGCCGCCCTGGCCGGGGACGGCACCGCGCAGGCCGTCGCCCTGATGAACCTGGCCGTCGCCCTGGGCCGCTACGGCCGCAACACGCGGGTGCGCGGGCTGCTCGCCCGGGCCCTCGTCCTGGCCGAACGGGCCGACCGCGCCGACCTCGTCGCCCTCGCCCGCCAGCACCTGGCCCGCGCGTGCCTGGACGCCGGCGCCCCCGAGGAGGCCGCCCACCACGCCGCCCGCGGCCTGGCCCTCGCCGAACCGCCCTTCCCCGCCGCCCGCCGGGTCCTGCTGCAGGTCCTCTACGGCCGCGCCCTCGCCGCCACCGGGCACCGGGAGGAAGCCGCCCTCCACCTCAACGCCGCCGTCCGGGCGGCCCGGGCCCACCAGTTCGGCGAAGGCGAGTCGGACGCCCTCACCGCCCTGCACGCCCTGCCGCCCCCGGCCACCGCCACGGCCACGGCCACAGTCCCGGCCCCGGCGACGGCCACCGCTACCGCCACCCTCGGCACCGTCCTGCAGGTTCTACGGTCCCCCTGACGCCCATGCGCTGCGTCCGGTCGAAAGAGAGAGCCCCATGCCCGCCCCCGCCCCCACCCCTGCCCCCACTTCCGCCCCCGCGCCGTCCTGGACCGTGGGAGACGTCACCGTCCACCGCATCGACGAGATCGAGCTGCCCCCCGAGACCGGCCCCTGGCTCCTGCCCGACGCCACCCCCGACGTGGTGACCGGCCAGGACTGGCTGCACCCCCACTTCGCCGACCCGGCCGGCACGCTGCGCCTGGCCAGCCACACCTTCGCCTTCACCGTGGGCGGCCTGCGCGTCCTGGTGGACACCGGCATCGGCAACGGCAAGCAGCGCGCCAACCCCGCCTGGCACGACCTGGACACCGACTACCTGGAGCGCCTGACCGCCGCCGGCTTCCCCCCGGACGCCGTCGACCTGGTGATCCTCACCCACCTGCACGCCGACCACGTCGGCTGGAACACCCGTGCCGTGGAAGGGCGTTGGGTGCCCACCTTCCCCCGCGCCCGGCACCTGGCCTCCCGGGCCGAGCGGGAGTTCTGGGCCGGCTACGCGATGGAGGAGGCGCGCCGGCAGATGTTCGAGGACTCCGTGCTCCCGGTCGAGCGGGCGGGCCTGCTGGACGTCGTCGACGTCCCCGCCGAGGGCCTGGCCCTCGCCCCGGGCCTGCGCCTGCTCCCCACGCCCGGCCACACCCCGGGCCACGTCGCCGTCGAGCTGACCAGCCGGGGCCGCACCGCGCTGATCACCGGCGACTGCGTCCACCACCCCGTCCAGCTCGCCCACCCCGCCATCGGCGCCTGCGTCGACATCGACCCCGAGGGCTCCCGGGCCACCCGCCACGCCCTGCTCGCCTCGCTCGCCGGCACCGACACCCTGCTGCTGGGCACCCACTTCGCCCCGCCCACCGCGGGCCACGTCCTCGCCCACGGCGACGCCTACCGGCTCCAGCCCGTCCCCGCCCTCTGACAGCCCCCGGGCGGCGGCCACGCGACGGGCGGCCCGGCGGCGCCCCGGCGGCCGGACAGGGCCCGCCCCCGGCCGGTAGAACGGGGCCGCCGGAGGGAAGGTGACGTCCCGTCAGCCATCGGCGAGGTGCCACCGCACCCGAACGGTTCGCCCGCCGCCCGCCCGTCCGAGGGAGTCGCGATGGCCGTGCCGCCGGAACCGGACCGCTCGAGCGAACTGCTCGAGCTCTACAAGCTCGCGGTGGAGATGGCCGACCGGATCTCGGCCCGCCGGGGCGTCGCCAACACCTACTTCCTGTCCGTGCAGACCGCCCTGGTCACCCTCATCGGGTTCGGCATACCCAGGCTCTCCGAGTCCCCGTGGTGGGTGCCGACGGCCGTCGCGCTGGCCGGCAGCACCCTCTCCGTCGCCTGGTGGATGCAGCTGCGCAGCTACCGGGACCTCAACGCCGCCAAGTTCGAGGTCATCAACCGGCTGGAGGAGGAGCTCGCGGCGCGGATCTACACCGATGAGTGGCGGACCCTCAGGAGCGTCTCCCGCAGCGGCCGCTGGCACAAGCACTACACCGAACTCGGCACCACCGAGCGGGCGGTGCCGGTGGTCTTCGCGGCGGCCCACCTGATCCTCCTCACCGGCACCCTGGTCACCGGCACACTGGGGTCATGAGCCACCTCGATCCCATCGCCGACCTCATCCGCTCCTGCCTGCCCTCGGAGGCGAGACCTCCGGCGGGTTCGGAGGACCTCTTCCGGATCTATGCCGTCCTGCTGCAGGCCAAGGGCGAGCAGGTCACCGACGAGGACGTCCACAACGCCTGGACCGCCTGGACCCAGTCCACCGACGACAGCCACCGCGCCCTGGTGCCCTTCACCGAACTCGACCCCCCCACCCGCGCCCTGGACGCCCCCTACACCCTCGCCATCCGCACCGCCGCCCGCCGGCTCCGTCACCCCACCGCCTGACGGCGCCGACGGGCCCGCCTCCCCGTGGCCACCGGCCCTCGGCCATGGGCCATAGGTCACCGGTTCCTAGGCCATAAGTCACCGAGGGCCGGGCCGTCCGGGAGGTTTTGCCGCCGCCCTCCGGGGCAGTCGCTGCGCTTTCACGAAACCTTCACCCAGGGTGGGTGCATCGATCGGCCGTCCCCGGGTAACTGGGGCCTTCGACCGTGCCGACACGAGGAAAGGACTCCAATGGTCGCCCCCACTGGTGTACTGCCCGGTTCCGCCGATCCGTCGACGGGTGTGCCGTCGCCCCGTCCGGCGGTGCCCGACGCAGGGCTGCGGGACCTGCTGCCGCCGCAACTCGCCGCTGTCGACGACCTGCGCGAGGTCGCCCCGGCCGACGCCCGCGAGCTCACCCGGGTGCTGCTGCGACGGCTCGCCGCCCTGGAGGAGGGGACGAGGGAGTACTCCTACGTCCGCGCCACCCTGGTGGAGATGAACCTGTCCCTGGTCAGGTTCGCGATCCGCCGCTTCACCGCGCACCGCGAGCCGCAGGAGGACCTGCTGCAGGTCGGCGCGGTCGGCCTGATCAAGGCCATCGACCGCTTCGACCCCGACCTCGGCGTGGAGTTCACCACCTTCGCCATGCCGACCGTCCTCGGCGAGATCCGCCGCCACTTCCGCGACACCACGTGGGCCGTCCACGTGCCGCGCCGCCTCCAGGAGCTGCGCATCGTCCTGGCCCGGGCCCAGGAGAGCCTGGCGCAGGAGCTGGACCGGTCTCCCACGGTGGCCGAACTGGCCGACCACGTCGGCCTCTCCCAGGAGGAGGTGGTCGAGGGCCTGACCGCCGCCAACGGGCACACCGCCGGCTCCCTGGACATCGGTGCCGAGGACGACGACCGCCCCGGCCCCCTGGGCGAGCGCCTCGGCGAGGACGACCGCGACCTCGCCCTCGTCGAGGACCTGGTGGCACTCAAGCCGCTCGTCGCCGCCCTGCCCGAACGCGACCGGCTCATCCTCTCGATGCGCTTCTGCGAGGACATGACGCAGTCCCAGATCGGCGCCCGCCTCGGGCTGTCCCAGATGCACGTCTCCCGGCTGCTCAGCCGCACTCTGCGGCACCTGCGCGAGGGGCTGGAGGAAGCCTGACCGCACCGCCGAGGCGGACCGCACCGCCGCGCCCGACCGCACCGCCGCGGCGGACCGTGCGCCGCGGCCGAACCGCCGGGGCGGGCCCGGTCCGGCACCCCCTGTTTGGCCGACGGACGCGACCTCCGTAAGGTCGGAGGGCACGGACACGGAGGGGAACGACGACGATGACGCCATCCGACAACGACCACGGGGAGATCGCGCTCTCGGCCTCCCCGCGCCGGGCGCAGCCGGCGGTGCGGACCCGCACCACGGCGTCCGGCGCGGTGGTGTGCGTCCTCGTGGGCGACCTCGACATCGAGACGCTCGGGCCGGCCGCCGACGCGCTCACCGCCCTCCTCGCGCAGCGCCCCCGCGCGGTGGTGATCGACCTCGAAGGCGTCGGCTTCTGCGACTCCTCCGGCCTGAACCTCCTGCTCAGGACCCGTCTCGCAGCGGGGGAGGAGGGGGTGGCCCTGCACCTGGCCGCCGTCTCGCCCACCGTCCTGCGGGTGCTCGAACTGACCGGCGCGCAGGCCGTGTTCCCCCTGCACGGGTCGGTCCGGGAAGCCCTGGCGGCCCTGGCGCCCTGAACAGGGCGGGCCGGGCCTTCGCGGCGGACGTGGAATTCGGGCCACGGCCCGCCGCCGGGGCGGTGCATAATCCCGAAAGCGCCGGGAAACCGACCATGCGGCAACCGCCGTCGATCCGAAAGGGTGCCCTCACATGACGATGAGCCCGGGGACCCTGGACGGCGACCCGCACCCGGCCGGGCCCACGCTGCCCGCGGGCGGCCAACGCAGGCGGTTGACCCTGACCGGGCTGCCCAAACCGGTCGCCCGGGCCAGGGCCTTCACCCTCCAGGCCTTCGGCGACTGGTACGCGTCCGTCCATCCCGTCGACGCCCAGGAGGGCGTCGCCGCGGACGTCGTCCTGCTGGTGGCCGAACTCGTCGCCAACGCGATGCTGCACGGCGACGGCCCGCTGGAACTCGTCCTGGACGCCACCCGGGCCCGGCTGCGGGTCGAGGTCAGCGACCGCAGCCCCGCCATGCCCGCCCCGCGCCGCCCGCACGAGCCGTCCCTGCCCGGCGGCCACGGCCTGTTCATCGTGCAGCGCACCTCCGACCGCTGGGGCGCCGAGCCGCACAGCCAGGGCAAGACGATCTGGGCCGAGGTCGACGCCGCACGCCTGGCCGGCCACTGACCCGCCACCACCGCCGCTACGGCGCCGTGCCCGGCGAGGGAGCTCCCTCACCGGGCACGGCGCCGTACGCGGGGCGGCCGCCGGACGGCCCACGGGCGGTCAGATGATGCGCCCGGTGTAAAACGGGCCGTAGTAGAGCCCGTACCGGTCGCGGACGTCGAGTTCCGCCTCGTCCGTCCCCTCGCCCAGGTCCGGACTGTGCCGGATCTCCTCCTTGGTCCGGTCGACGTACACCTTCTGCTCCCCGATCTCGATCCGGGTGACGGTGCCGGCCGGCAGGAGCACCCGCTTGCCGAAGATCCAGGGACCGGTGTCCACCACCAGGTACTGCGCACCCACCTCCTCGGACAGCTTGTCCACCTTGCCGATCGAGCCGTCCTGCGCCTCCACGTGGAACCCGATGAGGTCGGTCCCGGCGGTGTGACCGGAAGCGCTGCGGAACTCCCAGATGTCGACGTCCCCACTCATGCCCGTCTCCCTTCCACGGCCACGGGCCGGACGGACGCCCGGCCCTGCGCACACGCGCGATGACCGGCTGCCCCCACCCGCCCGTTCCATGCCACCCAGGCCCGACCCGGCCCGACCCCGGCCCGCCCCGGCCTTCCCCGGTCCTGACGGCACGTCGGCAGGCATGCCCGCGCCCGGCCGGGATAGGCGAGACCGGGCGGGAAAGCCCGCGCGGAAGGGGAGAACGGACGATGTGGTGGAGTCTGGTACGCCTGGCACTCGCGAGCGCCGCGGCGCTCCTCTTCGCGTACGGCCTGGACCGGATCATCCAGACCGCGGTGCGGCGGCTGGCCGTCCGCGGCGGCACCGCCGGCGTGCCGCGGCTGGTGCGCAGGTGCCGGCTCCCGATCCTGGCGCTGACGGCGTGCCTGCTCCTGCTCGGCGCCCTGCCGTGGGTCGCCGCGCCGCCCGCCGCCGGCGAGGGCCTGCGTCACCTGGCGGTGATCCTCGCCATCACCTCCGGCGGGTGGCTGTGCGCCCGCGTCGTCGCCCTGCTCGTGGACAGCACCCTGCGGCTCGCCGTGCACCGCCGCGACCCGGCCTGGGCCGGCCGCGCCCGCACCCAGGCCGACCTGCTCGGCCGGATCGGCCAGGCGATCGTCGCCCTGGTGACCCTGGGCGCGGTCCTGATGACCTTCCCGGCGGTGCGCGGCATCGGCACGAGCCTGCTCGCCTCCGCCGGCCTGGTCGGCGTGGTGGCGGGCGTGGCGGCCCAGAGCACCCTGGCCAACGTCTTCGCCGGCGTCCAGATGGCCTTCGGCGACCTCGCCCGGATCGGGGACGTGGTCGTGGCGGGCGGCGAGTGGGGGACGGTGGAGGAGATCACCCTGACGGCCGTGGTGATCGAAACCTGGGACCAGCGCCGGCTGGTGATGCCGATCTCGTACTTCGTCGGCCGCCCCTTCGAGAACTGGTCACGCCGCTCCAGCCGGATCACCGGCACCGCGCTGCTCCACCTCGACCACCACACCCCGGTCGGGCTGCTGCGGGCGGAGTTCGACGCCTTCCTGGCCGGGAACAAGCTGTGGGACGGCGAGGGCAGCGCCCTCCAGGTCGTCGACACCACCCCCACCACCATCGTGGTCAGGGTGCTGGCCACCGCGGCGAACGGCGCCGACGCCTTCGAACTGCGCTGCCAGCTGCGCGAACACCTCGTCGGCTTCCTGCGCGACCACCACCCGTACGCCCTGCCGCGCCTGCCCGTCGCGGACGCGCCCGGCCGGCGCCCGCCCCCCGAGGACGCCGACACCACGCCCCGTCCCCCCGAGGACGCCGGCGCCAGGCCCCGGCCCCCGGGGCCCCGGCCTCCCGCAGGCCCGCCCCCGCGGTGACCGCCCCGGGAGCCCCGGGTGCCCTCACCGGCCCTCGACCGCGCGGGCGTCCCCGGTCAGCGCGTAGCGGCGGCCGGCCATCAACTCCTCGCAGGTGCTGCCGATCTCCTTCCCGAGCAGGTGCAGGACGGCCTCGGCGTCGTGGTCCGAGACGTAGCCCGGCGCGACCCGCAGCGCGAGCAGGCCCAGCTCCCGGAAGTCGCCCAGCAGCCGCTGCTGCGCGTCCAGGCCCCGGGCGACGACGGCGCGCCAGGCCTCGACGTCGTGGCCCTCGGGGCTCTGGACGCTCTGGAGGTCGACGGGCGGGACGTCCGGGCGCTCGCGCAGCTCGGCCACGGCGTCCGCGACGGCGGCACCGACCAGGGCGGCCTCCACCGGCCCGTGGCCGGCCTCGGTGCGTACCCGGGCCAGCCGCTCGGCGATCAGGTCGGCGAGCTCGGCCAGGCGCCCGCGCAGGTCGACGACCGCCTGGACGGACAGCACCGGCCAGGTGTCCCACGTGTGGGAGAGCGAGGGCCCGGCCTCGCGCTCCACGGTCTCCTCGATCGCCTCGGCCACCGCCGCGAGGTCCAGCAGCCGGTAGGCGGTCGGCCGGGAGAGGCCGAGTTCGGCCATGGCGTAGGCGCCCCACGAGGGGAAGCCGAGCGCCGTCCAGACCCGGCCGCGGTACGCGGCGCGCACCCGCCGGGTCAGTACCAGGGCGGAGGTGCGTGCCTCCGCTGCCGCCGCCCGCAGCTCGTCGGTCAGGCGCCGTGCTTCGGCCCTGCCGACCGCGGTGTCCGGCTCGCTGTGATGTCGCTCGCCCATACGTGTGCACCTGCCCGCTGCCGGTGGGGACGAATCAGGATGAATCGGGCCTAGCGGGGCCGCCGCCGGTGCCGCCGGAGCGGTCGTCCCCTTCCCCGCGGACGTCCCCGGTGCCCCCGGTGTGCTCGGCGCCCCCGGGCTCCTCCCCGTCCCGGAAGGAGACGTCGACGCGCTGCTCGGGGCGGCGCTCCTCCTGCCGGGCGACGGAGGACAGGACCGCCTCGTCGGCGTCCGTCAGCGGCGGCTGCAGCAGGCTGCGCGGCCACAGCCGGCGGGCGAGCACCACATTGGTCTCGGCCGCGTACACGGTGACCTGCGCCGCCAGGTAGAGCCAGGACAGCAGGCCGATCACGGTCGCGAAGAACCCGTAGACCTGGCCCGCATGGCGCAGCTCGTGGGTGACCAGCAGCGATCCGAACACCTGGAGGACGGTGAACAGCGGCCCGGCGAGCGCGCAGCCCGGCCACAGCGCCCGGGTGGGGATCTCCCGCGGGGTCAGCACCCGGAAGCAGGCCAGGCACAGCGCGGTGTTCACCAGCGCCGAGACGACCAGGCCCCCGATCCGGGCGGGCAGCCCGCCCAGGGCGGTGCCGACCAGCGAGGCGGCCGCCGTGCCCAGCACCAGCCCGGTGCCCAGGACCGCGAACAGCAGCAGGCTGCGCACCAGGCGCGGCCAGTAGCCGGGCCGCTGCACCCCGGGCACGTTCCAGACCTCGGCCATCGCGTGCTGCAGGACCTGCGCGATGCCCAGCGCCCCGTACAGCATGCCGAGCGCGCCGATGAGCAGGGCCAGGCCGCTGCCCTGCAGGGAGTGGACGTTCTGGCGCAGCTGGTCGCCGATGATCGGGAAGTCGGCGAGCGCGGAGTCCAGCACCGAGCGCTGGGCGCCGGGGTGGCCGTGCAGGACGAAGCCGAGGACGGTGCTGAGCAGGAGCAGCAGCGGGATCAGCGCGACGAAGCCGTAGTAGGTGATCAGCGCGGACAGCAGCCCGCCCCGGTCGTCCCCGTACTTGCGCACGACGCCGACCACCACACCGGGGGCCCGGTGGCGCTGCTGGAAGCCGTCCACGCCCCGCAGGGCCCGTTCGATCGGGTTCACGCCCGGCGTCTGCCCCCGCCGCGCGGACCGACACCCGGCGGATTGCCCCGCGCCGCGCCGGGCACCCGCGAGGCGACCGACGAATCCGCCACGATCGAGGACGCGAGCAAGGACGCGAGCAAGGACACGGCCGAGGACGCGAGCAAGGAGCCGACAGTGAACGAGATCCCCCAGGGCGGCGCGGGCGGCGTGCCGCTGCACCACGACACGGACGACGGACCCCACCCGGGGACTCCCACCCACGAGACCCCCGCCCACGGCGAGGAGCCCCCCGCGGAGGAGCAGGGCGACGCGACCACCGCCGAACCCGGCCGGGCCCGCCGCCTCGACCCCGACGAGCGCGGCGAGGACGGCGAGGACGGCGGCGAGGAGGGCGGGTAGGGCGAGGGCCGGGGCGCGGGGAGGGCGGGTAGGGCGAGGGCCGGGGCGCGGGGCACCCGGGCGTCCGGGTGAACACCGCCGGACGGAGCCCTCGGGTCGCGGCCGCCACCGACAGGGCTTCCCCTGGAGGAATGGCCGACCCGACACCGCCGCTCAGTCCCGCCGAGCTGCTGCTGGAACGGTTCCTCGCCTCGAGGCGCACCCTCGACCCCAAGGACGTCCCGGCCATCGCCCAGCAGTACACCCGGGCGCTCGGCATCGGCTCCAGCACCGTCTACCTCGCCGACATCCAGCAGAACCGGCTCGTCCCCATCGCCGACGGCCCGTCGCTGCCGATCGACGGCACCAGCGCCGGCTGGGCCTTTCGCACCGGCTCCCTGCGCGTCACCGAGGACGACACCGGCCTGGTGGCCTGGTTCCCCATGGCCGACGGAGCCGAACGCCTCGGCGTCCTGTGCCTCAGCACGACCGACCTCAACCGGGAGGCCCTGCACCGCTGCCGCCTGCTCGCGGCCCTGCTCGCCATGGTGATCACCTCCAAACGCGACACCAGCGACAGCTACGCCCTGGGCACCCGCGCGGAGCCCATGAGCCTGCCCGCGGAGATGCTGCGCGCCTTCCTGCCGCCGCGCACCGTCTGCACCCACCGGGTCGTGTCGACCGCCGTCCTGGAGCCCGCGTACGACCTCGGCGGCGACGCCTTCGACCACTCGCTGGCCTCCGGGGTCCTGCACGCCACCGTCCTGGACGCCATGGGCCACGACCTCGCCTCCGGCCTGACCGCCGCCGTCGCCCTCGCCGCCTGCCGCAACGCCCGGCGCAACGGCGCCGACCTGCCCGACCTGGCCGCCACCATCGACGACTCCCTGCAGCACTGGCTGCCCGACCGCTTCGCCACCGGCATCCTGCTGCGCCTGGACGTGGCCGCCGGGGCCCTCCACTGGATCAACTGCGGCCACCCCCAGCCCCTGCTGATCCGCGACCAGCAGGTCGTCACCGACGCCCTCGCCCACACCTCGGAGCCGCCCCTGGGTCTGGGCACGTTCTCCGGGGTGCCCCGCACCGTCCAGAGCTGCCGGCTCCAGCCGGGCGACCGGCTGCTGGTCTACACCGACGGCGTGACCGAGGCCCGGGGCACGGGGGGCGAACTCTTCGGCCTCGACCGCTTCACCGACTTCGTCATCCGGGCCACCGCCGCGGGCGAGGAGGCCCCCGAGGCGCTGCGCCGGCTCATCCACGCCATCCTGGAGCACCAGAACAACACGCTCTCCGACGACGCCACGATCATGATGATCGAGTGGCAGCCCGCCGCCCTGAGCACCGTCGGCCTCCCCCCGGTCGGCGGCCTCGCCTGACCGGCCGCGGTCGGCTCAGGGCGGTCGGCTCAGGGCGTGCGGGTCATGGTGGAGCCCGCCAGGTGCGCGGCCAGCCCCTCGCGGCCCTGCTCGCGGAACCAGCGGCGCTGGCGGTCCGCGCCGCTGCCCGCGCGTTCGAAGGCCCACCACAGCCCCGCCACCCGGCCGGTGTCGCCGGCCGCCTCCAGCCCGGGCGCGGCGTAGGCGCGCAGCTCCTCGACCACGGCGGCGGCCGGGCGGGCGGTGCCGTCGGCGGGGGAGACCAGCCGGCCGTGCAGGCCGGTGCGGGCGGCGTGCCAGGTGGCGGCGCGCAGTAGCTCGTCGGGGGTGTCGGGGCGCGGGCGCCCGTCCCGCTCCTCCAGGACGGCCGTGGTGACCAGGGCCCTGGCCAGGCCGGCGAACAGCTCGGCGTCGGCGACCGTCAGCTGCACGTCCATCGCCCGTACCTCCACCGTCGGGTAGCGCTCGGACAGCCGGGCGTGCCAGTAGAGCTGGCCCCCGTCGGCGATCGCTTCGGCGGCCCGCAGCGCCGCCACCCGCCGCCGGTGGTCGGCGATGTCGCGGAAGGCGGGCGGCGGGCCGCTGACCGCCCACTGGTCGAAGTGGACCGTGCGCCAGCTGGCGAAGTGGGTGTCCTCGCCCCGCCAGTAGGGCGAGTTGGCGCTCAGCGCGATCAGCACCGGCAGCCAGGGGCGCAGCCGCACCAGGGCGCCCAGGCGCTCCTCCTCGTCGTGGACGCCCACGTGGACGTGCATGCCGTTCAGCATCAGGTCGTCGACCAGCGCGGGCGCCTGGCGGCGGGCCCGCAGGTAGCGTTCGGCGTCCGTGACCGGCACCGGGCCGCCCGGCCCGAACGGCGCCGAGCCGACGGGCACGATCCGGCAGCCGTGCTGTGCGGCGGCCGCGCTCAGGCCCGCGCGCACCCGGGCGAGGTGGCGGGCGACGGACGCCAGGTCCTCGCAGACCGGGGTCGCGGTCTCCACCTGCACCTGGAGCAGCTCGTGCTGCGCCTCCTCGGGGCGCAGTGCGGGCGCCAGCGAGGCGGCGGCCAGGACCTCGGCGGCCCGGGGCAGCGGCGTGCCGTCGCGGGGGTCGACCAGCAGGTACTCTTCCTCGACTCCGAGTGTCAGCATGCCGTTCCGCTACCCGGGTGCGGCTTTTGTACGCGGCCCGAGGGCTTCCACGGCTCCGGCCCCACCGGCAGCGACGACGCCGGCCGCCTCGCCGCCCCGCTGCTTCAGCCGGCGTTCAGCGCGGCGTCGACGGCCTGCCCGGCGGCGGCCTGCTCGATGCGCCGGGCGAGCATCGTCGCCATCCTCTGCAGCTGCGGCAGGTCCGCCGAGTCCTCGAGCATGGCCCCCGCGACGGTGGTGCCCACCCGCATCAGGATGACGTTCCGCTCGCTGCCGTTGTGCGTGCCGCTGAACGCGACGGTCTCGTTGCCGACGGCCGGCCCCGGGACCTTGGTGGCCGTGTTCCCGTCCTTCTTCTCGGCCTGCCCCGCGATCGTCGCCAGGTACGTGCCGGCCTCGCCCTTGGTGGCGAAGGTGGTGATCCGGAACGAGGCCGTGACGATGCCGTCCTCGAAGTCGGCGGTGCCGTCGAGCTTGCAGCCCGGGCACTCCTCGTCGGTGCCGTCCTCGACGGCGACCCGGTTGTTGTGGACCTCCCAGCCGGGCATGGCCGCGCGGCCCGGCAGGGTCTGCTTCAGCGCGACCTTGTCGGAGAGCACGGTCGGAAGTCGGCCCACTTCTGCACGCCGCCCGCGAGTTGGCCCGAGACCGGGCTGGAGCCACAGGCGCTCAGCGCGCCTCCCAGCAGGATCGCTGCGATGCCGATGCCCAGCCCCCGTGCGGTGCGCCGATGTGCGCGGCCATGCCGAACTCCCCGCTCCCTAGATTTCAAGATCATCCGATGACATGTCGGCTCCCGACATGACCACGCGGGCAAGGCCGCGCGGATCCACGACCGCTGCCCCACGCTCGCCTGCCCAGACCCGCCCGCCCAGACCCGCCCGCCCAGGCCCGCCCGCCCAGGCCCGTCCGCTAGGCCCGCCCGCCCCCGCCCTCGGCGTCGATGTGCGGCAGCACCCGGTCCAGGAAGCGCGGCGTCCACCAGGCCGCCGCGCCCAGCAGCGTCATCACCGCCGGCACCAGCAGCAGCCGCACGATCGTGGCGTCCACCAGCACGCTCACCGCCAGGCCGAGCCCCATCATCTTGATCACCACGTTGTCGCTGACGATGAACGCCGCGAAGACACTGACCATGATCAGCGCGGCGCAGGTGATCACCCGGGCCGTGATCTCCAGCGCGTGCGCCACGGCGTCCCGGCTGTGCCCGGTGCGCAGCCAGGCCTCGTGCACCCGCGAGAGCAGGAAGATCTCGTAGTCCATGCTCAGCCCGAAGACGATCGCGAACATCATCATGGGCACGTAGCTCTCGATCGGGACCTTCCCCGCGACCCCGAGCGCCGGCCCGCCCCAGCCCCACTGGAAGACCGCCACCACCACCCCGTACGAGGCCGCGATCGACAGCAGGTTGAGCACCGCGGCCTTGACCGCGACGAGCAGGCCGCGGAAGACCGCCAGGATGATCAGGAAGGCCAGCCCGACCACCACCGCGATGATCAGGACCAGCCGGCTCGACACGATGTCCAGGAAGTCGACCTGGGCCGCGGTGTTGCCGGTGACGTAGGTCCTCGCGCCGGTGTCGGCCACCGCGCCGGGCAGCACGGTGTCCGACAGGCGGTTGACCAGGTCGGTGGTGGCGCGCTCCTGCGGGGCGCCCACCGGGGTGACGGTGGCGAACAGCACCGCGCCGTCCGGGCTGGTCTGCAGCGGGGTGCTGCCGGCGGCGCCGGGCAGGCCGGTGAGGGCCTGCTGCACGGAGGCCTGCACGGCCGGCCTCGTCCCGGCGGGCACGGTGCTCTGGTCGACGACCACGGTCAGCGGCGCGTTCGAGCCCGGGCCGAAGGCCTGGGACATCAGGTCGTAGGCCCGCCGGTCGGTGAAGTCGGTGGAGTCCGCGCCGTCGCCGATGTGGCCGAGCTGGATGGAGAACAGCGGGATCGACAGCACCGCCAGCGCGACCACCCCGGCCACCAGGTACCGCCAGGGGTGCGCCTCGACCCGCCGGGCGTACCGGTGCCAGCTCCCGCCCTCCCCGCCCTGGCCGCCCCCGCCGCCGGCCTCGGCGATCGGGCGGCGCACGGCGAAGCGGTCCATCCGCCGCCCGATCAGCCCCATCAGCGCCGGCAGCAGGGTGAGCGCGCCGAGCACCGCCGACACCACGGTCACCGCCGCCGCCGCACCGAGCTTGGCGATGAAGGAGATGCCCGACACCGACAGCCCGGACAGCGCGATGATCACGGTGCAGCCGGAGACCAGCACCGCGCGTCCGCTGGTGGCCACCGCCTGCCCGGCGGAGGCGACCGGGTCCACGCCGTCCATCAGGTTCTGCCGGTGACGGGTCAGCAGGAACAGCGCGTAGTCGATGCCCACCCCGATGCCGATCATCGTCGCCAGCGTGGGCGCGACGGTCGCGAACGTGGACAGCGCCGCGACCAGCCCCAGCACCCCCAGCCCGACCACCGCCGCGAACAGCGCCGTCACCAGCGGCAGCCCGGCCGCGAGGGCACTGCCGAACCCCACCAGCAGCACCACGACCGCCACCGCGAAGCCGATCGCCTCACTGGAACGGTCGTCCGGCGCCGGCCGGGCCAGCTCGCCCAGCGGACCGCCGTACTCCACCTGCACCCCGGCCTGCCGCAACGGCGCCACCGCCACGTCCACCCCGGTCAGGTAGCCGGTGCCCAGCAGCGTCGGCGCGGTGTCGAACCGGACGGTGAGGTACCCCGTCAGCCCGTCGGCGGCCAGCGGACCGCCCGGCACCGCGGGCTGGCCCGGCGGCGGCAGCGGACTCTGCACCGAGATCACGTGCGGCAGCTGCTGGAGCGAGGAGACCGCCTGGGCGATCTGCGGCTGGAAGCCGGTCAGCTGCGCCGCGTCGTGCAGCACCACCTGCGAGCTGGTGCCCGCCGCGGCCGGCTCGTGCGCCTGCAGCACGTCACGGCCCTGCTGCGCCTGGGTGCCGGGCAGCGAGAAGTCGTCCGAGTAGGTGCCGCCGACCGTCTTGTTGGCGGCCTGGACGCCGGCCAGGGCGACGATCCACAGCACGATGACGAGCAGCGAGTGGCGCGCGCACCACTCGCCCAGGCGGCGCAGCGCCGCGCGCCTGGCCGGCCGGTCGGCGTCCGAGGGGGCGTGGCGGGCGGACGGCGGCATGGACGGCTCCCGGGTCTGCTGCGCGGTGGTGCGCCGGATCGGCGCAGTGTTCCCGCCGGGGCCGGCCCGCCCACGGGTACCGGCGGGTAGTCGCCCCTACGGGCCCGGCCCGGCCCGGGGCACGGGGGCCATAGGGCGGCGTCGGGGCGGGCCGTCGTCCCGGCGGTGGGTCAGCGCAGTTCCGCCAGGGCGGCGGTGGCGAAGGAGTGGTCCTGCTCGGGGGCGCCGCCGCCGACGCCGAGGGCGCCGATCAGGCGGCCGTCGCGGTGGACGGGGATGCCGCCGGCGATGAACAGCAGGGGGCGGTCCAGCGCGGTGGGCAGGGAGTGGAACGGGCCGTCCGGCTTGACCAGGTCGACCACGTCGGCGGTCGGGGCGTTCAGCTGCAGGGCGGTGTAGGCCTTGCGGGTGCTGGTCTCGCCGGAGATCAGCACGGCGCGGTCGTCGCGGCGGAAGGCGAGC
Organism: Kitasatospora sp. NPDC023385; assembly: GCF_055664045.1. Taxonomy (NCBI): domain Bacteria; kingdom Bacillati; phylum Actinomycetota; class Actinomycetes; order Kitasatosporales; family Streptomycetaceae; genus Kitasatospora; species Kitasatospora sp. NPDC023385. Next base: position 179,612 of record NZ_JBVOOL010000006.1, on the reverse strand, counting down.
AGGTGCCCGCCGGCGTCCAGGACGGTGATGCCGACCGCGACCCCGGCCGCCTCGGCGGCGGCGTGGGCGGCGCGGACGAGGGCCTCGGCGTCGGCGGTGGTCAGCGGGGTGACGGTGGTGCTCACGGCGGTGCTTCTCCGGGGGGGGGGGGGGGGGAGGTCAGTGGGCCGGGACCGGGGAGGGGGCGGCGGCGGCCCCGCGTTCGGGGGCGCGGCGCTCCAGGGCGGCGGACCACAGGGCGAGGACGAGGGCGGCGGCGGCGAGGGCGGCGCCGACCCAGTTCGGGGCGGTGTAGCCGAGGCCGCCGGCGATGACGATCCCGCCGAGCCAGGCGGCCAGCGCGTTGCCGAGGTTGAACGCCCCGATGTTGACGGCCGAGGCCAGGGTGGGGGCGCCGTGGGCCTGGTCCAGGACCCGCTTCTGCAGCGGGGGGACGGTGGCGAAGCCGAGGGCGCCGACGAGCAGGATGGTGACGGCGGCGAGGACCTTGTCGTGCGCGGTCAGGGTGAACAGCGCCAGCACGACCGCCAGCCCGCCGAGGGTGGTGTAGAGCAGCGGCATCAGGGTGCGGTCGGCGAACCGGCCGCCGATCAGGTTGCCGAGGAACATGCCGACGCCGAGCAGCACCAGCAGCCAGGTGACGGCGCCGTCGGAGTAGCCGGCGACCCCGGTCATCATCGGCGCGATGTAGGTGATCGCGGCGAAGACGCCGCCGAAGCCGAGCACGGTCATCGCCATCGCGAGCAGCACCTGCGGGTTGCGGAAGGCGGTCAGTTCGCGGCGCAGGTGGGCGCCCTCGGGGCGCGGGAGCGCGGGCACCAGCCTGGCGATGCCGAACAGGCCGACCACGCCGAGCGCGGCGACGACGCCGAAGGTGGTGCGCCAGCCGACGGCCTGGCCGATGAAGGTGCCCAGCGGCACGCCGACGATGTTGGCGACGGTGAGCCCGGTGAACATGGTGGCGATGGCGCCGGCCTTCTTCTCGGGGGCGACCAGGTCGGCGGCGACCACGGACCCGATGCCGAAGAAGGCGCCGTGGGCCAGCGAGGTCACCAGGCGCCCGGCCAGCATCAGCGGGAAGGTCGGTGCGAACGCGGAGAGCAGGTTGCCGGCCGTGAACAGGGCCATCAGCAGCATCAGCATCGTCTTGCGGCTGATCCTGGTGCCCAGGGCGGTCATCAGCGGCGCGCCGATGACGACGCCGAGGGCGTAGCCGGTGACCAGCAGGCCCGCGTCGGGGATGGAGACGCCGTAGTCGTCGGCGATCCGGGGCAGCAGGCCCATGACCACGAACTCGGTGGTCCCGATCCCGAATGCGCCGATGGCCAGGGCGAGGAGAGCGAGAGGCATGGGGCCCGACCCTTCCGTGATTGCTTGAGTGAGCACCTAGCGAGCTTCCACAATAGTTGCAGACGCGCGATAAGTGCAACCGCAGACAGGCGGCACGCGCCAAGGCGTGCGTTCGCGGGCCGTCGGGCGGCGGGGGAGTGGCGGGGGTCGGCGGCGGGCGGCGTCCACGGCCTCGACCGCCTCGACCGGCGAGGCCGGTTCGGGGTTCCGCGCGGCCTGGGACAAGCCCCGGCGTGAAATACCGGCCCGAGCATCTATAGCGCTTGTGCAATTACGCGTGGGCTTTCTCCCGGGCCCGATGGGACATTCCGACGGCGCCCCGCGCAGCGGGTCCTGCGTACTGGTTCAGACCATTGACGGACGGGGAGGCGGCCTCCTACGGTGTCGGGCAACCGGCCTGGCGCGGGCATGCCATACCTTGGCCGGGCCCCCTGCACGTCCCCACGCGCACTCCCACGCGCACGACCCGCGCCGGGCGCACACTCCACCACCCCCACGGAGGAGCACCATGCGCACACGCCACCTCCTCGCGGCCGCCGCGGCCGCGATCGCCCTGCCGCTCGCAACGGCCCTGCCGGCCCAGTCCCACGGCTTCATCGACCAGCCGCCGAGCCGCTCCGCGCTCTGCGGCGCCGACGCCGTCCCGTGGGACTGCGGCGACATCCAGTGGGAACCGCAGAGCGTCGAGGGCCCGAAGGGCTTCCCCGCCCGCGGCCCGGTCGACGGCACCATCTGCGCCGGCGGGGACGCCCGCTGGGCCCCGCTGGACGACCCGCGCGGCGGCGCCTGGCCCACCACCAGGGTGACGGCCGGTCAGCGGCTCACCTTCACCTGGACCATCGAGGCCCGCCACGCCACCACGAACTTCACGTACTACCTCACCAAGCCCGGCTACGACGCGTCCCGCCCGATCACCCGGGCCGCACTGGATCTGACCCCGTTCCTGACCGTCCCCTACAACGGCCGCCAGCCCGCCGCGACCACCACCCACACCGCGACCCTGCCCACCGGCCGCACCGGCCACCAGGTGATCGTCGCCGTCTGGGAGATCGCCGACACCGGCAACGCCTTCTACTCCTGCACCGACGTCGCGTTCTGACCCACCGCCGCGTCATGCTGCCGCGTCCGGCTGCCGCGTCCCGCCGGCGCCCGTCCCGCCCGGGCGGCGCCGGCGGGACGCCGCGCGGGCGAGGCCCTTCGGGCACGCCGGGGCCGGTCCGCTCCTCGCGCGCCGGGAAAGCCGCGGATCTGTACATTGAGGGCATTTGGGGGGAGCAGCGACAGGCTTCGCGCGTCCACGCACAGAAGGCCGAACCGCCTTCGGAAAGGGTCTCCATGCACCCCGCCCTCAGCCCCGCCGTCCTCGCCGAGCTGCGCCGGCCCCGGCCCTATCCGGCGGTGTCGATCCTGATGCCCACGCACCGCCGGGAGCCGGACAACGCGCAGGACCCGGTCCGGCTGCGCAACCTGCTGGCCGAGGCGAAGGAGAAGGTCCAGGCCGACCCGCAGGTCTCCCGGGCCGACCGGATCGCCGTGCTGGAGCAGCTCGACCGGGCCCTGGCCGAGGTCGACCTGGTGCACGCCGAGGACGGCCTGGCGATCCTGGTCGCGCCCGGCGAGCACCAGGTGTGGTCGCTCGGGCGCTCCGCCCCGGCCCGGGTGGTCCTGTCCGACACCTTCCTCACCCGCAACCTGGTCGCCGCGCACGCCGCCGAGCGCCCCTACTGGGTGGTCGCGATCGCCGCCGACCGGGTGACGCTGTGGGGCGGCACGCCGGAGCGGGTCAGCGAGGAGACCGGCGACGGCTTCCCGCTGGTGCGCGTCTTCGACAATCCCGACCCCGAGCGGCAGGAGCGCATCGGCGACACGCCCAGCACCTTCCGCGACGAGGAGACCAAGACCTTCCTGCGGCAGGCCGACGCGGGGATCGGCAAGCTGCTGGCCGCCGACCCCCGCCCGCTGTACGTGGTCGGCGAGGCCGCCGCGCTCGCCCTGCTGGACGCCGTCGGCCCGATCGCCCAGCAGGCCACCGCGCAGATCCCGCACGGCGGCCTCGCCCAGGCCGACGCGGAGACCGTCCGCCAGGTGGTCGGGCCCGCCGTGCGCGCCCACGCCGAGCGCGAGGTCGCCGAGGCCCTCGCCCTGCTCGACAAGGCCCACGGCCGCCAGGCGTTCGCGGCCGGCCTGGACGAGGTCTGGCGGGCCGCCGGCGAGGGCCGGATCGCCCGGCTGGTGGTCGAGGAGAACTACCGCACCACCGTGCGCGACGACGGCGAGCACCTCGTCCCCGCCGAGGCGGGCCTGCCCGGGGCCCGGGAGGACATCGTCGACGAGGTGATCGAGCGCGCCCTCGGCACCGGCGCCGAGGTCAGCTTCGTCCCCGACGACGTCCTCGCCGACAGCGGGCGGATCGCCGCCGCCCTGCGCTACTGACCCGCCGCCGCCCCGGGCCGCCCGAACCCCGAACCCCGAGCCGCCGCGCGGCCCGGGGTTCGGGGTTCGGGCTCAAGGACCGTGTGGTCAGCCGGACTTGGCGGTGGCCCGCACGCCGAAGTGGACGTAGCGGCTGCCGTCCGCCAGGGCGTAGAACACGACGGGTATCCAGGCGTCCTTGTCGTTGCGGCGGCCGGCGAACACGGTCTTGGCGGGGGTGTCCGAGACCGGGGTGAGGTGCCAGACGAGGGGTTCGAAGGTGCCCGCGAGTCCTTCGGCCCCCTCGTAGCGCAGCCGGAGCACGCCCTCGCCGCTCGGGTCGTCGGCGATCGTCATGAGGAAGCCCTCGCGCTTGTACGTGCCGGTGAACGGCGTGGTGTCGACGGCCGGGTGGTCCACGGCGGGTTCGAACCGGGGCATGGCGACCCCGGCGAACTCGGCGCTCAGTTCGCGGCAGAGGGCCTCGTGGACCTTGGGAGCGGCGCCTCCGCCGTTGGTGAGCAGGGCGATGGCGAGGCCCTTCGCCGGGATGGCGCGCAGGTAGGCGAGCTGGCCGAAGGTGCTGCCGTCGTGGCCGAAGCCGCGCACGCCGTCCCACTCGAACAGGCCCCAGCCCAGGCCCCAGTGGGCGCCGAGGAACCACTGGTCGGGCATCTCCACCTCGGGGGCGAGCATGGCCGCCACGGCCGCGGCCGAGAGCACCCGGGTGCCATCCGGCGCGGTGCCCCCGCCGATGAAGAGCCGGGCGAAGCGGACCACGTCGGCGGCGGTGGCGCAGATGCCGCCGTACGGTCCCGCCGAGCGGGGCAGCATGTTCCACAGCGGGGTGGGGACCGGGTCCTCGCCGGGGTCGCCCATGTGCCCCATCGCGGCGCGGAAGCGCAGCACCTCCTCGGGCAGCGTCATCGTCCGCTCGAGTCCGAGCGGGCCGCAGATCAGCTCCTTCAGGGCCTCGTCCCAGGTGCCGCCGGTCACCACCTCGACGATCCGGCCCAGGACGTTGTAGGCGGTGCTGGAGTACGACATGGTGGCGCCGGGCGGGTTGGTGAGGCCGACGTCCGCGGTGCCCTCGAGGTAGCGGGCCAGGCAGTCGTCGCCGCGGCCGGTGTCGTTGACGTAGTCGCCCTCGATCCCGCTGGTGTGGTTGAGCAGTTGGCGCGGGGTGATGGTCCGGGTGGCCTCGGCGTCGGCGACGGCGAAGCCGGGCAGGACGTCCACGACCGGGGCGTCCAGGTCCAGCCGGCCGGCGTCGGCGAGGCACATCACCAGCGCGGCCGTGTAGCCCTTGCTGACCGAGCCGATCTGGAACACCGAGTCCGTGGTCGTCTCGACGCCCGTCCCGGTGTGCAGGACGCCGCTCGCCAGTTCGTGGATCTCGCCGTCGGCGAGGACGGCCAGCACCGCGCCGGGGATGCGGTGCTCGGTGAGCAGCCGGTCGAGCCGGTCCTGCCAGTGGGCGTGGTCGAACGCCTTCGGCGCGGGGGTCCGGCCCAGCGCCCGGTCCACGGCCTCGGCGGCCTCCTGGTGGGCGTGGTCCACGAGCTTGGCCACCTCCTCGTCCAGGCGCTTCGAGAACTCTCCGTACGCGTGCTTCGACATGTCATCCCTCTTCCGTGGTCGGCGGCGCGCATGGCGAAGAGGCGTGGGGGGGGGGGGGGGGGGGGGGGGGGGGCGCCCCCCCGCCGCCCCCGGGGGGGGGGGGGGCGGCGGGGGCCGGGGGGGGGGGGCCCCGGGCGGGGGCGCGCCCCCCCCCACGCCTCGGCTCCGGGCGCGGGGCCCGGGGGCGGTGCTGTCCTGTTCGGCGGGTCGCTGCGGCCGGGCTGTCCCCGGCCTGCCCGCCGGTCCGGCCGGGCTCTAGCCGGCCTGGCGGGGGCGGCGGCCGACGAGGGCCGTCAGCGAGGCCATGGTCGTGCGCGGCGGGTTCTGCAGGTCCCGGTCGGGGCGGATGACCGGGCGGGCCAGGACCCGGACCAGGGCGCCGAGGACGAAGCCGTACACCGCCACCAGGCCGTGCCCGTTGGACTGGGCGAACCACATGGCCAGGCCCGCGGCGGGCACGGCCAGCGCGAGCAGCCGCTCCTTCGGGGCGCCGCCGGTGCCGCCGCGCAGCAGCAGGGCGGCGGCCAGGGTCGCGGCGAGGAAGTAGGTGGCGCCCGAACTCCCGGCGAAGTTGCGCGGGTCGACGGTGGTCCGGTCGGCCTCCCCGAAGAGGGAGTCGATGTGCTGCGGCAGCAGGATGCCCGCCGCGAACAGGCCCACCATCAGGGGGGCGCCCCAGAACCACTCGGCGAGCGCGGCGACGATCACGAGGGTGGCGATGTTCCACGCCCCGCCGAAGAGGCCGCCGTTCTGCATGAAGACCGAGGTGACCACGCGCCACCAGCCCGACCTGCTCGGATCGGAGTCGAAGGCGTCCATCGCCCCCGACCAGCACAGCTGCGTCACCACGGCGCCGATCGCGATCACGGCCAGCCCGGCCGCGGCCCAGGGCAGGCCGCGCCGCTGCACGGTCTCCGGCCCGATCAAGGCCATCCCGGCCTTGAACATCAGCACCATCAGCCCTGCCGTCGTCACGTTGAACACGATCGCGTCCATCGCCGCCCCCATCCCCCTGTTTGACCTGCGATGACCGCGACCCTAGCGGTAGTGGTGAGCAGATTCAAACAGTGTTTGAAAAGCCCCGGTACACTCGCCCCGTGAAGCTGACCGCCGACCGGATCATCGACGCAGGCATGATCGTGTTCGCCGAATCGGGCTATCACGGACTCTCCATGCGCAAGGTCGCGGAGCGACTCGGCGCGTACGCCGGGAGCCTCTACTACCACGTGCCCAGCAAGGGCGCCCTGCTCCAGCTGATGGCCGACCGGCTGGCCCGCCAGGCCTACGACGCCGGCACAGCCGCGCTGGCGGTCCTGCCCCAACCGGCCGACTGGAAGGGCCGGTTGGAGGCCCAGGCCGTCACCCTGCGGCACAGCATCCGGCAACACCCGGGCGGCGCCGCCCTGTTCGCCGACAGCCCGAAGGTCCTCAGCACGGGGGCGCTGTCGCTGATGGAACGACTGCTGCAGACCCTGCGGGACGCCGGGGCGCCCGAGGCCACGTGCGCGGTCGCCGCCGACGCGCTGCTCAGCCACGTCACCGGGTTCGTGCTGCAGGAGCAGGGCGACCCGCCCGCCGTGCCCGTCACCGCGCGGGCCGTCGCCGACCTCCACGAACGCTTCCCGCTGACGGTGGCCGCCGCGTCGACCTCGGCCCGCGCGCTGGACGAGAAGTTCGTCCAGAGCGTGCGGCTGCTCTGCGACGGCGTCGAGGCCCGGATCCGGGTGTCCGCCCCGGGCCGCCGCTGATCTGCGCCCGGGCGGCGCTCAGGCGGTCTTGACCGCCCCGCCGTCGACGAGGTGGTCGGCGCCGGTGGTCGCGGCGGCGAGCGGCGAGGCGAGGTAGGCGACGAGCGCGGCGACCTCGGCCGGTTCGACGAGCCGGTCGATGAGCATGCCCGTCGCCGCCGGCAGGCCGGCCAGGAGGTCGGCGTGCGGGACGCCCAGGGACGCGGCCAGGCCCGCGCCGTAGCCGGTCGGGCTCTCCCACATCGCGGTGCGGACCGGGCCGGGGGAGACGGTGTTCACCCGGACGCCCCGCGGGCCGAACTCGTGCGCGAGGGCCTTGCCGAACGCGGTGAGCGCGGCCTTGGCCGTCGCGTAGGCGACGGGTCCGCCGTGCGGGACGCGGGCGGCGATGGAGGACACGTTGACGATCGCGCCCCGGGCGGCCTGCAGCGCGGGCAGCGCGGCCCGGGTGACCCGGACGGTGGCGAGGAAGTTCAGGTCCAGCACCTCCGCCCACTGCGCGTCGGTCAGGTCGAGGAAGCTGCCGCTCAGGCCGCCGTCGCCGCCGCCGACGTTGTTGACCAGGATGTCGATGCCGCCCAGGGCGGCCACGGCCTCGGTGACGAGGTGCCCGGCCCCGGCGGGATCGGACAGGTCCACGGCCACGGGGACCGCGCCGGCCGCCGCCAGCTCCGGGGTGGGCGTGCGGGCCGCCGCGACGACGCGGACGCCCTCGGCGGACAGGGCCCGGACGACGGCCAGTCCGATGCCGCGGCTGGCGCCCGTGACCAGGGCCGTCTTGCCGTTCAGCTGCAGGTCCATGGTGTTCCTCCACGCATAAGTGCAACGCTTCTGACGCACTGAATTTAGAACATGCATCACTGATGTTGCAAGTTCTCTGGGAGATGCCACACCGGCGTACCCTTGCCGAGTCGTCCGACGCCACGGAAGGAACCGCACCCATGGCCCCGCCCGCCCCCGCCAAACCGCTGCGCGCCGACGCCGAGCGGACCGTACGCGCGATCCTCGAAGCCGCCGAACGGGTCCTGTCCGCGAACCCGGCCGCGACGATGGAGCAGATCGCCGAGGCCGCCGGGGTCGCACGGACCACCGTCCACCGGCGGTTCGCCTCGCGGGAGGCCCTGATCACGGCCCTGGCCGCCTGGGCGACCCGGCGGTTCCACGAAGCCGTCGAAGCCGCCCGGCCCGACACCGCCCCGCCCGCCGTCGCGCTCTACCAGGTCACCGCGAACGTGCTCCGCGTCAAGATCGGCTGGGGCTTCGCCATGGGCGCCGTCCCCACCGACGCCCCCGAGGTCGCCCGCCTGCACGCCGACGTCCTGGCCCAGTGCGAGCGGCTGTTCGCGCGCGCCCGCACCGCCGGACTGCTCCGGGCCGACACGGATCCGCACTGGGCGCGGCGCGTCTACTACGCGCTCATCCACGAGGCCGCGGCCGAGGCCCCGGACACCGACGCCGCCGTGGACGCGCTCGCCACCAGGGTCGTCGACACCCTGCTCCAGGGCGTCGGCACACCGGCCGCCCCCTGACCCGGACCTGTGAGGGCCCCGACCTGCGAGGGCCCCGACCCGCGAACGCCCGCCCGGCGAGCCCCGCCGCCCCGTCGTAGGCTCACGGCCGTGGCCGCCCCCACCGCCCACGACACGGCGACACGGCGAGGCGGCGGACCGCGGAAGGAAGGAGCGGAAGGTGGACGAGCGAACCCCCACCGGACGGCGCTGCCTGGTCACCGGAGCCACCGGCTACATCGGCGGCCGGCTGGTGCCCGAACTCCTGGCCGCCGGACACCGGGTGCGCTGCCTGGCCCGTGACCCCGGGCGCCTGCGCGACCAGCCGTGGCGCGCCGAGGTGGAGGCCGCCACCGGCGACGTCACCCGGCCCGAGACCCTGGACGGCGCCTTCGACGGCGTCGACACCGCGTACTACCTGGTCCACTCACTCGCCACCGGGCCCGGCTTCGAGGACACCGACCGGCGCGCCGCCCGCGCCTTCGCCCAGGCCGCCGCCCGCGCCGGGGTGAGCCGGATCGTCTACCTCAGCGGACTGCTGCCCGCCGGCGTACCCGAAGCCGAACTGTCCCCGCACCTGCGCTCGCGCGCCGAAGTCGGCCGGGTCCTGCGCTCCGCCGGCGTGCCCGTCGCCGAACTGCGGGCCGCGGTCATCATCGGCTCCGGCTCCGCCTCCTTCGAGATGCTCCGCTACCTGACCGAGCGCCTGCCCGCCATGGTCACCCCCCGCTGGGTCGACACCCGCATCCAGCCCATCGCCGTACGCGACGTGCTCTCCTACCTGGTCGGCGCGGCCGCCCTGCCGCCCGAGGCCGACCGGGCCTTCGACATCGGCGGACCGGACGTCCTGACCTACCGGCTGATGATGCGGCGCTACGCCACGGTGGCCGGCCTGCCCCGGCGGGTGATCGTGCCCGTACCCGTCCTGTCCCCGGCCCTGTCCAGCCTCTGGGTCGGCCTGGTCACCCCCGTCCCCGGCCCGCTCGCCCGCCCGCTGGTGGAGTCCCTGCGCCACGAGGTGGTCTGCCACGAGCACGACATCGCCCGCTGGATCCCCGACCCGCCCGGCGGCCTGACCGGGTTCGACCGCGCCGTCGAACTCGCCCTGCGCCGCATCCGCGACGCCCAGGTCACCACCCGCTGGTCCTCCGCCTCCCTGCCCGGCGCCCCCAGCGACCCGCTGCCCACCGACCCCGACTGGGCCGGCGGCAGCCTCTACCAGGACCTGCGCGAACGACACGTGGCCGCCGAACCCGCGGCCGTGTGGCGGGTGGTCGAGGGCATCGGCGGCGACAACGGCTGGTACTCCCTGCCCTTCGCCTGGTCCCTGCGCGGCACCCTCGACCGCCTGGCCGGCGGCGTCGGACTGCGCCGCGGCCGCCGCGACCGCCACCGCCTGCGGGTCGGCGACGCCCTCGACTTCTGGCGGGTGGAGGAGATCGAGCCGGGACGACTGCTGCGCCTGCGGGCCGAGATGCGCCTGCCGGGACTGGCCTGGCTCGAACTGCGGGTCACCCCCGACGGGGACGGCGGCGCGCGCTACCACCAGCGCGCCCTGTTCCACCCGCACGGCCTGGCCGGCCACGCCTACTGGTGGGCGATCGCCCCCTTCCACGGCCTGGTCTTCGGCGCCATGGCCCGCAACATCGCCGACCGCGCCCGCCGCCCCGCCTGACCCGGCGCAGCCGCGCCCGCCGCACCGCTCGCCCCCCCCGGGGCGGCGGGCTCACCCGGCCGGCTCCACGGCCACGTCGATCACGTCGACCAGCCTGCGCAGCTTCTGCTGGACGCGTACGGCCTCGGGCTGCGGCACCCGGACGACGGCCCTGGCCGAAGCCGCCGCCCCCGCGCTGAAGGCCAGGTCCAGGACCCGGTGGTTGTTGAGGGTGGAGGCGAGGCGGGCGAGCGTGCCGGTGGTGGGGCGCAGGGTGACGGTGAGCCGGGTGTGTTCCATGGCGGCGGTCCTGTCTGTGGAGGGGACTGGCGGGCGGCCGGAAAAGCAGAAAGACCCCTCGCGAAGCGCGAGAGGTCTGCGTGCGGGCGGCGGGCCGGGGAGGGTCACTCCTCCCGGCTCGGTGCCGGCACGCTGCCGCTGGTAATCAGCTGCTGCTGCATGCCCGGAATGCTGGCAGAAACCCGCCGGCGTGGGACGGGGCGTCTCACCCTGCGGACACCCCCGGCGGTCCGTCCACGGCCTGCGCGCGGCACCGCTCGCCCAGGAGGCCGACGACCGGTCCACCCGTATATCGGTTGGCCGGGCACACCACCGACTGCTACCGTCTGCGCAGCCGTGCAAGAACGCGAGGAGGTGAGACCCATGAAGGCTGTATCCGCATGGGTGCTCCCCCCTTTCCGTCACGGTGGGCGGGTGACGTAGGTGTCGCCAGGGAGCGCCTCGGACCAGGCACTCCCGAAGGACAACACCATGACCGCCTCACCTTCCACCCCGGGCGCCGACGGCCACGCACTCGTGGTCACCCGCAGCTCGGACACCCAGTGGCACGCCGTACAGGACGACCGCGTGGTCGGCACCGGCGACGCCTCACGCCGACCCGACGGGCGGCTCTTCGTCAGCATCGACGCCTGGCACGGCGCGGCCTTCGACCGCCTCGCCGCCGCGATGTCGGCCGACCTGCCGGAACCGCTGCACACCCTCACCGACGAGGCCGACCACGACACGACGGCCGCCTGGCAGCGCGCCGGCTTCACGACCGTCCGCCGCGAGTGGAGCTACCTCGTACCCACCGACCCGCAGACCACCGGCCTCGGCCCGGCACGCCCCCCGGCGGGCGTGACCATCGTGCCCGCCGGCGAGGCGCGGGAGCGCCCGCTGCGCGCCCTCGACCTCGTCATCCACGAGGAGGTCGAGGCCGGCCCCGGCTGGTCGGCGATGCCGGCCCGGATCCTGCCCTGCCCGGCGGGCACCACCGTGCTCGACCCCTCGAAGTACGCGGTGGCGCAGCAGGACGGCCACTACGTCGGGATGGTGCGGGTGGCCCCGCCGACCCGGCCGCGGATCGGACTGCTCGCCGTCCGGGCCGACCGGCAGCGCCGCGGCATCGCCCGGGCCCTGCTGGCCCACGCACTGGACGGGCTGCACCGCTGCGGCACCGCCTCGGCCTGGGCCGAGGTGACGGAGTCCAACACGGCCGCCACCGCCCTCTTCGAGGGCATCGGCGCCCGCCGTACGGGCAGCACCCTGGAACTCGTCCGCCGCTGACGCCCCGCCCCGCAGTTCGCGCCCCGCATTCCCCGCCGACCGCACCACTACCCGAGAGAAAGAGGTGAGAGCCATGGCCAAGACCGCAGACGGCATCGAAGTCGAAGGCACCGTCACCGAGTGCCTGCGCAATGCCACGTTCAAGGTGGAACTTCCCAACGGGCACATCGTGCTCGCCCACATCAGCGGCAAGGTCCGCAAGAACCACATCAAGATCCTCCCGCACGACCGGGTGCTCGTGGAGCTCAGCCCCTACGACCTCACCCGCGGCCGGATCCGCTACCGCTACCGGTGATAGCGCGAGCCGCCTCCCGGGCACTGCCCCGCTGACCGCCGCCGCCCCGCCGCCGCCCCGCTCCGCCCCCGACAGGAGGGGCGGGGCGGGGCGGCTTGCGTGGCCGTACGGCCAGGCCAGGCGGGGTTCCCCCGTGGGTGAGCGTGATCGCTGCGGGGAAGACTGAACTGTCTGGTTGACGAACTGAACTGATCCGTTTAGATTCCTCGGTGTCGGAACGCCGCGAACGGCGAACCGCTCAGCCACAGCCGCACCCACGGCCGTACCGCCCGTCACACCGCCGCAAGGAGCAACCGTCATGAGCCCGTCCAAGGTCTTCGCCATCTCCGGCTCGCTGCGCGCCGACTCGCACAACACCGCCCTGCTGCGCGCCGCCCGGACGCTCAATCCCACCGGCATGGAGATCGAGATCTACGACGGCCTGCGCGACATCCCGCCGTACGACTACGACCTCGACCACCCGGGCGTGCGGCCGGCGGTCGTCGAGGAGCTGCGCCGCAAGGTGCTCGACGCGGACGGCCTGCTGATCGCCACCCCGGAGTTCAACTACTCGATCCCCGGCGTGCTGAAGAACGCCCTGGACTGGCTGAGCACCGACTGGAGCAAGAGCGAGGGCCTGCCGCTGCACCGCAAGCCCACCGCGATCATGGGTGCCGCGCCCACCAACTTCGGCTCGGTGCGCGCCCAGCTGGCGCTGCGCCAGGTCTTCGTCTGGACCGACAGCGACGTCGTGGTCAAGCCCGAACTGGTCGCCTTCCGCTCGCACGAGCGCTTTGACGCCGAGGGCGAGCTGGCCGACGAGGTCACCATCGGCATCCTGAAGGACCTGCTCACCGCCCTGCAGGGCAAGATCGACGCCGCCCGCTCCTGACCGACCGGGGCCGAACCCTTGCAGGTCTGTTGCACGGGCCGTGACCCGGCTCACAGCCGTTCGGGTGCGAAGCGTGATCGACTCGACCGATGCGCCCGTACGAACAGTCCACCCGCCGGCTGACGGCCCGTCGGCCTGCCCGGCCCACGCGGTCCGCCCGGCCCGCCGCGGCCGTCACGCTCGCCGTGGTCGCCGCCGCCCTGCTCACCGGCTGCGGCTCCCAGGCGGCCGGATCGGCCGGATCGGCCGGATCGGCCGGAGCCCCGACGGGGCCGTCCGGCCGCGCCGGAGCATGCGGGGCGTCGCCGGCCCCGGCGCCCGGCGGCGGGCCGGAGCCGGACGGGCGCGCGCAGGCCGGCGTGCGGATCACCGCCGTCGGGCCGGCCTGTGCGGAGTACGAGGTCACCAACCCGGGCACCGAACCGTCCGACGTCACGGTGGACTTCAGCCTGTCCGCGCCGAGCCGCGGCGCCGCGGCGAAGGTGACGCGGACCGCCGCCGCGCTCGCCCCCGGCGCCACCGCCAAGGGGCGGATCGACCTGTCCGGGCCCGGCCCGGCCCGACCGGGCGCCGCGCCGCAGGTGAAGATCGCCAAGGTTTGCAGCGTGCCCAGCGCCGAGGCCCCGCAACCCGGCGGCCCGTGCCCGCCCTCCGGCCTGCGGCTGTACGCGGACCAGGGCGACGCGGCGATGGGCCTGCGCGTGGTCGGCCTGCACCTGCGCAACTGCGGGACCGCCACGACCACCCTCGACGGCTACCCGACGCTGAACCTGCTCGACCTGGACCACCGGCCGGTCGACGGGGTGCGGCTGCTGTCCGGCGGCGCCGCGATCGCCACCGGCACCGGCGCGGACAACCCGCCGCAGACGATCGTGCTGCGCCCGGGCGAGGGTGCCCGCACCACCCTGGTGTGGCGCAACACCACCGAGGCCGGCGCCCCGGTGAACGTCCCCTACGTCCGGGTCCGCGCCACCCCCGACGCGGCCCCCGTGACGGTCACCCCGGAGCTCGACCTCGGCACCACCGGGCGCCTCGGCGTCGGCGCCTGGGCCAGGGAGGACGGCGACGGGCCGCCGCCCGCGACCGGTTGACCGGTCCCGGGCGCTGACCACGGGCGGCTGATCACGGGGCACCCGGGAGCGGTCCGGCCGCCGATTTCCGCTTTCCGATCATGGACTGGTACGTTCTTCCTGTCGGCAGGACGAGAACGCGAAAGCGGTCAAGGCCCGCCGGAGCAGGCGTCGGTGGTGCAGCGGTAGCACGCCCACTTTCAGTGGGAGGGGTTCGTTCGATTCGGGCCCGGCGCTCCAACTCGCAGGGGCGGAAGTCGTTTTCGACTTCCGCCCCTGCGGCGTTCCGGCACCCGCGGACCGATCACGATCCGGCGCGCCCGGCGTCCTCATCGGCCAGCAGCGCGCAGACGAAGTCCTCCTCGACGGCGCGCAGGTGCTCCAACAGGTCGGGGTTGCCCGCCTGGTTGACCTGCTCGGTGACCGAGACGGTGAGGCTGCGGCGCCCGTCCGGGGTGCCCGCGCCCAACTGCGTGTAGCCGGCGGTGTTGCCCGTGTGCCCGTACACCACGCCGCAGCGGGTGGTGTACTCGAAGATCGCCAGCCCGGCGCGGTTGGCCCCGGGGCCGGCCGGCTCGGAGGCGCCGGGCACGAAGACCCGCTGCCGGCTGCGGGTCGCGTCGCTGATCAGCGGGCCGCCCGCGTACCCGGCCATGAACGCGCTGAAGTCCCCGGGGGTGGAGACCAGGCCGCCCGACGCCCAGGCGCCCGAGGCGCCGTACCGGGTGCTGACGTCCTCGGGCGGCTCGGGCGGCTGGACGGCGTAGCCGTGCAGGTACGGTTCGGGCAGCTCGAAGCCGGAGGGCAGGCTGGTGCGGGTGAGCCCCAGCGGCCGGTAGACCTGGGAGGCCAGCAGGTCCTCGTAGCGCTGCCCGGTCGCCGCCTCGGCCATCAGGGCGACCGCGATGTTGTCCGAGTTGGAGTACCGGTAGCGGGAGCCGGGGGTGAACTCCAGGCCCCGGTCGGCGACGAAGTCCAGCAGGTGCCGGGAGTCGAACACGTGGTGCGGATCGGCGCGGATCAGGTCGACGAACTCCGGTGCCGTGCTGTAGTCCGGCAGGCCGCCGGTGTGGTTGAGCAGTTGGCGCAGCGTCACCGCGCCCCAGGCGGCCGGCAGCGAGGGCAGCCGGCGGGCGATCGTGTCGTCCAGCCCGAGCAGCCCGCAGTCGACCAGGCGCAGCGCGACCGCGCCGCTGAACGCCTTCGCCGCGCTGGCCAGGCGCATGTGGTCGTCGAGCCGGGGCGGGCGGCCGGTGCCGACCTCGGCCACCCCGGCCCGGAACACCCGCACCCGGTCGCCCTCGCGCAGCACCGCGATGGCCCCGGGCGGCCCGTCCGGACGCTCGACCAGCTCCTGCAGCCGGGCCCGCAGCGCGAGGTCTCCGTCGTCGTGCGGTGCCGCCACGGCGGGCCCGGCGGGCGCCACCGCGGTGGTGAGCAGGGCGGTGGTGAGCAGCCCGGCGGTGAGCAGGGTGGTGGCCGCGCGCCCGGGGCGGCGGGGCGACGGTGAACGGCGGGAACGCAGGGACACGGTGGGGCCTCCGGACGGCGTCTTCGGTGAACTCGGTGACGTACTGGCGTACTGGCGTACTGGCGTGGTGACGTGCTGGCGTACAAGCGGGGCGGCGGATCAGCCGAAGTCGGGGATGGGGTGGTCCGGGGCGAGGGCGGCGGCGATGCGCTGGGCGATGGTGTGGGCGCTGTGGCCGCCGGGGGCGTTGGGCCCCTCGGTGGTCGAGACGGCGATCGCCAGGTGTTCGCAGGGGAGGTAGTCCTGGGAGGCGGAGTAGCCGAAGAACAGGGGGTGTTGGGAGATCCAGCCGTCCAGGACGAGCACGCCCATGCCGTAGTGGGTGGCCTCGGTCTGGGCGATGCAGACCGTCGCGGGGCACGTGGCGGTCGGCTTGCCGAGGCCCACCGTCCCCGGGTCCAGCAGTTCCCGGTAGGAGGCGGGGGAGAGGAGTTCGCCCGAGCCGATGCCGACGGCCGAGCGGGCCAGGTCGCAGATGTCGGTGGTCTCCACCGCGCCGGGGGCGGTGGTCCACGAGGGGTTCCAGAAGGTGGATTCCTCGTACGTCCCGCGTTCGGAGGTGAAGGCGTGCAGGACGGGCGTGGGGATGTCGGGGGTGAAGCTGTTGCGGGTCTCCCGCAGTCCGAGCGGGTCCGTGACCTGCTGCTGGAGCAGGACGTCGAGCCGGGTTCCGGTGATCTTCTCCAGGGCGGCGCCGAGCAGGACGAAGTTGGCGTGCGAGTAGCTCCAGTTGGTGCCCGGCTCGTACCACAGGTCCTGGCGGGTGGAGATGCCCACCAGTTCCTCGGGGGTCCACTGGCGGAACGGGTCCGCATGGACGGCCTCGCCGAATCCGGGGCTGGTGACGTAGTCGACGAGGCCGGTGGTGGAGGCGCCGAGCATCCGCAGGGTCATCCGCTGCCCGTAGTCGTGCGGGAGGTCGGGCAGCCAGCGCCCGACGGGGTCGTCGAGGTTGACCTTGCCCTCGTCGACCAGGCGCAGCAGCGCCGTGCCCAGGTAGCTGATCGCGATGTTGCCGTTGCGGAAGTGCATCGAGGGCTCCGCCGGGACGCCGGTCATCGACTCGCCGAGCGCGGACGTGACCAGCTCGCGGCCGTCGACGGTGACCCGCAGGATCACGGACTTGAGGTCCAGCTCCGTCTTGGCCTGCTCGGCGATCCGCAGCACGTCGAGCGCCGGGCCGCCGTCGGGGGGCGGGGAACCGACGCAGGGACGGCGGTGGCCGCCGTCGCCCGCCGCGCCGACGTCGGCGGCGGCGGCCGTGACCGGGGTGGTGAGGGCGAGGAGCGCGGTGGCGGCGGCGACGCACAGCAGGGACGGTCTGTGGGAGGGGGTCATGCCCGCAGTATCGGCACGGGGCATCCGTACACCGGTCCGCCGCCCGCCGACCCGCGCGAGCGTCACCCGTCGGGCCCGTCGCGGGGGCCCTCAGTGCCGGGGGAGCAGGCTGGCGATCTTGCCGTCGAGGCAGTGCGGGCCGTTGTCGTCGGTGCAGGTGTAGTAGGTCGGCAAGCCGCTGGGCCCCCACCCCGGGCGGGGGGAGGTCAGCGGCACCGGCGTGGTGGCGCCTCAGGCGTCGGACGGGTCAGGCCCCGGGCAGGTGGTCGGCGACGAGGACGGCGAAGTCGTCGGGGGTGACGATCCGCACGCCCAACTCCTCGGCCTTGGCCCGCTTGGAGCCGGCCTTCTCGCCGGCGACGAGCAGGGTGGTGCGCTTGGAGACGGACGAGGACGCCTTGCCGCCGGCGCGCTCGATCAGCTCGTTCATCTCGTTGCGGGAGAGCGCGGCCAGCGGGCCGGTCATGCTGCCGGTGACGACGACGGCCTCGCCCGCGAGCGGCCCGGCCGCGGCCCCGGCCGGGCCCGCCGGCGCCTGGGGCGCGTCGCCGTCGGGCCGGGCGGCCGCCGCGACGGGGGCCTGGGGCGCGGTGACGGCGGTGCCCACGCCGCGGGCCGCGAGCCGGTCCAGGAGCGGTGAGAGGTCGGCGAGTTCGGCGACGATGACGCGGGCCTTCTCCGCGCCGATGCCGGCCACCGCCGCCAGCGTGTCGGCGTCGGCGGCCCGGATCACGGCCATCGAGCCGAAGTGGGCGGCGATGCGGCGGGACATGGTGCGCCCGGTGCCGCGCACGCCGAGCGCGCAGAAGACCCGGCTGAGCGGGCGGCTGCGGGCGGTCCCGATCGCGGCCAGCAGGTTGTCGGTGCTGGTGTCGCCCATGCGCTCCAGCCCCAGGAGCTGCTCCCGGGTGAGGTCGAAGAGGTCGGCGAGGTCGGTGACCAGCCCGGCTTCGACCAGCTGGACGGCGCGGGTGCCGCCCAGGCCCTCGATGTCGAGCTGGTCGCGGCCCGCCGCGTAGATCACCGAGGCGACGGCCTGGCAGTCTCGCCCCCGGGCGCAGCGCCAGCGCTGCTCGGTGGTGTCGATGGCGTCGCCGCAGCGGGGGCACGACCCGGGGAAGACGATGGGCCGTTCGTCGCCGGTGCGCTCGTCGACGAGCGGGGCCTCGACGCGCGGGATGACGTCGCCCGCGCGGTAGACGAACACCTGGTCGCCGAGCATGAGGCCGCGCCGGGTGATGTCGGCGGGGTTGTGCAGGGTGGCGTAGGTGACGGTGACGCCGTCGATGACGACGGGTTCGAGGACCGCGCGCGGGGCGATGATGCCGGTGCGCCCGACGTTCCACTCGACGTCGAGCAGGCGGGTGACCTTGTGCTCGGCGGCGAGCTTGCGGGCGACGGCCCAGCGCGGCGCGCGCGAGCCCGACCCGGCGTCGTGCTGGTCGGCGGCGGAGTCGGCCTTGACCACCACGCCGTCGATGCCGAACGGCAGGGCGCTGCGCAGCGCGGCGATCTCCTCGATGCGCTGCTGCGCCTCCTCCAGCGTGGCGCAGCCCAGCGGGTGGGCGGCCGTGGTGGCGGCGGTGTTGGCCCCGAGGGCGGCCAGGCGCTCCAGGAGGGCGCTGTGCGGGAGGTCGTCGTCGAGCCCCACGGCGTCGTAGCCGAAGAAAGTCAGCTCGACGCGGTACGGGCGGTCCTTGGCGCGCAGGGTGCCGGCGGCGCCGTTGCGCGCATTGGCGAAGGGGACGGCGCCGTGGGCGGTGCGCACCTCGTTGGCGTGCTCGAACTGCTCGCGGGTGAGCAGGACTTCACCGCGCAGCTCGACGTCGACGGGCTCGGCGAGCGCGGCGGGCAGGCCCAGGACGGCGTCCGCGGCGTGGCTGATGTCCTCGCCGGCGAGGCCGTCGCCGCGGGTGATCAGCTGCTGCAGGCGCCCGGCGCGGTAGCGGGCGGCCACCGCCAGGCCGTCCAGCTTGGGCTCCACGCACCAGGCGGCCACCGGGCGCCCCAGGCGCCGCTCCAGCCCGGCCGCCCAGTCCGCGAGCTCCTCGGCCGAGAAGACGTTGTCCAGCGACAGCATCGGCACGCTGTGCGGCACGTCGCCCCCGACCGCGCCGCCGGCGACCTTCCCGGTGGGGGAGTCCGCCCGCGCCTCGCCCGGGTGTGCCTCCTCGTAGGCCGCGATGGCGCGCAGCAGGGCGTCGTACTCGTCGTCGCCGAGCGGGGTGGCTCCGTCGGTGTAGTAGGCGGCGCAGGCCCGGACGGCGGCGGTGACGGCGTCGGCGTAGTCGCCGGGGGTGAGCAGAGCGGCGTCGTTCATGGGCGTCATCATCGCCACTGGCACTGACAATCGACCGGGGCACGGATGTACCGCCCGAGGCCTGCCAGGGTCCGTCCGGCGCCCGCCCGGGGCCCGGCTGGTGGGCCGGGGCCTCCGGGCGGGGTGGGGCTCAGGTCAGGGGAGGTAGCGCTCCAGGGCTGCGGCGCCCTTCTGCTCGATCTGCTGCCTCGCCCAGGTGAGACGGCTGGGCGTGACGTCGCGGCCCGACGCCATCACGAGGTCCTCCGGGTCGAAGGGGCGCTCCGATCCGGTGTAGAGCTGTCGCTGGACTTCGGACGCCGATTCCGGCATGTCTCCGCTCAACGGTTGCTGCATGTCCATCACCTCATCGCCTGGTGGCCCGCACGCACGGTCCTTCGATGGTCTGCTGGAAGCGAGAGTACGGCGGGCGGAGCACGACAAAACTACTCCATCCGGGTGAATCGGCCACCTGTCCGGTGTGCGCGCGGCAGGCATGGCGGCGCAGCGCGCGGCGGGCAGCGGGGCGTCAGCGGGGCCGGTGGGCGATGACGGCGAACATCGTCACCGACAGGTGGAAGGCGCCCTGCCCGGCGGCGGCTTCGAGGTCGGCGTGGAGCCGGTCGCGCTGCTCCTCGGTGATCAGGTTCCGCTGCAGGGCCGCCGCGCCGAGTCCGCGCACGATCGGCCCGCTGACGGTGCGGGGGTCGTGCAGGAGGACGTCGGCGCCGAGCTCGTCGACGGCCAGGCCCGCCTCGGCCAGCCAGCCCGCCAGGCGGCGCCCGGCGTCCGGGGTGGCGGCGGTGGCCTGGGTGACGGCGGCCAGCGCGGGGCGGATCTCCGGGGCGGCCGGGTGGAGGACGAAGGTGGCCCAGTCGGTGTCGAGCAGGGCGACCCGTCCGCCCGGACGCAGCACCCGGGCGATCTCGGCGACGGCCCGGGCCGGCTCGGCCAGGTGCTGCAGGACGCGCTCGCACCAGACCACGTCGGCGTCGGCGTCGGGCAGCGGCAGCGCGAGCGCGTCGCCGTCCAGGAAGCGGGCCGGGCTGCCGGCCTCGGCGGCGCGCCGCTCGGCGACGGCACGCAGCCCGGCGTTGGGTTCGAGGCCGGTCGCGGTGCCGTCCGGGGTGACGGCCGCCGCGAGCACCTGGGTCTCCGAGCCGGTGCCGGAGCCGACGTCCAGCGCCCGCTCGCCGGGGCGCGCGGCGAGGTGGGCGTGCGCCCATGCGCGCAGCCGCCGCACACCGGGGTTGGCGGCCTGGACGTCCAGGGCAGCGGTCAGCCGCTCGGTGACCGCGGGGTCGGTGTTGGCCGCGTGGAAGGCCGAGGTGGGGCGGGGGTCGGTCATGGCCCTCACTATAGGAAAGGCGCCGTCCGGGCCGCCGCCGTCGGGGCGGCGCCCGTTCGGCGCCGGGGCGGCACCGGACATGTCCGTTCCACCAGCCGGAAAGTTCGAAGACACCACCCGTCCGTCCCCTAGCCTTGTGCGGTCCCTACATTCGGGCCACTGCCGGTGATCGGCCGTCGGCGGTGCGTGCCCGCCCGGCCCGGCCGGCCCGTCCGCTCCTGAGCGAAAGGCCGCCCGATGGCCCCGCGCCTGTCCGTCGTCGTCCCGATCTACAACGTCGAGCGCTACCTCCGGGAGTGCCTGGACTCGATCCGGGCCCAGACCTTCGACGACTTCGAATGCGTCCTGGTCGACGACGGCTCGACCGACGACGGCCCCGCCATCGCCCAGGCCTACACCGACCAGGACCCGCGCTTCCGCCTGGTCCGGCAGGAGAACAAGGGCCTGGGCGCCGCCCGCAACACCGGCTGGCGCCACCTCACCCCCGGCACCGAGTACCTGGCCTTCGTCGACAGCGACGACACCCTGCCCCCGCACGCGTACGAACTGATGATCCGCACGCTGGACGAGACCGGCTCCGACTTCGCCACCGGCAACGCGATGCGCCTGCGCACCACCGGCCTCACCCCCTCGCACGCCCACCGCCGCCCGTTCCGCGAGACCCGGCTGCGCACCCACGTCAGCGAACTCCCCGCCCTGGTCACCGACCGGACCGCCTGGAACAAGGTCTACCGGCGCTCCTTCTTCGACGCCGCGGGCATCCTCTACCCCGAGGGCATCCTGTACGAGGACGCCCCCGTCAGCGTGCCCCACCACTTCCTCGCCGAGCGGGTCGACGTGCTCGCCGACCCGGTCTACCACTGGCGGGTCCGCGAGGACGGCGCGCTGTCCATCACCCAGAAGAAGACCGACCCGCGCGGCCTGGTCGACCGGGTCCGCTCGATGGAGCTGGTCCGGGAGTGGCTGCTCGCCCGCCCCGAGCCGGCGTTCGCCGAGCACCTGCGCGCCTACGACCGCAACTGCCTGGTCGAGGAGATCCCGATGTTCTTCTGGTCCGTCCCGGACGGCGACCGCGCCTACCGCGAGGCCTACCAGCAGCACGTCAGCCGGCTGCTCCACGCCATCGGCCCCGACCGGCTCACCGGCCTGAGCACCCAGCTGCGCCTCAAGTACGGCCTGACGCTGGCCGACCGGATGCACCGCTTCGTCGCCGTCCAGCGCCTGCACCGCCTCGCCCGCCGCACCCGCCAGGCCGCCGGCCGGCGCTGACCGGCGCTGACCGGGGTCGGGCCGGGGCGGGCCGGGGTCGGGCCGGACGAAAACGGCGCCCGCGGCCCTACCGGCCGTCGGTTCCGGCGGGCCCCGCGTCGAGCGTCCGCAACGCCCGCAGGAACAGCTCCGCCTCGGCCGGCGCCAGCGGCGCCAGGAAGCGGCGTTCGGCCTCCAGCCGGACCAGCTCGGCCCGTGCCAGCAGCTCCCGCCCCCAGCCCGTCCAGCCCCACGGCCCGCCCGTCCTCATCGGCGGCTGGGGCACGCGCCTGCTGCGCCTGGTGGCCGAGCAGGCGGACATCTGGAACGTCCCCGGCCCGCCCCACAACACCCTCGACCGCCTCGTCGAACGCGGCCGCGTCCTGGACGCCCACTGCGCCGAGATCGGCCGCGACCCGCGGACGATCACGCGCTCCGTCCAGTACATCGTCTCCTACGACGACCCGGCCGGGGACCGGGCCGCCCTCGCCGAGCTGATCGCCGCCGGCTTCACCCACCTCGTGCTCAGCCTGCGGAGTCCCTACCCGCCGGGCGTGGCGAAGTGGCTGGTCGACGAACTCGTCGGGCCGCTGCGGCGCGGCTGACCCCGGCGCGCCGAGTCCGCGCGCCGAGGCGACACAGGCTCAGGCCGGGCCCGGACGGGAGGCGGCGGCGCGCGGGACGGCGCCGTCGAGCACGGCGAGCAGGCGGGACCGGACGTCGGCGGCCACCGCGCGGGTCACCGGGTCCTCGCTCTCCACCTGCGGGGCGATCAGCTCCACGGCCGCGGCCAGCAACGGGAGGGGCACCTCCGCGGTGCGCAGATGGAGGAGCTGCGACGCCGCCCGCTCGCCCGGCGTGGCGGGGGCGGGGGCGCTGGGAATCAGGGCGGTGATGCCTCGGGGGAGCTGACTGCCGGTCACCCGCCCATTGTCCCGCGCCCGGACCGGTGGTGATCACCACCCGTGCGAACCTCGGGCCCTCGTGCGGCGTGAGCGGTCCGAAGCTCTCCGGGGCGCCCCGGAGCGGCCGAAGCGCGGCCGGCGCCGGGTTGAACCCGCCGGATCCGAGCGGCCGTCACCTCAACTGAGGGGGCCGCCCGGTGAAGGGGTCGGCCTCGGTCCGTACCGAGTGGGGAGTACCCATGAAGAAGATCAAGACGGTGTTGGCCGCCGCCGTTCTCGCCGGTGTCGCGCTGACCGCGGCGCCCGCCAGCGCGTCCGCGGAGCCGATGCACTGCACCAGCACCGTCTGGGGCGGCGAGTACCTGTGCGGCGGCGAGTTCGGCCAGCCCGGCATGACGGAGTACGCCTTCCGGGACGGCCGCCGAGAGGTGTTCGTCATCGGCACCGACCACGCCGTGTGGACGCGCTGGACCGACACGTCCGGCAAGAAGAGCGCCTGGACGTCCCTGGGCGGCTACATGATCGGCGGGGTCGACATCGTCGCCACCGACATGGGCGGCGGCAACTTCGAGATCGGCGCGAAGGGCACGGACGGCCACCTGTGGGGCCGCAGCCGCGCCGCGAGCGGCAGTTGGACCGCCTGGTACCGGATTTCCTAGCTGCCCCGCCGGCCGGGCGGCCGCGGAATCCCGCGACCGCCCGGCCCGTTGCTGCCCGTTGCTGCCCGGCTGCTCCCGGCGACATCCCGGCGGCATCCCGTGATCGGAGGAACGCGCAGGACCGCCGCTCCGCCGAGAGCGGCGACACGGGCCGCGTACGGCCCGCCGGTTCAGCGGCCGGGGGGTGCCTGCCCGCGGCCGCGCGGGCCCTCGCCGTCAGGGGTGCGCCAGGAGTCGGCGCGTGCCCCGGCGGCGCCCTGGGCCGTTCGCGGGGGCCGGCGGCGTGTGATGCGGTGGCTGCCCCAGGCGAACGCGCCGATGAGCAGCACGGCGATGATCAGGGCGGGCACACCGACGGCGAGCAGGGAAGGGCCGTCGACGGGGGCCGCGGCCGGGAGCGGTTGCGTGGTCATGGTGTCCTCCGTTCCGTTGCGGCGGCGGGCCCGGCCTGGGGGAGGGGGTACCGGACCGGGGCCCGCCGCGACCGCCGCCTACCCCGCCCGCCCCGGCACATGCGCCGCCGCCCAGCGCGGCCCCTCCACTGCCGTAAGCCCTCGCACTCCCGTAGCCCCGAACCGCGCCTACGTTTGCTCACCTGGGCAAGTTATTGCTCGGCCGAGCAAACTGCTCTACAGTTTTGCTCAGGCAAGCAAGAACCTGCTTGCGAAGGCAAGGAGGAGGGGTGGGGGTGGGCCGGACGTTCACCGAGTCGGGGCGCCGGGCGCAGATCGTGCAGGCCGCCATCGAAGTGGTCGCCGAACTGGGCTACGCGAAGGCCTCGTTCAGTCGGATCGCGAAGCAGGCCGGGCTGAGCAGCACCGGGATGATCTCGTACCACTTCGCCGGCAAGGACGACCTGATGCACGAGGTCGTCGCCGAAGTGACCCGGGTGACCACCGCGTTCATGGCGCCCCGGATCGGCGCCGCCGAGGGCGCGCGCGCCCGGCTGCGGGCGTTCGTCGAGTCCAACGTCGAACTGCTCGCGGTCTGGCCCCAGCACCTGAAGGCGCTGATCGAGGTGCTGCCCAACCTCGGCGGGGACGACCCGGCCAACGTGGGCTACCAGGACTCCGTGCGGACGGCGATGGAGATCCAGGAACAGGTGGTGCGCGCGGCGCAGGAAGCGGGCGAGTTCCGGGAGTTCGACCCCCGGCTGATGCTCGTCGCGCTGCGCGGGGCGATCGACGCCGTGGTGATGCGCTGGGTCGGGGATCCGACCTTCGACGTCACCGAGGCCGGCCGCGAACTGGCGGACACCTTCGACCGGGCCACCCGCGCCGCACCGTAGCGCGCCACCCGGATCAGCGGGCCACACAGGACAGGGGAGAGGCAGTCATGGGAGGGACGGGCGTGATGGGGGAGACCGTGAACAAGCCGGCCGCACAGCACACCGCGCAGCACACCGCGCAGCACACCGAGCAGGAAACCGCGCAGCAGACGGGTCGGAAGGCCCGAGCCGCCAAGCGGGCGCTGGCCAGGTCACTGGTCTTCGAACTGGCGCTGCCGCTCGGCGGGTTCTACGTGCTGCACGGCGTGGGGCTCAGCCAGTGGGCCGCGCTCCTGGTCAGCAGTGTGCTGCTGGTGCCGTGGCTGGTGCTCGGCATGGTGCGCAGCCGCCGGGTCGAGGTGCTGCCGGCCTTCACCCTGCTGATGATCGTCGTCGGCGCGCTGATGTCGGCGGTCAGCGGCAGCCCGCGGGTGCTGCTGGTGCGCGACAGCTGGGTGTTCGGCGTGCTGGGGCTCTGGGTGCTGGGCACCCTGGCGACGCGGCGCCCGTTCATGCTGACCGCCGCGCGTTCGATCGTCGCCGCCAAGATCGGCGAGGCGGGCGCCGAGGAGTGGGTGGGGCGTTGGGACCACGACGCGGTCTTCCGCCGCCACCTGCGGACGCTCACCGCGGTCTGGGGCCTCGGCTTCGCCGTGGACGCCGTGATCCGGGTGGTCCTGGCCTCGACCCTGCCGGTGGACCTGGTGCCGCTGGTGAACACGCTGCAGTGGCTGGCGGTGCTGGGCGGGCTGTTCGGCTTCCACTTCTGGTACGTCAACCGCCACGGCTTGAAGGTCTGA
The DNA here is from genome assembly GCF_055664045.1 of Kitasatospora sp. NPDC023385. Taxonomy (NCBI): domain Bacteria; kingdom Bacillati; phylum Actinomycetota; class Actinomycetes; order Kitasatosporales; family Streptomycetaceae; genus Kitasatospora; species Kitasatospora sp. NPDC023385. The sequence continues at coordinate 154,123 of NZ_JBVOOL010000006.1, read as the reverse complement.
CACCCGAGAACGCCCCGGTCCCTCGGCCGGGGCGCGCAGCATCGGGCCGGCACTGGGTAGGCGCCGACCCGACGGGAGGTGCGAGACGGTGAGCTGCGACGACGCGGTGCCGGGCGCGCTGCCGGACGGGGGGCCGGGCGGCGTGCTGGCCCGGCTGCTGGCCCGGTCCCGGGCGAGCGGGCCGGCGGAGCTGCCCGGCCTGGTGCGGGAGTCGGCCCGCGGGCTGGGCGCCGACGGCGCGAGGGTCTTCCTGGTCGACGTCCAGCAGCGCCACCTCGTACCACTGCCCGGCTTCGGGGACGGGGACGAGAACGAAGGCCGGGCCCTCGACCGCCGGGTGGACATCGAGGGGACGCTCGGCGGCCGCGCCTACCGGCTGCAGCAGACCCAGCTCTCCTCCGGATCGCCCGCCGTCGCCTGGTTCCCGCTGGTCGACGGGGTCGAGCGGATCGGCGTCCTGAGGATCGAAGGCGGCGCACGGGACGGCCGCACCGTCGAGAACTGCGAGGCCCTGGCGGCCCTGGTCGCCCTGCTGGTGGTGTCCAAGGGCGCGTACAGCGACGTCATCGTCGGAGTCGGACGCACGGAGCCGATGAGCCTGCAGGCCGAGCTGCTGTGGGCGTTCCTGCCGCCGCGCACCATCGGTACCCGCGACATCACCTCCAGCGCGGTCATGGAGCCGGCCTACGACGTGGGCGGGGACGCCTTCGACCACGCCATGGCGGGCGGGCGCCTGCACGTGTCCGTGTTCGACGCGATGGGCCACGACCTAGCCTCCGGGGGCACCAGCTCGGTCGCCCTGGCCGCCTGCCGCTCCACCCGGCGGGCCGGCGGCGGCCTGGCCGACATCGCCCGGACCATCGACCGCACACTGGCCCGGTGGATCCCGGACCGGCTGCTGACCGCGGTGGTCGCCGACCTCGACACGGCCACCGGCGAGCTGTCCTGGGTCAACTGCGGCCACCCGCCGCCGCTGCTCATCCGGGACCGCCGCGTCGTCCCGGGGGCCCTGCGCCGACGCGCCGAACTGCCGCTCGGGCTCGGCTTCCACGAGCACGGGCCGCAGGCCGTCCACCACGCCAGGCTGCAGCCCGGGGACCGGGTGCTGGTCTACACCGACGGGGTCACCGAGGCCCGCTCGGCCTCCGGCGAACTCTTCGGGGAGCGCCGCCTGACCGACACCCTCGTCCAGCACATGGCCGGCGGGGAACCCGCCCCCGAGGCCCTGCGCCACCTGATCCACGCCCTGGTCACGCACCAGGACCACCAGCTGCGCGACGACGCCACGATCCTGCTGGCGGAGTGGCACCCGCACCGGCCCGGAGCCGGGCCCTGAGCCCGGGGCAGCCCTTAGCAGCGCCGCCTACGGTGCCGCGGTGTCCGCCGCCGGCGCCTCCGGCTCCTCGTCGTCGTCCGCCCCGGCCCGGGCCTTGGCCCCGCCCTTGGGCCCGTCCTTCATCCCGTTCCTGGCCCTGGTCTCGGCCTTGGCCCGGACGTCGGCCGGGGTGGGGGCCGTGATCGAACGTTCCTCGGCGGACCGCTCCCGCGTACGTTCGTCCGGCTGCTTCTCGTCGTCGGGCGTGGGCATGGCCTGTTCCCCTCGTCGGTGGCGGCATCAGCGCCTGGGATGCCGAGCGGGTGCCCCGGCCGCCCGGTTCCGCAACGGACGGCGGACGGGCGGGGCCGGGCACCGGAACGCGGCGCCCAAGGGCCCGGTCGGCCTTCCGACCGTAACCCGAAGCCGGCCGCCGCGCCTCGGAGGGCCGCCGCCGCTCCGCACCGGGGTGACGTCGCGGATGCGGCCCGGAGCCGCCCGGGGCCCGCACCGGGACCGACGGCAATCCGCTCGCCGCCGCCCAACTCGACCGGATTCAGGCCTGGTTGGACGGCAGGGCGCCGACGGGCCTCAGGCCACGGCGCGCTTCACCAGGTCCGCGATGCGCTCCTCGACCTGCGCGGAGACCTCGGCCAGGGCGAAGTAGGTCGGCCACATCGAGCCGTCGTCCAGCCGGGCCTGGTCGCTGAAGCCGAGCATGGCGTAGCGGGACTTGAACTTCTCGGCGCTCTGGAAGAAGCAGACGACCTTGCCGTCCAGCGCGTACGCGGGCATCCCGTACCAGAGCTTGGGCGCGAGGGTGGGGGCGGCCGCGGTGACGACGGCGTGCACGCGTTCGGCCATGGCCCGGTCGCTGTCGCGCATCTCGGCGATCTTCGCGAGCACGTCCTGCCTCGCCTCGGCCTCCTTCTCGGCCTGGGAGGTCCTGCGCGCGGCCTTCTTCAGCTCCTGCGCGTGGTCCTTCATAGCGGCCCGCTCCTCGGCGGAGAACCCGGCGTGCTTGCTGCTCTCGTCGCTGGTCATGGTCACCCCTGGTGTCGTGAGTCACGGCCGACCGATGGGCCCGGGCCGGGCCCGATCGCCGTGATCACATCCTCCCCCCGCCGGAGCACGGGCCGCTCCCGTATCGCCCACGGAGAACACCACGAAGACCCGGCCCGGCCGAGCCCCCGCTGCGCCCCCGGCGGAGCCCGCCCCCGACCGCCGCGCAGCCCCGACCGCCGCAAAAAGGCCCCGGGCGGGCGCTCCGAAGGTGCATCAGAGCGCCCGCCCAGGGCCTGGTCCGGCAGGGCGTGACCGGTGTCACGCGCCCCGTTGGCAGGGACTTCGTCAGCTGTTGCTCCAGCTGGCGCCCGAGCCCGAGAACGAGCCGGAGACGCCGTTGTCGTCGGCCCAGATCCAGAAGTCGGCGTGCGAGATCCCGTCGGGGGAGACGGAGGATTCGACGGCCGCGACACCGGCGCCGTTCTGGTTCGCGATGAACGCGCCCTTGCCGAAGTCCGCGCTCATGCCTTCGTGGGCGGAAGCCAGACCGGCGCAGCCGATCACGAGAGGGGCGGTGAGAGCACTGACGGCCAGGACACGCTTGAGAGCACGCATGGAAAGATCCTCCACGGAGGTCAGGGGGTGAAGCGGCGGCGCCGGTCGGCCCCGCACGACTTCAGACAGCCATGCGCTGCCACCCCTCGCAAGCGCTGCCACCGCCCGACCGGACCTCACTGCCCGTCAGACACACCGCGCCGACCTGCGGGAATGCGGATCGGACGAGGATCTCCCGGGATCAGTCGGGCGGAGCAGACGCACGGGGGGCCTTCCGAGTGCCGGGGCCGTGCGGGCCGGGAACGCGAACCGGCGGTGCCGATCGGCCGTCCGGAGACCGCCGCCGCCCGGCCGAACCGCCCGGACGTACCCGCCCCTCCCGGACGCGCCGGACGTACCGCCCGTGGACGTACCGTCCGTGAACGTACCGCCCGCACCGGACGCGCCCGGAGCCCTTGCGTGCTTCGGGGCGCGTCCGGGACCGGGGGCCTACTCCTCGACGTGCACCTTGTCGGCCTGCATGCCCTTCTGGCCCTGGACGGCCTCAAAGGTGACCTTCTGCCCTTCCACCAGGGACTTGAAGCCGCTGCCCTCGATCGAGCGGAAGTGAACGAACAGGTCAGGGCCGGACTCCGGGGTGATGAACCCGTACCCCTTCTCGTCGTTGAACCACTTGACCGTGCCGTTCTGTCGCTCTGCCATGTCTCCCCTTGATGATGTGATGTGTTGCCGACGGTGATCCTTTCACGTTGCGTGAGGCGATGACCGCCAAAGGTCACCCGCGTCACGCCCGCCCGGTGCCCGGGCCCGGTGCCCGGGCCCGGTGCTCAGGCCTTGATGGTGAGCCAGGCGCCGAGGCCGTTGCAGCCGCGGGCGTCGTAGGTGGTGCTGCGGTACCCAGCCGGGATCGGAGAGTAGGGGCAGGTCCAGATGCCGTTGCGGACCAGCTGGTGGAACCAGGCGCCGACGCCGCTGCAGCCCTGCGGGTCGTAGCCCGTCAGCACGTAGCCGGAGACGATCGGCGAGCCGGAGCAGGTCCACAGGCGGTCCTGGGCGGGCTGCTGGTACCACGAGCCGTGGTTGCTGCAGCCGCTCGAGTTGTACATGGTGATGACGTAGCCGGCCGGGACGGGCGCCCCGGAGCAGCTCCAGCCGCCGGTCGCGGAGGCCGTTCCGGCCGCCGTGCAGCGCACGACCCTCGGCCGGTGGGCCAACCAGCTGCACCCCGACGGCGTCGAGAACTGGGCAGCCCAGGGCCGCGAACGCCTCGGCCGGCTGAAGCAGACGAACATGTGACACCGACCGGCGCCCCGGCGCGGCACCGCACCGCCGCCGTTCGGCGCCCGTCCGCGCCCGTCCGCGCCCGTCCGCCGTCGCGCGCGCTACGCCCCTGCGGGGCTTCCGGCGCCCTGCCCGTCCCCGCGCTGCGGGGGGAGGGAGGGGCGGCCGGGCGGTGCGGCGTCGGCGAGGTGCCGGCGGGCGGCCTCCAGGTGCTCCGTGGCCTGGTGCAGGTGCCGGCAGGCCATGGCCGGGGAGGCGGCGCAGTACGGGCGCATCCATCGTTCGGCGGCGTGCACCGAGCCGAGGGCGGTGGTCAGCGCGTGGTGGGCGGACCGCATCGAGGGGATCTCGGCGGCCTCGCGCACGGTGCGGGCGAGCAGGACGGCCAGGTCCTCGGTGTCGGGCCAGGCCCCGTCGGTGAAGTCGTGGCCCCACCAGGACAACTGGGCCGCGCACACCCCGATTCGGGTTTCCAGCCGTTCGTCCCAGGACGAGGGGCCGGCGGGCGGGGGCGGGTTCGGGGTGATCGGCACCCGAACATGATCGACCCACGGGACGCTGTCGCGCGGGCATTCACCGAAATCCATGGACAACGCCCGTGGCACAACCCGCGCATTCCGGCGCCTCCACGCCCCCGCTGCACGCTCTGTCACCGCAGGGCCCACCCCGGGAAGCCACGGAGCCACGAAGCTGCGGAGCCACGAGGTGACCCCGAGCATCAGGGCGACTGCGGTCGGCCCAGGCCTCGGAGGAGCAGTTCGATCAGCCGGCGCGGGTCGTAGCGGGGATCGCCGTCGTGTCCGGCGCAGAGGTTGCCGATGCCGCGCATCAGTTCGTAGGCGTGCGTACCGGGCCTGATTTCCCCGGCGTCGGCGGCGGCGTCGAGGAGTTGCGTGCACACCGGCACCAGGCGGTCGAGGAAGTAGGCGTGGAGCGCGTCGAAGCCGCCGCTGTCGGATTGCAGTGCGTTGGCGAGTCCGTGCTTGGTGACCAGGAAGTCGACGAAGAGGTCGACCCACTGGCGGAGCGCCGCGAGCGGGGAGGCGGCGTCGGCCAACAGGCTCGGGCCGGCTTCGGCGCAGGCCTCGACCTGGTGGCGGTAGACGGCGACGACGAGGTCCGCGCGGGTGGGGAAGTGGCGGTAGATCGTCCCGAGCCCGACGCCCGCCCGGGCCGCGATCCGGCGGATCGGCGCGTCGACGCCGGCGGTCACGAACACTTCGGCGGCGGCGTCGAGCAGCGCCTGCCGGTTGCGGACCGCGTCGGCCCGCTGACTGCGGGCGGACGGCTCCCTGGACTGGCCTGCGGCGGGCACCGCGCTCCCCTTCCGCCGGACATCGACAAAACGGATCGGCGTTCCGCTTTCAAGCGGAACCTCGATCCGATTCTAGGGCGGCCGAAGCGCTCCCGGCCCCACCTCCCAGCCCCACCTCCCGCTGCGCACCCGCTGCCTGCTGTGCCCGGCGCGGGGCCGTCTCGACCCCACGGGGTGTCAGAGCCCCCTCCTAGTGTGGAAACAACGTCGGAGGGGGCGCCGAAAGGCGCCGCAAGAGCGTGCGAAAAGGGCGGAAGCATGTCTGTGGCCAGGATCAAGCACAAGGTCAACCACGTCTCGCTCGTGGTCGACAAGTCCGGCTCGATGCGCCAGCACGAGGCGCAGCTCGTCCGGGTGGTGGACGAGTTCGTGAAGGGCCTTCAGGAGGAGTCCGACCGGCTCGGCCACGAGACCCGCATCAGCCTCTACGCCTTCGACCACGAGGTGCAGAACCTGGTCTGGGACATGGACGTCAAGCACCTGCCGTCCCTGCGCGGCCTCTACAAGGTCGACAACGGCGCGACGGCGCTGATCGAGGCGGCCGTGAAGTCCGTCGACGACCTGAAGAACATCTGGGAGGGGTACGGGGAGCACTCCTTCCTGCAGGTCGTCGTCACCGACGGAGAGGAGAACGCCTCCGGCTACTGCGAGACCGGCCGGATGCACACCCGCATGAACGACCGGGGCACCGCCGTCCTGCGCACCTGGATGAACCGCATCCAGAGCGCCATGGACGACCTCCCCGACCACTGGACGTCGGCGATCCTGGTCCCCAACTCCCTGGCCAAGCGCACCGCTCAGGAGTACGGCTTCCCGGCGGGCAACATCGCGATCTGGGACGCGGACTCCAGCAAGGGCGTCGAGGAGGCCATCGGCACCGTCAAGGCGGCGGCCACCAGCTTCCTGCGCGGCCGCGAGCAGGGCGTGCGCGGCACCAGGAACCTGTTCGCCATGGGCCAGGACCTCAACACCGCCGAGGTGAAGGCCAACCTCGACGCCCTGGACGCCGGCAAGTACATCCTGATCCCGGTCGACGAGCAGACGCCGATCCGCGACTTCGTCACCAGCGCCGGGCACCCGTACAAGACCGGCTGCGCCTTCTACGAGCTGTCCAAGCGCGAGAAGGTCCAGGGCACCAAGCAGTTGGCGGTGGCGGAGAAGGACCCGGCCACCGGCCGGATGACGGGCCGGGTGTTCTCGGGCCCGGCGGCCCGCCAACTCCTCGGCCTGCCGGGGTCGGAGGTCGCGGTGAAGCCGGGTGACAACCCGTCGTACACCGTGTTCGTCCAGTCGACGTCCGTCAACCGGAAGTTGGTGCCGGGCACCAAGCTGCTGGTCATCCTGTAGCGGGCCCTGCGCTCATGGGCAGGCCCCGGGCGGCGAGGTCGACGCCGTCGACCTCGCCGCCCGGGGCAGTCCGGCCCGGGGCAGGCGGTGCTACGCGGCGACGGGGGCGCGCCTGGGCGCCCGGCGGCGGGCGGGGGAGCCCTGGCTGTCGCGGCTCGAGGCGGCCCGGGAGTCGCCGGCGGTGGCGGCGGGGCGGCCGCGGCGGCCGCGGTTCGCGGACGGGCTGCGGCGGGGGCGTTCGACGACGGGGTCGGCGATCACGGTGGGGATGCCGGTGGGCACCCGGGCGCCGGTGATGCGGGTCAGGTCCTCGTCGCCGGCGCTGACGCGGGTGGTGACGGGGGTGATGGCGGCGGTGGTCATCATGCGGGCCATCTCGCGGCGCTGGTTGGGCAGCACCAGGGTGACGACGGTGCCGGACTCGCCGGCCCGGGCGGTGCGCCCGCCGCGGTGGAGGTAGTCCTTGTGGTCGTTCGGCGGGTCCAGGTTGACGACCAGGTCGAGCCCGTCGACGTGGATGCCCCGGGCGGCGACGTTGGTCGCGATCAGGGCCGTGACCTGGCCGGTGCGGAACTGCTCCAGGGTGCGGGTGCGCTGGGGCTGGGACTTGCCGCCGTGCAGGGCCGCGGCCTTCACCCCGTTGGCGAGCAGGTCGTCCACGAGGCGGTCCGCGCCGTGCTTGGTGTCGATGAACATGATCACCCGGCCCTCGCGGGAGGCGATGTGGGCGATGGTGGCGTTCTTGTCGAAGTTCTGCACGTGGAGCACGTGGTGCTCCATGGTGCTGACGGCTCCCGCGGACGGGTCCACGGAGTGCGTGACCGGGTCCTTGAGGAAGGTCCGCACCAGGCGGTCGACGTTGCGGTCCAGGGTGGCGGAGAACAGCATCGTCTGGCCGCCTTCGGCGACCTGGCCCAGGAGCTCGGTGACCTGCGGCAGGAAGCCCATGTCGGCCATCTGGTCGGCCTCGTCGAGCACCGTGATGCCGACGCCGTCCAGCTGGCAGTCGCCGCGCTGGATCAGGTCCTTGAGCCGGCCGGGGGTGGCCACCACGACCTCCGCGCCGCGGTTCAGGGCCTGCGCCTGGCGTCCGATCGACATTCCGCCGACCACGGTCGCCATCCGCAGGCGCACCGCGTGGGCGTAGGGGGTGAGGGCCGTGGTGACCTGCTGCGCGAGCTCGCGGGTGGGGACCAGCACCAGGGCCAGCGGGCGGCGCGGCTCGGCCTTCTGCCCGGCGGTGCGGGCCAGCAGGGCGAGGCCGAACGCGATGGTCTTGCCGGAGCCGGTGCGGCCTCGTCCGAGGACGTCACGGCCGGCCAGCGAGTTCGGCAGCGTCGCGCCCTGGATGGGGAACGGCGTGGTGACGCCCTGGCGGGTCAGCACCGACAGCAGCGCCTTCGGCATGTCGAGTTCGTCGAAGGCCTCGACGGCCGGCAGCGCCGGGGTGGTGCTCACCGGCATCGCGAACTCGCCCTGCACGGACGAGCCCTGACGGGAGCTCCGGCCGGAGGAGCGCCGGCCGCCGGCGGGCCGGTCGCCGTAGAAGGAGCTGCCACCGGAGCGGGAGCCGTAGGAGCTGCCGGAGCGGGAGCCGGCGGCGGAGCGCGAGCCGGCGCTCTGGTACGAAGAACGACTGGAGCGGTTCATACGGGAAACCTTCCTCAGGGCGGCACGTCACGAGGAAGGCTCCGCGGCGCGGGGCGCCGGGGGAGACCGCAAGGGAACGGGCCGGAAATATGACGGTCGGAGCGTGGACGGTAGAACCGTGCGGCACGTCACCTACGGTCGGCGCTCACCGCGAAGGGGCGGGAGCGAAGAACCTCGAACCGTGCGATGTCACGGCAGGGCGCCGATCCGGACGCGACGCTGAGCGTCTCGCGTGGGGATGGCCGCCGGTGGCGGAGCCAGGAGGCCTGAGCGGCCTGGAATGCGCCGTGGCGCCATGCCGAAAGGCCCGCACCGGGCATGTGCGCGGTGCGGGCCCCTCGCTGCTAGGCGGGTGCCATGGCAGAAGAACTACAGCGGGCGAATGTTCTCGGCCTGCGGGCCCTTCTGGCCCTGCGTGACGTCGAACTCGACCTTCTGGCCCTCGAGCAGCTCACGGAAGCCATTGGCGTTGATGTTCGAGTAGTGGGCGAAGACGTCGGGGCCGCCACCCTCCTGCTCGATGAAGCCGAAGCCCTTTTCCGCGTTGAACCACTTCACGGTGCCATTAGCCATTAAGAAATCTCCTTCAAAGGGGCTGTCCGGAAAACGCACAGTGCGAAATCCGAGTCGCCGCGTTGAGCACCCACCCGGGGAAGAGCCGGGAAACAAAAATGCGCCTGCAATACATCAGCAGGCGCACACAAAGTTCATGGGAACCACTACTGCAACTAACGTCGACTCTAGCAGGCCTCGGCCGGTTGTGGCGGATTATTTCGCCGCGGGTTTCGCGGGGGCCCCTCCCGGGCGGCCGCGCCCGGACGGGCGGGGCCGCCAACCCGCTTGGAGCGCAAGCCGGTTGGGCATGCCGACACGCCCCGCCGGGGCCGGTGGATCGCCGGAAAAGTTTTTCCGCGGGGGCGGCGCGCCGGCGGCGTGGCGGCAGCCCCCGCGAGGACGGCGCACCGCCCCCGCCGGCGCCGTCGAGGGGGCGCGGGGGACGGCGCGCCCGGGCGTTTCCGGGCCGCCCCGAACTCGTATGCGCCGGAAAGACCCACGCTCCCGCCTTCCGGCGCATACTGGAGGGAATGACGAAATTTGCAGCAGTACGCCGCCCCCTGCCCACCAGCCCCTTCAAGGCCCGGGTGGAGGCGCCGCGCAAGCACTTCGCCGTCGGCGACCGGGTCACCCACGACAGGTTCGGCCTCGGCCGGGCCATCGCTGTCGAAGGCGACAGCGACATCGCGGTACTCGTCGACTTCGGCTCACGGCAGGAACGCATCACCCAGCCGTACACCGAAATGTTCAAACTCTGACCCCGGGCGCCCCCGGCCTCCTCGGCCCGGGGCGCCCCACAACTCGCGGCCGGACCGTCCAGATCACCGGATCGCCGGACTGTTCCGACCGCCGGACCGTCCCGACCGTCGGACTGCGAGGCCGCCGGCCACCACCGCGTCGGCCTCCTGCCGCCCGACCACGAGTCGGCCGATCGTCCTGCCACGGAGGCGCGGCGCCAGGCCCCGCGCCGCCCGCGTGCCCGGGACGACCGGGTCAGCGGTTGGCGTGTGGCGCCACCGCTGGCTCACGTCCGTGGCCACGTTGGTCATCTGCGCGCCGATCGACCCGGCCATGCTGTCCTGGCCGCCGAGGGCGAGCACCGGCATGGTGAGCGGATCGTGGTCGAGCAGTGCCTGTACGTCCTCGCCCTGGTCCTGCTGGCGGAAGAACTCGAAGCCCGCGTGCGTACTGCCGGGGCGGCTGCAGGCGGCGATGTAGCCCCTCTGCTTCGCGGCGCCGGGTGCCCCGCCCGGGCCGCCGTGGTCGTAGACCGAACCGTAGAAGACTTTCTCCCGGCCCTGCACCAGCTGTTCGGGCACCCCGTTCGGCTGGCCGTTGATGAACGGATCCCACCACAGGCAGGTGGGCTTGTCGGCGACCGGCTGCAGGTACCAGACGTCGATGGAGCCTCCAGGACGGCCAGGTGGCTCACCTGGCCACGGAGGCGGCGGGAGCGGCGACCGCCACCGGCCAGCGGTGCTGACATCTCGTCAATTCACTTGGGAACAGCATGACTTACCCCAGGTGATCCTTCTGATTTGCGGATCATCGTAGGGGAGCGGCCCGGCCTCCCGGCTGTCCCGAAATCGCTGTTCCCGTTGGCGCGATGCGCTCGCAGCGCCGTCCGCCGCGGTGCCGAGGTGCCAGGCCTTCCGCCGAGAGCCGGGGCGGGTCGTACGGGCAGTCAGCCGCTGTGCTGTACTACGGGCCTTCCGCTTACACCGTGCACCACCCTCGGAGTCACCCCTCGATGAGCGTCACCTGCCCGACGTGCGCCGCGGCGGACGAAACCGCCGCCGTGCGGAAAGCCCTGCTGGACAGCGACCGGCCCCTCGACCCGCCGACGCGGGAACTGCTGTCGATGCCCCCCGAGCCCGGGGGCACGAGCGCGGCCGCGATCACCCTCTTCGTCGTGGCCGGCCTCCTCGGCCTCCTCGGCCTGCGCACGCTGCTCTCCGGCGACGACGCCGGCAGCTCCGACGCCGCCTACCGGGTCGGTTACCACTACGGCGCGCTCCTTCTCGCCGCGATCCTCCTGGGCATCGGACTCGCCGTCCACTTCGAGCACCGAAGCCGCCGGAGCGACACGGCGGACCCGTGGCCGCAGACCCACGACCAGTGGCAGCACCTCCAAGAGGTGTGGCGGGCAACGTGGCTGTGCCGACGCTGCCAGGTCGCCTTCCTGCCCGCCGCTTCGCTCCGCCCCGACTTCGCTGCCGCGGCCGCGGTACCCGTGGCGCAGTTCCCCCAGTGGACGGCGACCGTCGCGCAACGGGTCGACCACCCCGGCGCCCCGACCACCTCCGACTGATCGCGACCCGACCACCGCCACCGGGGCCCGCCGCGAGACCTCAGACCCGGGCGATCAAGGCGTACCGCTCGTCGTTCACCGGCCCGCCCCACAGGTCCGCGTCCGCGCCGAGCGCCTCGATCCGCAGATCGGCCACGAGCGGCCGCACGACGGCCGCCAGGTCGTCCGCGGCGACGCCGCCGCTCCACGGAAGCAACTCCGCCCCGGCCACGTACGGCACACCGCTCCACCCGGACTCACGCCAGCGGCCCTCGACCAGCACCAGCCGGCCGCCCGGCCGAAGCCGGCCCACCCACTGCCGCAACGCGCGCTCAGGGTCGGGCAGCGTCCACACCAGGTGACGGGACAACACGACGTCGAACACCGCACCGCCGGTCGGCGGCTCGGCTGCGTCCCCCACCAGGAAACGGGCCGCCAACCCGGCCGCCGCCAGCTTCCCCCGAGCCCGCTCGACCATCTTCGGCGCCAGGTCCACCCCGGTGACACGATGTCCGGCCTGCGCGAGCAACCGGGACAGCGAGCCCGTCCCGCACCCGACGTCGAGCACGTCGACCGGGCCGCAGGGCACCCACGCCTCCAACAACCGGGCCCAGGCAGCCCGCGTGTGCTCGGCCCTCAGCCCGTGATCGGGCTCGTCGTCGAAGGACGAAGCGGCGGAGTCCCAGTAGTCGGCGATGGCGGCGGATCGATCACTCATGCCCGCCATCCTCCCGGTCACCCCCGACAACCCCGCCCCGCCCGGCGGAAGACCGCACTCGAACGGTTTCCGAAGGCGACCCTCGATGCCGGCCGAGCCCTCGACGGGATCGGGGCTCGCCCACGGGCCCCGCAGGCCTGGCCGGAGGCTGTCGCTGCCTGGGGCCTGTGCGGGGCTCAGCGGTGGAGGATGCGGCGTAGCCAGCGGGTGCGGGCGTCGTGGGCGTCGTGGGTGACGGCCGCGTGTGGGGCGAGGGTGTCGAAGCCGTGGCAGGCGCCGGGCCACACGTGCAGTTCGGCTTCGCCGCCTGCCTGCCAGATCGCGTCGGCGTAGGCGAGGGCTTCGTCCCGGAGCGTCTCGGCGGACCCCACGTCGACGTACGCCGCAGGCAGCCGGGACAGGTCGGTGGCGCGGGCCGGGGCGGCGTACGGCGAGAGGTCGGCGGCGCCGTACCGGCTGCCGAGCGCGGCCTGCCAGGCGGTGGCGTTGGAGGTGCGGTCCCAGGTGTCGTGGCCGGCCATCTGGTGGCTGGAGAAGGTGTCGCCGCGGTCGTCGAGCATCGGGCTCAGCAGCAGTTGGCCGACCGGGGCCGGGGCCGGGGCCGGGGCGCCGCGGTCGCGGGCCAGCAGGGCCAGGGCCGCGGCGAGGCCGCCACCGGCGCTCTTGCCACCGATGACCACGCGCCGCGCGTCCACGCCCAGCACGTCCGCGTGCTCGGCGGCCCAGACGAGTCCGGCGTAGCAGTCCTCGACGGCCCCGGGGAAGCGGGTGTGCGGCGCCAGCCGGTACTCGACGGACACGACCGCCAACCCCAGGGGCAGCGCCCACGTGCGCAGCAGCCGGGGCAGGACGGACCACGCGTTGCCCGTCACCAGCCCGCCGCCGTGCAGGTAGTACAGCAGCGGCAGCTCCTCGCGGACCCCGGCGGGCCGCGCGCTGACGAGTGTGACGTCGCTGTCGCCGTCGGCCCGCGGTACGCGCAGCTCCTCCACCTCGAACCGGCCGCCGTCGCGCAACCGGTCGAGCGTCGGACGGGGCCGGGCTGCGGCGTCCCGTTCCTGCCACGCCGTCAGGCCCTCCGGGGTGAGCACCTGTCGTGCCCGCTCACCGGCGGCCGCCACCGCGGCCCGTACCTGCGGATCCGGCGGGGGTACCCGCCGAGCCACCGATCCGTCCACCATCAGGCCCCCCTGAATCGCCCCGCCCCGCCCCGCCTCGCCCCGTCTGCGGCTGGGTCCTGGCGCCGCCGGCGCCAGGACGTCGCCCGTCACAGGGGGGTGAGGATGTCCTGGTGCGCCCCGTCGAGGACGAAGCCGTTGTCCAGCCGGACCCGGACCGTCACCCGGCTTCCCTGGGCCCGGTGCGCGGCCCACTGCGGTTCCAGCGCGGCGATCTCCGCCACCAGGCGCTCGCGGGTCGCCACCGGCATGGTGTGCCCGTAGTCCTCGAACAGCGCTGTGAGCCGCTGGTACTCGCGGACCTCGTGACTCTCCGGGAGTTCCCCGTCCACCCGCTCGACGGTGCCCTCCGTTCCGGCTCCCAGCGAGAGGAACCCGACGACGGCCCCGGGCTCCCCGGCGACGGCCTCACCGATCGCCAGGTCCTCGGCCAGCCGGACGCGCCGGCCTTCGTTCAGGGTCATCCGTCCTCTGCCTCTTCTCTCCGTCGATCGGCACCGTCGCCACGGCTGGCGCCACCGGCCCGCGGCCCGGCCATTATCCGCCGTGTGGCGGGGCAGCCGTGCGACCGGGGCCGCGGGCCGCGGTGGTCAGCTGAGGGTGCGGAGTGCGGCGGCGTCGTAGGGCTGCAGGTCGGCGAAGCGGCCGGAGAGGACCTTGGCGGCCCACTGCGGGTCCTGGAGGAGGGCACGGCCGACGGCGACCAGGTCGAACTCGTCGCGCTCCAGCCGGTCGAGCAGGTCGTCGATGCCCTGGACCGGGGCGCCCTCGCCCGCGAAGGCGCGGACGAAGTCGCCGTCGAGGCCGACGGAGCCGACGGTGATGGCGGGCCGGCCGGTGAGCTTCCTGGTCCAGCCGGCCAGGTTGAGGTCCGAGCCGTCGAACTCGGGGATCCAGTAGCGGCGGGTCGAGGCGTGGAAGGCGTCGACGCCGGCCTCGGCGAGCGGGGCGAGGATCGCCTCCAGCTCCTGCGGGGTCTCGGCGAGGCGGGCGTCGTAGTTCTCCGACTTCCACTGCGAGTAGCGGAAGATCACCGGGAACTCGGGGGAGACGCTCCCGCGCACCGCGGCGACGAGCTCGGCCGTGAACTTCGTCCGGGCGACCGGGTCGCCGCCGTAGGCGTCGGTGCGGCGGTTGGTGCCCGCCCACAGGAACTGGTCGAGCAGGTAGCCGTGGGCGCCGTGCAGCTCGACGCCGTCGAAGCCGATCCGCTCGGCGGCCGCGGCGGCCTCGGCGAACGCGCCGATGACGGCGTCCAGGTCGGTCCGGGTCATCGCCCGCCCCGTTCCCTCGGTGCCGTTCAGCCGGATGCCGGACGGGCCGACGGCGGGGGCGTCGGCGAACGGCGGGTCACCCTGCTTGCGCACCATGCCGATGTGCCAGAGCTGCGGCACGATGGCGCCGCCCGCCGCGTGGACGTCCTCGGCGACGCGGGCCCACCCGGCCAGCTGCTCCTCGCCGTGGAAGCGCGGGATGGTGTCGCTCTGGCCGGCGGACTCGTGGCCCACGTACGTGCCCTCGGTGACGATCAGGCCGACGCCCGCGGCGGCGCGGCGGGCGTAGTACGAGCGCACGTCCTCGCCGGGCACGCCGCCGGGGGAGAAGCTGCGGGTCATCGGCGCCATCACGATGCGGTTGGGCACGGTCAGCCCGTTGATCGTGACGGGCCGGGACAGGGTCTCGGCCGCGCGGGAGGCGGCGGGCTCGGCGGTGGCGGCGGGCTCGGTGACGGTCATGGGAATCCTCGCGGGTACCGGTGGTGTGCGCCGGGGCGGAAACGGTTGCCCGTGCCAACCACCCCGACCGCCTCCGCATTTCGCCGACCGCGCCACGCCCGCTGTGATCCGCGCCACTGCCGCGGCGGGCGCCCGGCGGCGCCCGGAAGCATCCGGAGGCGCCCGGCGGCACCCCCCGGCGGCCGGCCAGCCGGACCGGGGCGCCGTCACTCGAAGCGCGTGGGGTCGCCCGCACCGCGCCGGACGATCTCCGCCGCGCCGCCGGAGAAGTCGACGACCGTCGTCGGTTCCGTACCGCAGTCGCCGGAATCCACCACGGCGTCCAGCACGTGGTCGAGCCGTTCCTTGATCTCCCACCCCTGGGTCAGAGGCTCGTCCTCGCCGGGCAGCAGCAGGGTGCTGGAGAGGAGGGGCTCGCCGAGTTCGGCGAGCAGGGCCCGGGTGACGACGTGGTCGGGGATCCTGACGCCCACCGTCTTCTTCTTCGGGTGCATCAGACGGCGCGGGACCTCCTTGGTGGCGGGGAGGATGAAGGTGTAGCTGCCCGGCGTCGCCGCCTTGACGGCGCGGAAGACCGCGTTGTCGATGTGGACGAACTGCCCCAGCTGGGCGAAGTCCTCGCACATCAGGGTGAAGTGGTGGCGGTCGTCGAGACGCCGGATCGACCGGATCCGTTCCAGGCCCTCGTGGTTGCCCATGCGGCAGCCCAGGGCGAAACAGGAGTCGGTGGGGTATGCGATGAGGGCGCCGGAGCGGAGGCTGTCGGCCACGGTGCCGATGGTGCGGGCCTGGGGGGTCTGCGGGTGCACATCGAAGTACTTCGCCATTGGCCGACCCTACGGGATCCGTCCGGCCGCACGGGGCCAGGCCCGCGGCGCGACCGTCCCCCGGCCGTCCCTCGGTTGCCCTCCGACCGTCCCCCTGGCTGCTCCTTGGCCGCCCTCCGAACGTCCCCGGCTGCCCGCCGGCCGGCCGGGTGTCACGGCGCCCCGGGGTAGTCCGGCAGCAGCAGGTCCGAGTGCGCGGACCGGCCGGCCTGCGCGCCCGCCGTCGCCAGCTCCCGCGCGACGGACTCCGGATCGCGCAACAGGGCGTTGCGGGCTTCCAGTTGTTCCCGCGTCGTCGGTGTCACGACGGTGCCGCCGCCGGTGGCCAGCGCCTGGTTGCGTTCGGCGAAGGGCCGCATCCGGCACTCGTAGGCCGCGAAGGCGGCGGTGTGGCCCCCGTGCGCGGCCAGCTCGCCGGCCAGGACGTACGCGCCGACCAGGGCGACACTCGACCCCTGACCGGACAGGAACGAGGTGGCGTGCGCGGCGTCGCCCGCGAGGACCACCCGCCCGCGCGACCAGGTCGGCAGCCGGACCTGGCTGACGACATCGAAGAAGAGGTCGTCGGCGTCCCGCATCGCCTCCACCAGGCGCGGCACGTGCCAGACCCGCTCCGGGAAGCGGGCGGCGACCAACTCGCGCTGGGCCCGCGGATCGCGGAAGGCCTCGAAGGGCGGGACGTCGCGGGTGAAGGTGAGGAAGCCGTGGACGCGGTCGGCCGCTGCGTGCGCATAGAGGACCGCGCTGCGCCCGACGTCGTTCCAGATGACGCCCTCGTGGGCGAGGCCGAACTCGTTGGGGAGGGTGAAGCCGGCGAAGACGTGCCCGAGGTAGCGGTGGAAGGGCTCCTCGGGGCCGAGGACCAACCGGCGGGTGTTCGAATGCAGCCCGTCGGCGCCGACCACGAGGTCGAAGCTGCGGCGGACGCCGCTGTCGAACACCACGTGGACGGCGTCCCCGTCGTCGTCCAGCGCGGCGATCGAGTCCTCGAAGCGGAACTCCACCCGGTCGCACAGGGGCTCCTGGAGGGCGTCGGCCAGATCACCGCGCCGGACCTCCAGGTCGCGACCGGCCTCGCCGCCGGTCAGCTGCTCCGGGCGCAGCGAGCCGACAGTCCGCCCGTCGGGGCCGACGAAGGTGATGCGCCGGCTGTCGACGTGGGCGGCGCGAAGGCGCGGCAGCAGCCCCATGCGCTCCACGACGGCGCGGGCGGCGCCGCGGATGTCGACGGCGTAGCCGCCCCCGCGTACGGCGGCGGCCTTCTCCACGACGGTCACCTCGAAGCCGTACCGGTCGAGCCAGTAGGCGAGCGCGGGGCCGGCGATGCTCGCTCCGGAGACCAGTACGCGACGGACGGGTGCGCGGCGGGCCGGTGCGCGACGGGTGGGTGCATGACGGGCGGGGCGGGGCGCGGTGTTCATGGCCTCTCACTTCCCCCGGCGGGCATCCCCGCCGGCATGGGGGTGGTACGCACCGGACGACTAGGAAGATACGTACCTCAGGTATCTTTAGTGAGGTCGTACGTCGCCCTCGTGGGCGAGCGACCCAGGCCCCACAATACAGATACCTAACTTAGGTATGCAATGGAGATGTCATGTCCGCCGAGCCCGCCGAGCCCGCCGACGCCCCCGAGGCTCCCGAGGCTCCCGAGTCCCGCGACGCCCGTGAACCGGAGGACGCGCGCCCCGACTTCCTCGCCGCGCTGACCCGGATCACCCGGCTCAGCGCCGCCATCAGCCGGGGCCGCCTCGTCGAACGCGCCGCCGAGGAGGCGGGCCTGGGGCGCGACCGCCCCGCCGTCGGCGTGCTCGTCACCCTGCGCACGGCCGACAAGCCCCTGCGGATCGGCGAGATCGCCGAGCGCATGCAGGTCGTGGGCCCGCACATCACCCGCCAGGTCCAGATCCTGGAGAAGCGCGGCCTCGTCCGCCGCATCCCCGACCCGCACGACGCCCGGGCCCGCCTGATCGAACCCACCGGCGGCGGCACCGAGGCCGTCAACCGCTATCTCGCCTTCCTGCTCGGCTGGTTCGCCGACACCCTCGCCGACTGGCCCTCCCGGGACCGCGACGACCTCCTCCGCCTCCTCGCCCGCTTCAGCGACGACGTGACCGCCCGCCTCGCCGTGCTCGACGACGGGGAGGACTGAGCCCGGGGGCGCCGCTTGCCACGCAACGCCCTTCTGGAGCAAGGGAATCGGGTCGGGCGATAGGGGGTTCAGCGGGCGCTGCCGAGGTCTCGGTCGCCGTCGGCGCCCTCGAGCATGAGGGTGGTCTCCTCGATGCGGCGGAAGCGGCCGTCGGGGGCGTACTCGGCGAAGAGGTAGACCTCCATGCGGACGGTGGATCCGTCGGTCTTGACGACGGTCATGGTGTGGCGGTCGGCGTAGCGGTCGCCGGCCGTGAGTTCGTCGTGGACCTCGACGGAGCCGTCGGCGAGGACCGTGCGCAGGTGGGCGATGTGGGCGAGGAATTCGTTGCGGTCCGCCCAGCTTCCGTCGGTGCGCTGGCGGTAGTCGGGGGCGAAGTGCCGGTCGGCGGCCTCGTCCAGGTCGTGGCCGGGGGTGAGGAGCAGGTCGGTGAGGGCGGCGCGGATGTCGGTGCGGGTCATGGGATTTCCTCCGGGCGCGTACGGGAAGCCCCGCTGCGGATCGATCGATATACGTGCCTGAAGCACGCTTCTGACCGTACAGGAAAAGCGTGTTCCGCGCACGCTAATCTGGAGGGGTGAAGCACACGACAGGACACGACATCGCCGACACCCTCGGGCTGCTCCTGCGGCGCAGCACCCGCGCCCGCCTCTACACCCACCTGACCCAAGGACTGGGCGAGGCGGTCGACGACCTCACCTACCCGGTCATCAGCGGCCTCGCCCGCACCGGCCCGTGCAGCGCAGCCGACCTCGGACGCGACATCGGACTGGACCGCACCACCGTCACCCGCCGCGCCGACCGCCTCGAACAGGCCGGCCTGCTCCAACGCCGCCCCGACCCCGCCGACGGCCGCGCCACCCTGCTCACCCTCACCGACGACGGCCGCGCCGTCATCGCCGCCACCCGACAGCGGCTCGCCGCCGGCATCGAGGACTCACTCGCCACCTGGCCTCAGGGCGACGCCCAGGCCTTCGCCCGCCTCCTGCGCCGCTTCGTCGACGAGGGCCCCTTCGCCGCCGACCACGACTGACCGCCGGGCACGACGGGCCGCCGACCACGACTGACCGCCGACGGCTGAACCGTGCTGGAGGGAGCTACGGGGCGAGAGCCTTCTTCGCCTCCTGAGACCCAGTGAACCCGGTGTTCAACGCCCGGTCGCCGAGTACGCCCAACGTGTCCTGGCCGAGGTCCGCGTGGGAGGCCTCGGACCACCGGTTGAGCAGGCCGACGGTCTGGCTCTGGAGCTGGACGAAGCCGCTCGCGTCGCCCGGATCGACCCTGGCGAGGCAGGCGGCCGTCAGGTGGCCGACCGGATCGGTGGAGTAGTCCGGCACCGGGTCGGCCTTCGAGGCCCGGAAGCCGCTCAGCGCCTCGGTCTGCCACGCCTGGCGCGAGTCGGCGCCCCGCTTGCGGACCACGTCGTCGGCGATCGCGTCGTAGGCCCCGGCGGGCATGGCGGCGAGACCCACCACGTCCTTGAGCTCGTCGTCGGACGGAGCCGGCTTGACCGCCGCAAAGCCGGCGGCGGCCTGCCGCAGGTCGGCGGCGCGCAGCAGGGCGTAGGCGCTCGGGTCCTCCGAGAGGCCGCGCAACGCCAGGGCCAACTCCCGCTGCCCGACGGAGAAGTGGACACCCTGCTCGTCCTGCCAGGCGTCGCTTCGCCACCCGGCATGTGCGTTGTAGGTGTCGTTGACCAGGGCCAGTACGGCGTGGGTGTCGGTGGCGTAGTCGGCGAGGGCTTCGGCGAGGGGTCGGCGGACGTCCGGGTGGACGTGGTGGTCCTTGCTGTCGGCGAGCGCGAGGACGACGGCGCGCATGGCGCGGGCCTGGTCCACGGTGTGGACGCCGGGCCGGCCGCCCGTGGTGGCCCGGCGCAGGCCGTCGGAGAGGTCGGTGCACGCCAGGTCGGACCGCCAGGCGGCGCCGAGCACCGTGCGGACGCGGTCGTCGCCGCGCAGGCCGGCGCAGTCGCGGTCGGGGTCGTCGCGGCCGAGTGCCCACCAGAGACCAAGGCCGGCCGCCGCCGCCACCGCCAGGGCGATGACGGCGGCGGCGGTGCGGCGGGAGGTACGGGCGGCCGCCATCAGGCGTTGCCCCGGCCGAGGTATCGGCCGGCGACGTCGCTGCTGCGGTTGCGGGTGTTCAGGACGTCGTCCTGGAGCCCGTTGATCATGTGGTCCTCCGGGCTCATGCCACGGTCGCGGGCCCAGATGCCGACCAGGTCGGACATCTCCTTGGTGCCGTCCAGGTAGGTGTCCGAGATCTTGGCATTGGCCTCGGCGTTGTTCTGGTCCTTCTCGTTCAGGCTGACCTCGTAGGTCCAGGTGTCCACGAGCCGCTGGGCGGCGTCGCCGACTCCGGGGATCGGGGTGATGGGGGCGCCGACGGCGTGGTAGAGAATCTTGGCCTTCCAGTCGGCCTGGGCGTTCTTGTCGTCGCGCATGTCCATCGCCGCGTCGGCGCGGATGGCGTCGTAGGCGCCGAGCGCGGCGGCGCCCTTGCCCATCACATCCTTCACCGCATCACGGTCGGGATGGGGCCCTAGGGCCGCGAGGTCCTGGGCGATCTGGCCAGTCTCCGCCTGGTGCAGCGTGCCGTAGGCGGCCGGGTCGTCCGAGAGCCCGCGCATGACCCGGACCAGACTGTCCTGGCCGACGGCCATCCGTGCGGTGTCACCGTCCTTCCAGACCGAGTCGTGCCCGGTGTGGGCGCCGTAGACGTCGTTGCGCCCGTTGAGTAGCTCGTGGGTGTCCCCGACGTAGTCAGCGAGGGCGTTGGCGAGCGGCCGGCGCAGCGTGTCCTTGATCTTGTCGCCGCCTTGGCCCTCGTCCAGGGTGACGACGGTGTCGTGCATGACCCGGGCCTGCGCCTCGGTGTGCTTGCCGTCGTGGGGGCTGCCGGCCGGCTCGCCGGTGGAAGCGGCCTCGATCGCGGAGGCCAGGCCGCTCTGCGCGAGCGGGTCCGGCATCTTGACCGTCGTGTAGCCCGTGAGGTAACCCTCCGGCCAGTGCCGTTCCTTCAGCAGGTACTGCAGGCGCTTGTTGGAGCCGTCCGCGCCCGGGTCCAGATACGCCGTCGCGGCCTCCGGCTGGCGGCCCATCACGGCCAGGACGTTGTCCAGCGGGTCGGCGCCGAGAGCTGTGCCGGTGTGGTTGGCCTTGTAGCTCCACCGGCCCGGGTGCTCCTTCTCGCTGGCGGTGATGTCGTCGGCGAGGTCGGTGAGGAACGGCGTGGAGTACTTCCCGCTCCCCTTGGTCATCAGCGTGGTGAGGACCTGGTAGCCGTACACCGGTTCGGTGTTGGAGCCGAAGTTCTTCTCTCCGGCGCCCTTCATGTCCGCGCGCCACTTCTTGTAGAAGTCGCTGGTCGGGTCCTGCGTGGCGGAGGCGAGCGCCCGGGTCAGATCCGTCCGCAACCCCGGGTAGGAGGACTTCTTCCCCCCGTCGTCGCCGGGATCGTCGAGCTTCTGCGCAAGCTTCAGCATGCCGTCGGGGCCGAGCTTGTCCAGCAGCGTCTGCGAGAACTGCGGGCTGTCGGCGTTCGCCTTCATGAGGTTCGCCAACTGGTCCCGCTCCTCCGGGCTGAGGCTGTCGATCCGGGTGGCGAGCGCGGCCGCGCGCTGCGCGTCGGCGGCGTCCCCACCGCCGACCGCCTGCCCGTTGAAGGTGTTGTCCGCGCTGCCCGCTTTCGACGCGCTGCGCAACGCCGTCGAGGCCCTCTTGTCCGCGTCCGAGGCCGCCTGCAGTCCGGCCTCGATGGCCTTGGTCCACTTGGCTGCGGCCTCGTTGTAGGCGTCCTGGGTTTCGCGGTCGTGGTGCAGCGCGTCCAGGGTGGCCTTGTCCATCGTGCTGGTGTCAAGGACCGCGACGCCGGCGCCGGTGACCTTGAAACCGGCCTTGACGGCGCCGTCCGCGGCGTCGCGGACCTGCTTCTGGGCGGCCTCGAAGTCCGACTTCGCGTCGTCGAGCAGCGATGCCACGGCGTTCGCCTCGACCTGGGCAGCGGTGATCTGCCCCTTGGTGAGGACCAGCTGGAAGTTCGCCATGCTGGCGGTGCCGCCCGTCCACAGCCCGTTACGGGTCACCGAGAGCACCTTCTGATCGAAGTCGGTCTCCATGGTGTGGAACCTCTGCGCCATCTCACGCCACTTGGCCGCCGCCGTACCGAGCGTGCCGGGGTTCGCCTTGAGAACGTCCTCGTATCCCAGCATCGCTCACTTCCCCTTCATCGAGTCGGCAACGGCGAAGTTGGTGCTGTGGTAGTTCAAGGTGGTCTGCTCCAGCGCCGCGCTGTTCTGGTTCAGCCTTGCCGTCAACTGGCCCACCTGCTCGTGCCACTCGGCGAGCGCCGCCCGCAGCGCCCCTGCGGTGTCCCAGCCGCTGTGCGCCGTCGCGGCGGCGTTGGTCGATTCGTCGGCGACGGCACCGACGGTGGGGTCGTTCAGCGCCATCCCGTTCAACGCCGCCACCGCGCCGTTCATCGCCTGGCTGTTGAGACTGAACTGCCCGTTTGCCGCAGGTGTACTCACGTCTGGTTCCCCCCATCAACGATGCACTCGCAAAGGTGTCGACGGCGGCAAGGGCGACCACTGCCAGGCCTTGCCCGCCCGTGCGCTCCCCGACAGCGCCCACGGCTGATCGAGGGCTAACCACCCCTGCCATACCGGGGACGACGCTGACGCGCCATCGGGGCGATCATACAAAGAGCGGCCGACGTGGAGGTCGTTCGATCTCCGTCCTACCCGGCCGACGTATCGCTGCGGACCACCAGCCCCGGGACTCCGGGGCTGCCGTCATCTCGGCTCCGTGTTGGTGCGGCAGCCGTCCATGTACGCCCGGCCGCTCGGCGACCTTCCGGGTTCGCGACGACCTCCGCGAGACGGCGGAGGGGATGGACCACGGCGCTGAGGAGCGTCGGAGCGCGGTTCACCTCGCGGGGGCCGGCGGGCGGGTGGCCAGGGCCTGTTCGACGAGGGCACGCAGTTCCCCGTCACGGATGACCATCGGGTACCCCGCGTCGGTGCACAGGCGGCGGTCGGACTGGCGGATCGTCAGCAGCGCGGCCCGGATCGGAGGGCTGACCTCGCCCATGCGGATCAACGTCCGGAGTGCCTCCTGCAGGAATCGGAAGCCGTCGCCGCCGTCGGCGACCGGCACCACGTACTCCTCCAGGACCCGCATGGTCGGTTCGGCCCGGCCCGTGATCGACCAGAGCGTGACCGCGGCCGTCAGGCGCCACCAGTGCGTGCTGTTCTCCATGGCGAACCGGACCCGGTCCGCGTAAGGGGCCGCTTCGAGGCCGAAGTCGGCCAGGGCGCGGATCGGCGCGTTCCAGGGTTCCTCGGCCGCCAGGACGGCGTCGCCGACGGACTGCAGGGTCGGGCACTCCCCCCGGAGGCGCGCGGCGGTACCGGCCACCAGCGCGTGGTTGCCCGGGTGGTCCAGGACCTCGCAGGTGCGCAGGGCCGGCGCGGCCGAGGCGGCGGCCGGCCCCAGGGCCCACAGGATGCCGAGCACGTGCACGGAGGTCCGGGTGTCGGCGAGGAGCGGCAGGACATCGGGCAGGGCCGGCAGCGCGTCCTCGCACCAGGCCTCCAGCACGCCGAGGAACGAGCGCGTCGCACCGCCTCGCGCCCCGCCCTGCCGGATCGCCTCCCGCATCGCGGGCAGCAGGACGTCCGCGTGGTCCCGCAGCGGGACCAGGACGTCCGCGACGTCCGGCCGCCTCGGATCACTTGTGCAGTAGCCGCGGCCCTGCTCCTCCTCCTGCGCACGGAGTTGCCCGATCAGGCCCGGCAGGGCGCGCGGATCGCCGATCCGGGCGAGTGCCCAGAGGGCGAGCTCGCCGACCGTTCCGTCGAGGTCCTCGTCGGCCCCGTCGTCGTCGAGCAGGTCGGCGAGCCGGTCCGCGTACGGGGCCGCCGGCGGGCCCAGTACCGCGAGGATGTTCGCGGCTCGAAGCCGCACGGCGGCGTCCGGACTGGTCAGCAGAGCACCCGCCAGCGGCAGCAGCGCCGCCTCCACGGAACGCCGTTCGGTCAGGAGTCGCCACGCCACGTCCAGCGCCTCCCGGCACAGCGCGGCATCCCCGGTGCGGTCCGCCGTCTCGACCAGCCGGACGGCGAAGCGGAGTTCGGCCTCGGGGTCGTGGGCGAGCTTCCACGCCGTCGTCCGGACCAGGTCCTCGCGGGTCCAGGGCTCCTCGACAGCGGGAGTGAACCAGGCCTCCTCGAACCGTGGCCGCAGTGCGGGATCGGCGAACACCCCGATCAGCCGGTCCAGTTGGCGGACCGGGAGATCCCGGTCGAGCCCCGCCGAGGCGTGCAGGGCCGCGACCCACAGCACCGGGTCGTCCCCCTCCAGCACCCCCACCAGCACCGCTCGCGCCGCATCGGCCTCCCCGGCTTCCTCGGCTTCGCCGGACCGGCTTCCCTGACCTCCCCGGACAGCGTCTCACCGAGAGCCAGCAGGAGCGGGAGGCGTACCGCCGGGTCCGTTTCGACCCGCCACCGCTCCAGCAGCCGCCGGACCCCGCCGGCCAGGGGTATCGCCGCCCGCCTCACCGCCGGCTCCGGATCCGCGAGCAGCGCCCCCGCCCAGTCCTCGCCTGCCAGGTCCGGCGCCCGCAGGGCCACCAGCAGCTCGACGAGGGGCACCCGCGCGCCCATGGCCGGGTCGGCGGCCAGCGCGACCACGAACGGCAGCGCGACCGCCGTCGCGGACGGCGTCTCGTGCCCGTCCCTCGCGACCAGGGAGTACAGCGGGTCGCTGTCCTCCTCCGTCGCCTCGGCACCCGCGAGGGCGAGTTGACGCAGCGTCCGCGGAATCACCTCGACGGGGTCCGCCGGGTGCGCCGTCTCGAGCCCCTCCCACCGCACGGCGTCCAGCGCTTCCAGCGACATTCCCGCCATCGTCACCACGTTCACCACCACACTGTCCTGACCGGCTACCGGCCGCCATCGTCCAGGAAACCCGCCGTGCTGTCGTGGGAGATTCCGCCTCGGCCGCTGGTCCGAGGCGCCGGGCTCCTCCGCCGCCACTTGAGGGCGCGCCGGGTCGACTTGCCGGGGAAACTGCGCCGATCAACCGGGCCATGTCAACCGCGTCGCACCTGATCGAATGTCACAGTCTGATCGCTGTCATGTCCGGACGATTGTGACGCCGATCGTGCCACCGAAACCCGCCGGCCGACCGTCCTGTGGTGTGTCCAAGCAGACAGCACGCAACCGCCATCGGGGAGCCACCATGTCCGTCCGCCACCGTCGTCCGCTGCTCGCCTCCGCCGTCCTCGTCGTCGGGGCGGGGCTCGCGTTGACCGCCTGCGGGCCCGACAACACCGACTCGGCCGGCGGCTCGGCGGCCTCCGCGACCGCCACGGTGGCCGTCACGCCCCCGCCGGCGGGCGGCCCGGCCAGCGGCGCTCCCGCCGCGAGCGCGCCGACCGCCGGTGGGGCTTCGCACACCGCCACCCGCCCCGCGCAGACACCGCCCGGCGCGAACCCGTCGGCCGGCACCCGGCCCGCCGGCGCCGGCTCCGACGCCCGCCCGTGTGACATCCAGAACCTCGCGATCCAGGCGACGGCCCGCGCCGGGGCACCGAACCAGTGGGTGATCGAGGTGCACAACACCGGTACGAGCGCCTGCAGTCTGAGCTCGT
The DNA here is from genome assembly GCF_055664045.1 of Kitasatospora sp. NPDC023385. Classification (NCBI taxonomy): domain Bacteria; kingdom Bacillati; phylum Actinomycetota; class Actinomycetes; order Kitasatosporales; family Streptomycetaceae; genus Kitasatospora; species Kitasatospora sp. NPDC023385. Next base: position 128,543 of record NZ_JBVOOL010000006.1, on the reverse strand, counting down.
CGCCGGGGGTCGACCTGGGCAACTCGGAGGCCCGCGACCGGAGCAACAACCTCAAGCCGGTGCTCGCCAGCGGCACGTTGCGGTTCCCGGTGGCGGCGGGCCAGAAGGCCTACGCGGTGATCGACCTCGACCCCAGCGGTGCCACCACCGGCACCACCGCGGGCATCAACGAACTCAACGTGCTGGTCGACGATGAGGGCAGCATGCCCCTCGCGAACACCCGTAACTTCCCGCTCGGCAGCGGCGCCCACGTCCTGAACCCGCAGATGGGCATCTACCGGTCCACCGTGGCCGAAGCGGTCGCCTCCATGACGGCGGCCGGCAAGTAGCAGTCCCGCAGAGGTGTCTGACCGGGGCGAGCGGAGCCCAGCCGTCCGTCCGCTTGACCCACTCGCTGCCGCCCGGCGGGGAGTTCCGCCGGGTCGCCTCTGTTCCCCCGGTGTCCCGTTCCGGCGGTCCAGGCTCGTCCCACTCCCGCTGGTCACAGGCCCGTTCGCCGTTCCACCCCACTCATCGGGGCGCCGGGCATGGCGGCTGGGACGGATCACTCCGCAAGCTTCGGTCATCCGATCGACCCACCGTCCGGCGAATGCCGAAAGGGGCACGACCACATGTCCGTCCACACCTCCCGCTCCCGGCTGATCACCGCTGCCGCGAGCGTCGCGCTCGCCGCCTTCTCGATGACCGCATGCAGCGGCAGCAGCAACGGAAGCGGCAACGGGGACGCCAAGGCAGCCGGCTCGTCGCCCACCGCGGCGGCCACGGCCCCCCTTCCCGCCACCGCACCGGCCCCGGCGTCCGCCGACCCGCCCGCAGGCAGCGCCACCACCACCGGCACGCCCCCGGCCGCCGCGCCCCCGGCCACCGGTTCGAAGGCCGCCACCGGCACCCCCGCGCCGAAAACCCCCGCAGCCCCTGCGGCCCCCGCGGCCGCCAACCCGACCGCCTGCCAGGGCTCCAACACCAAGACCACCGCCGCCCCGCTCAACCGCCCCGTGAACCACATGCTGCTCACCGTCACCAACACCGGCGCCGGCCTCTGCTACCTCTACGGCTACCCGGCCGTCCAGTTCGGCGAGGCCCAGTCCGTGCCCCCGGTCATCGCCGACTCGAAGCCGCAGGCCGTGGTCACGCTCAAGCCCGGCGAGTCCGGCTACGCCTCCGTCAACCTGTCCTCCGCGGACGGCAGCGACGCCTCGAACGGCCGCACCGTGGCGTCCCTGGCCGTCTACTTCCACGGCCCCTCCGGTGGGGAGAGCGTCGGCGCGGGGGCCCACCCGTCGCTGCCCGCGAAGGGCGTCCACGTGGACGACTCCCTCAAGGTCACCTACTGGCAGCAGTCGCTGGACGACGCCGTCTCCTGGTGACCGGCCGCCTGCCGCCCGCCGCCCGCCGCCCCCCGCGGTCCCTGGAGTCCCCATGACCTTACGGATAGCAGTCACGGCCGAGCCGATACCTTCGCACGTGTCCGCGCTCGACTACGTCATCAGCCCCGCCCTTGAGCAGGGCCACACCGTCACGCTCCACGCCCCCCTCATGTTCCGCCGCGAAGCCCGGCGGCGAGCAGTGGAGTTCCACCGGGCAGGAACGGACTGGACCTGCGATCCCGCCGTTCAGCAGGCAGCGAGCGAGATCTGGAAGGAGTCCGGGAACGCGCCCTTCACCCGCTACGTCTTCGGTGGGCTCTGGCCGGACCAGGCCGAACCGAAGGCCCGCGACCTGATCACCGCGTGGACCCGGGCGCGGCCCGACCTGGTGGTCGCCGAGTGCAGCGACCTCGGCGCGCACCTCGCGGCGAAGATCCTGCACCTGCCCGTGGTCGCCGCCGACAACGGGCTCGGCCCGGTCCTCCTGGACCTCTGGGACACCGACATCGCGCCCGCGTTGACCCCCCTGTACAAGCAGCACGGGCAGGACACACCCGTCCTGCCCCCGCTGCTCACCCCCGCGCCGGTCCAGTGGTTCTACGAGACGCCGCCGCCCTGGGCGCGCGCCGTCCGACGCACCGTCGCGACATTCCGGACCGCCCTCCCCGAGTGGCTGGACCGTCCCTCCTCCTCCCGCCCGTTCGTCTACGTGAGCCTCGGCACCCTGACCACCACGATGTCCGGTCTGCGCGGCGTCGTCGGGAACGTGTACCGGGAGGTCATGGCCGCACTCTCCGCAATCGGCTGCGATGCGATCGTGTCCGCGGGAGACCTCGCCGAGGACCTGCGCAGCGACGACCCCCGCATCACGGTTCTCGAGCACGTCCCGCAGCCCGCACTCCTGCACCGCGCCGACCTGTTCGTGACGCACGGCGGCCGGGCGTCCCTGCTCGACGCCGTCCAGGGCGCAACGCCCGTCCTGGGCCTGGGCGTTCTCGCCGACCAGCCCGACAACTGCGCCGCGTTCGCCCGCCGTGGCCTCGGCCGCGCCCTCGAACTCACGGCAACGCGCGGCGAGATCGCCGACGCCATGACGGCCCTCCTCGGCAACTCCGGCTACACCGCCGCCATGAACGCCGCCGGCGTCAGGCTGTCACGGCTGCCACCGCTCGACTTCACGGAACTGGCGGTGATGACGGAGAGCACGAGGCCTCCGACCGCCGACGGGCGGTGCTGAGCAGGGAAAGCAGGGGGGAGCAGGGGGAGGAGGGGCAGCAGGGGGAACAGGGCAGAAGCCGGGCCCGGGAGTGGACGCCGCCTGCGGGGGGAAGCCGTCGGTCAGCCACACCGACCCCAGGAGGCCCGCCGAGATGAGCACGGACAGCCGAGCAGCGAACGCCCACCGGACACCGAACATCCATCGGGTCTCGAACGCCCATCGGACCCCGAACGCGCACCGGGCACCGGGCACCCACCGGGCGCCGATGCTGCGGCGCCACCCCCGCCACGAGCGCCGCGGCGAGGCCCGACTGCCGGCGATGGCGGCCACCGTGGTGGCGATCCTGCTCAACCTCGCCCTGCCGGAGCCCCTGCTCGTCGGCCCGCGCTACGTCCTGCCGGCCCTGGAGGTGCTGCTCCTGATTCCGCTGGTCGCGGTGAACCCGCACCGGATGACCCGCCAGAACCGGCTGTCCCGAGCCCTGTCACTGGCCCTGGTCGGCCTGATCGGCGTGAGCAACCTGCTGGCCCTGGGACTGCTCGTCCACGCGCTGGTGGCCACCGACGTCAAGGACGGCGGATCGCTGCTGATCGCCGCCTTCCAGGTCTGGGCCACCGACGTCATCGTCTTCGGTCTCGCGTTCTGGGAACTCGACCGCGGCGGCCCGGTCGTCCGCACCCAGGTGCCGCGCACCGAACTCCCGCTCGCGGACTTCCGCTTCTCCCAGGACGAGAACCACGACGCGGTGGAGGAAGTCGCCGACGGGTCCAGCCGCTCCTGCGACTGGGCCCCGACGCTGATCGACTACCTCTACGTGTCGGTGACCAATTCCACCGCGTTCAGCCCGACCGACACCATGCCGCTCTCCGCCCGGGCCAAGGTCCTCATGAGCGTGGAGAGCATCGCCGCACTCGTCACGTCCCTCCTGGTCATCGCCCGCGCGGTCAGCGCCCTGCACTGACCGGCCGCCCCGGCCGTCCGTGGCCGGTCCTGGCGACCGGTCAGGGCCCGCGGGGGAGGCGGCGGAAGCAGCCCGTCTGAGCTCCCGAGGTGCCGGCGCATCGGCGGCCGGCGGTGCCGAGGCCGGTGGGGGAGCGGTCGTGTCCTGCGGGGATAGTCGTGCCGTAACTGTCCGGTTTGGTTCGTGTGCATGGAAACCGGGGCTGCTCCGGTGCTCGGCGGCGGGAAGGCCCGTTCGGCTGTGGGCGCGGTAGGCGGCGAAGTCCACGCCCGCCCGGGAGCGGGCAGTCAGCCTGCGGCCGGCGGTTGGGGGGCGTGGGTGTACGGGACGGGTTTGCCGGTGACGGCGTCGGCCAGGACCCGGGTGCCGAGCGGCCGGTGCAGCACGGCCTTGAGCTGGGCGATGCCGCCGTCCTCGCATCCGATCCCCGGGCCGGAGGCGTCCCGGCGTCTCAGCAGCAGGGTGACTCGGTCGGCGGTCTCCCGTGTCACCAGGTCGGGCTTGTAGTCGCAGCCGCTCCAGGCGACCTCGATCGTGATCGTGCGGTCGTCCGCTTCCACCGCCGTGTTCTTCGTGGACGGGTCGCTGAGCGCGATTCGGCCGAGGACCGATGCGTCCCGCCGCTTGTACGGCAGCGGCTCATCGGAACCGGAGTCGGGATCACCCCCCAGCGCGTAACACGCCGACACCCCGACCCCGAGCAGCAGCACCGCGACTGCCCAGCGCTTGTCACGCGTCGTCAGTTCCACGCCTGGCCCTCCCCTTGTCATGGATCAGGGTAGGCCCGGCGTCCACGCCCGAGCCGGCCGGGATCCCGGGGCCGTACCCGGATCCGCCCCGTCCCGCCCCCGTCCGGAGCCGCCCCCCGTCCGGATCCGCCCCGTCCCGCCCGGACTTGCCCGGGAGGCTAACCGCCCGTGGGAACCGGAAGGTCCGGGTACGGAGTCATCTCCGACGTGAACTCCGATGCAACGGCACAGAACCCGCAGGCCCGGCCCCAGATCAACCGCAGGCGGCTGCTGTTGAGCGCCGCGGGAGGCGTGGGAGCACTCGCCCTCGCGGGCGGGGCCCGGTGGTCGGCGGCGGCAGCGTGTTCGCCATCCACGGAGACGCGCTGCACGCCTACGACGCGGCCACCGGCGAACCGCGCTGGAGCCGGCCGTGGGACACCTCGGGCTTCCTGGCACTGGCCGGCGACACCGTGTACGCCGCGGGCGAGCGGATCGGGGCCCGCGCGTTCGAGGCGCGCAGCGGCGAGCAGCGGTGGACGCAGGACGCCGTCCTCGGCGTCAACAGTGCTCCCGCCGTCCACCAGGGTGCCGTCCTGCTCACGTACGCCGCCGGGAGCGGAAACAACTCCTGGGCCTGCTCGTTGGACGCGGCCACCGGCCGGGTGCGCTGGCAGCGGATGCGGCACGGCGTGCCCGGCTGCCCGCTGTCGGCCGCGGGCGGGACGGTCTGCCTGCTCAACGGGGCGCAGCTGGTCGGGATGGACACGGAGACCGGCGAGCAGCGCTGGACGGCCGCCGTGACCCCGGGCCTGGGCCGCGGCATGAGTTCGATGACCGTCGCGGACGGCAGCGTGTACGTCGGGACCAACGACGACCGGCTGTTCGCCTTCGACCTCGACACCGGCCGCGCGCGCTGGCAGGACACCCCGGAGGACCTCCGCTCCGGCACCGGGTACACCCGTGTCTCGCTGGCAGCCGCCGGCAGGGCCGTCTACCGCAGCAGCCGCACCGGCGTCCACGCCCTCGGCGCGCTGACCTAGACGAGCCGGGGCGCGATGCCGAGCCGCGGCCGGCCCGGCCGAGGGCCGTGGCGGGTCAGAGGCTGCGGGCGGTGATGTCGCCGTAGGAGGTGGTGGCGCGGATGTCGAGTTCGGTGGTGCCGTCGTTCTTGAGGGCGTTGCTGATCCGGCCGTGGCCGGTGTCGGCGTCCAGGGCGGCCGACACGCCGGCGGCGGCGCCGACCGCGATGTCGCCGGACCGGGTGCGGAGCACGACGGTGCCGCCCATGGCTTCGGCGATCCGGATGTCGCCCCGTGCGGTGCTGATCTCCGCGGACCCGCCGAGCCGGCCGACCTCGACGTCGCCGTCGACCGCGGTGAGGCGGACGCTGGCGGCCTCGTCCAGCTTGATCCGGCGGTACGCGCCGTCGAACGCGACGTCGCCCAGGCGGCCGACGCCGCGCAGTTCGGTGCCGGCCGCCCGGGCCTCGACCCGGGAACCGGCGGGCAGCTTGACCGTCACCTCGATGGCCCCGGAAGGGCCGAGGTACTGGTTCTTCACCGGGTTGTCGATCCGCAGGACTCCGTCGGCGCATTCGACCGTCGTCTAGACGCCTCGACCGCCCGACCTCCACGATCACGCGCGAGGTGATGCGCAACGGCGGCCCCACCGGCTACCGCGCCGACCTGGCCCACCGCGCCACCCAGCAGCGCACCCGCCGCCGCACACCCGCCGCTCCCCAGGACCCGAACACGCCCCCGCAGGCCCACGGGCGCGACGCCGAGGCCCTGCGCGACTACCAGGAGACCCTCACCACCGTCTTCATGACCTCCGGCCTGCCCAAGATGATGGCCCGGGTGCTCGGCTGCCTCTACACCACCGACACCGGCAGCCACACCGCCGCCGAACTCGCCCAGCGCCTCCAGGTCAGCCCGGCGTCCGTCTCCAAGGCGATCACCTACCTCGAAGGCCTGGACCTCGTCCGCCGGGAACGCGACGAACGCCGGCGCGAGCGCTACGTCGTCGACGACGACCTCTGGTACCAGTCGATGATCCGCAGCGCCCGCGCCAACGACCAGTTCATCGAGACCGCCCGCCAGGGCGTCGGCATCCTCGGCCGCGGCACCCCGGCCGCCACCCGCCTCGAAAACGCCGCCCGCTTCCTCGACTTCGTCAGCGAAGGACTCCTGCGCGCCGCGGAACAGGGACGCGAAGTCCTCTACGCCAGAGCCGGGACGACCCCGGACGACACCGCCCCGCCGCGCCCCGACCGCACGTAGCCGGGCCGGCTCGAGGGCCAGGGGACAGCGTCGAGCGTTCCTGGGCCGACGGTCGCCGCGCAGTCGGTCAGGCCCGGCAGTCGGTCAGATCCGGCCGTCGGCCAGAACCGTCGGTGCGAAGGCCGTGATCGCCTCGACGAGGTCGCCGGGAGCTTCCAGCGGGATCAGGTGCCCCGTGTCCGGGATCACCGTGAAGTCGGCTCCGGACAGGTAGGGCGCCAGGTTGTCGACGAGCACGTCGACCGGCTCGACCCGGTCGTTCGCCCCGGCGACGACGAGGGTGGGGACGCCGATCATCCGGGTGTCCGCGGAGACGTCCTCCGCGATGCCGTGCAGCGGCCACTCCGTGCGGGCGGCGTCGGCGCCGGAACGCGAATCGGCCGCGATCCGCGCCTTGACCGGCTCGGGCAGGTCGGTCGCGGTGAGGATGCCGTCCCGTGCGCCGGCGACGGACTCGTCGGAGTCGTAGGCGTGGGAGAGGCGTTGCCGGTACGCGGCAGTGATCTGCGCGGGGGGCTTCGCCGGAGCGGAGCCGACGAGGACGAGCCCGCGAAGGGCGGCGGGCCGGGTCGCCGCGACGAGCTGCGCGACCTTGCCCCCCATGGAATGCCCGACGAGCAGGTAGTCCGTGACGCCCGCGTCGGCGATCACGGCGAGCGTGTCGTCGGCGAACTGACGCAGCGTGTAGGGGCCGGCCAGGCCGCTCGAGCGGCTCCACCCCCGGAAGTCGACGGTGAGCACGTCGCGGCCCGCGAGGCGGTCGACGACGAGGTCCCAGGTGCGGGCCGAACCACCCCAGTAGTGCAGGAACACCAGGGTCGGTCCGGCCCCCGGCCGGTGGTCGTAAGCGGGCAGGGGCAGTTGCTGCGTCGTGTTCATCGCGACTCTTCCGATCGGCGTTCCGTGGCGGTTGTCCTGTGCTTCATCGAACCGCTCCGGCGGTGACGGGGCATCGGCACGACCGGTCACTCCATGGTGGAAACTGGACACATGACCGTGATCCGGCAAATGACCTACCAGCCCGCCGGGCGCCGTGCCGCCGCTGTCGAGACGATGACGTTCGACCGCCTCCGCGAGCTCGACGACGGCGGGACACAGCGTGCCGACTTCCACGTCCTCGCCGTCGTCGACGCCGGGCACGGATCCGTCACGGTGGACTTCCTGCGGCACCCGCTCCGGGAGCGGTCCGCGGTGTGGGTCGCTCCCGGAGCGGTGCACCGGTGGGACGACATCGCCGACCTGACCGGGCACCTCGTGCTGTTCGTGCCGACCGCGCCGGTCACCCACGCCACCCGGGAACTCGCCGCGGCCCCCGACCTGGCCGCGCACCGGATCATCCCCGACGCCGACTGGCCGTTCGTCGACACCGCGCGCCACCACCTCCTCCTCGAAACCTCCGCCCCGCCCGCGGACACCGAGACGCAACTGCCCGAGATCCTGCTCACCGCCCTCATCGCCCGCCTCCGGCCGCCGCACACCGGAACGCGGTCGACGAACCCGCTCTTCCACCGGTTCCGCGCCAGCGTCGAAGCGCACTTCCGGGAACACCGCGACGCCGGCCACTACGCCCGGGCACTGGGATACGCGCCCCGCACCCTCTCACGAGCGGTCCAGCAGGCCACCGGCCGCACCGCGAAGGCGTACATCGTCGAACGGACCGTCCTGGAAGCCAAACGCCTCCTCGCCCACGACCGCCTCACCCCCGCCCGCTGCGCCGGCGCGCTCGGCTTCCCCGACGCGTCCAACTTCTCGGCGTTCTTCCGGAAAGCGACAGGCATGCGCCCGGGCGCGTGGCAGGCGACGGCGGCAGCCGACTGAGGGGGGCTGCGAGGTGGGCGGCGAGGGGAACACCTCCTCTGCCGACGGCAGTTGACCGGTCACCAGGCTCGTTCGATCGCTGGCTGCAGCGGTGCGACGTCCAGGACACACCTGGCCCCGGCGTCACGGAGCAGTGTCAGTAACGGCTGGCAGCATCGGGCGCATGACGAATGCGACACCGTTCGACTGGCTGCCGTTTCTGCTCAGATGGAGCGGGGAGTGGTCGGATTCCCTGCCCGATGACGAGACACGTAGTGCGGAGGATGAAGCTGCCCGGCAGGTTCGGTGGTTGGGGTTCCCGCCAGCGTCCGAGCAACGGATCGTAGCCATGGAGGAGCGACTCGGTCGACGGATGCCCCCGTCGTACCGGGAGTTCCTCAAGGTCAGCGACGGTTGGCGGCACGCCGGCGGGTTCATCCGGCTGCTGGCGGGGGCCACGAACGCGCGCTGGCACAACAATGAGTCCGGGCTCGCGGACATGTTCGAGGAGTACCTGGACGACGACGCCGGCCCCGCCGAGCGGCGGGATGCGGACCTCTGGCGGCGCGGGCTCCAGCTCGACGTCGAGTCCGACATCACCCACGTCCTACTGGATCCCGAAGACGTGGACGAGGACGGCGAGTGGGCCGTCTACACGTGGGCGAGCTGGCGGGCCGCGCCACCGGAGCGGTACGCGAACTTCGTCGAGTTCATGCGCGGCATGCACCGGGAGTTCCACAGCCTGCGGGCGCGCCGGGCCGACGGGGGGCCGCAGTTCGCCAACGACTCGACGCGGGAGCTGGACGCCATGGTGGAGCGGGCCCGGCTGGAGGCGCTGCGCGGTGAGTGGGAACGGGCCGAGCACGCGCTGGACGAGGCGAAGGAGTACGGCAGGCCGCGGGCCGCCGGGCTGGGTGACCAGATACGCCGTCTGCTCGGACAGACGTACATGGTGTACTTCGAGGACGTGGTGACCGACCTGCGGTATGCGGCCGAGCTGCTGCCGGCGCTGGTCGCCGAGCATGCGGCGCACTCCTACCGGGACGACTCCACGCTGATGTTCCACCTGCGGGGAGCCGGTGACGACGTGGTGTCGCTGGCCTACGCGACGCTGGAGCAGGTGCGCAGCGGCACGTACCGGTACACGGCGGACGGACCGTTCGGGGAAGCGGTCGAACGGGCACGTGAGCTGGCGCGGTGGGGTGACACCGACGGGGCATGGCGGACGCTGATGGACGCCCTGCCGGTATGGCAGCCGCTGGGCCCCGACCACCTGGCGCCTCTGGGGTGGGTGGCCGACCCCCTGCTCGGGCCCCTGTTGACCCCGGAACGGGGCCGCGAGCTGCTGTCCACCCCCAGGGGTGGACAGGCGGGTGAGGTGCCGGGTCGATCGGCCGGCCACGACCCGGACAACTTGGCGTGGCTCGCGGACCCGGACGCCCACGACAACCTCACGTCCTACCGGTTCGTCCTGGTCGAAGGCGTGGAGCCGGAGGACCTGCCCGGACGCCTCGCGGACGGGAACGAGGCGGTGCTGGACATTCCCATGACCTCCGGCGAAGCACGCCGCCGGTTGCGCTGCGGACAGAGGGAGTTCTCGTCCTACGACGACAAGGCCCTCATGGCGGTCGGTCGGGCCGGTGCCCGTTGGAGCTTCGCCTTCGACGGCGACCCTGCGCCTTTCGACACGCAGCGATTCGTCTCCCCGGCCGCGGCCGCCAGCGCGGGTACCCGCGCGGTGGTCGTGTGGAGCGGTCTGAGGACTTGGGCCGGGGAACCGTTCTTCCACCTTTCCGTCGCGCAGGACGGTGCCGGGCAGTACGCCTTCACGTACGCGGACGGAGAGGTGCACCGAACCGGGCAGATACCACGGGCGTTGGACCCGGACCGGTTCTTCGGCCCCAGGGAGGAGGACACCGAAGCGGAACGCTCGCTGCTGGAGGCCGTGACCGGCGAGTTCGGTGTCCACCTGCCGCGCCACGCGATCACGAACGGGCGGCTGCACACGTTCACCACCCGCTCATGGACGCGACCGCCGGGGAACGGGGAGACCTACACCGTGATCAGCATGAACTGCGATGCCGCACGCTGACGGACAAAACACCCGTACCCCTTCCACGCCTCCACGCCCTGCTGGCATTCCCCTGCTGTCGCCGCTGTCGCCGCTGTCGCCGCGGAGACAGTACGAGGGTGTCCACGTCCGGTCTGTGACGGGAGGCCGGACTGTGCCGTCCGGCCACCCGGGCCCTGGCCCGCCTTCTGGGACCGGCCTCAGGCGGGGAGGAAGAAGCCGGTGATGTCGGCGAGGCGCCCGTCCTCGTGGTGGCGGGCGGTGCTGATGCCGGTCGACGCGGTCTCGCCCTTCCCGTCGAGCTGGGTCCAGCGGGCGAGGGAGCGGTCATGGTGCTCCAGCACCTCGTCGATGCGGAACCGGTGGCCGGGGAAGGCTCCGGCGAAGCCGGCCATGTAGGCGGCGAGTTCGGTCAGGCTGCCGACCTCGGTGCCGGGGTCGCGGTAGGCGACCTGGTCCACCGCGACCGCGCCGAGGGCGGCGGGCCGGTCGGCGGGCTCGGCCGACCAGCAGGCGGCGTAGTCGTTCCAGAGCCGCTGGGTGTCACTCATGGTCGTCCTGCTTTCGTGGGGTTCTCAGGGAGCCGATCGACGCCATGGCGCCGTCGGTGACGTTGTGCAGCGTGGCGCGGGGCAGGCCGGCCCGGACGAGCACCAGCAGGCCCTGGTAGAGCGCGAGCAGGTGGGCGGCCGTGGCCCCGACGTCGAGGTCCGGCGGCGTGTCGCCGCGGTGCCGGGTGCGGGTCAGCGCGTCGGCGAAGCCGCTGTCGATCACTGCCAGGCCGTGGTGCACGCCGGCGGCGGCCTGGGGGAGGGCGAAGGACTCGACGGCGGTGTTGGTGAGCAGGCAGCCCGGGTCGGGCTCGGTGCCGGTGTCGATCGCCGAGGTGAAGAACGAACGGATGCCGGCCAGTGGGTCCGCCGGCTCCAGCAGGTGGACCCGGACCCGGTCCTGCACCACCCGCTCGTTGTAGGCGTCGAAGGCGGCGTGGAACAGGCCGTCCTTGCTGCGGAAGGTCCGGTACAGGCTTCCCGGGTGCACCCCGGTGGCCTCCTCGATGTCCCGCAGTGAGGCGCCGAGGTACCCCCGGTGCCGGAAGAGCCGCATGGCCGAGGCCAGCACCTCGTCCTGATCCCAGAGCTGTCTGCGCCCCATCCCGGCCTCCGTAGTTGAACGATTGCTCACAAAAATAGCACGCGTCAGAACCCCTCGAATGCGCCCCCGAATGCGCCGTACGTGACCACCGGATCACCTGCTGTGCCGACCAGTCGCTCACTCCGGCGAAGCCGCACGCGCCGGCTCAAGCGCGGTGCGGAGAACTCTGGGGGAGGCGACCGATGAGTTTCACGCCCGGGCGTGGTCTTCTCTGATGCAACGCGAAGACAGACTTCGCTGCAGAACCTCGCAGCAGGACTTCGCAGCAACCCGTGACCGCCCGAGCGGCGCCTACCGAAGGACGATGAGATGACCGAGCTGAACGCGGAACGTGCCCGGCGGGCGATCGTCGAACACACCCGGCGCCTGGCGGAATCAGCCGCCGCGGCCGGACCTGACGCCGCGGTGCCGACAACTCCGGGGTGGACCATGACCGACCTGGTCGAGCACGTGGGCCAGAGCCAGCACTGGGTCGCGGAGATCATCGACCGGCGCATCACCGACCCCACACGGTTGCCGACGGAGGTGGCCGTACTCCCCGCCGACCCCGGCGAGTGGCAGGCGTGGCTGTCGGAGTCCGCGCAGCGGGTCGTGCGTGCGTGCTCCGATGACGCGCTGGACGCGCCGGTGTTCAACGCCGCGGGGGACGCGCGGCCGGGGACGCGATTCTGGATGTCCAGCGTCCTCAACGAGGCGGTCGTCCACGGCTTCGATGCGGCCAACGCGGCGGACCGGCCGGCCGACGTCGACGCCGACATCGCCGCCGCGCTCATCGGCAACCACCTCGCGATGCTCACCTCCCCGACGTGGGAGATGCGGCGGTCCGAGTCCGCGCACGCGATCCGGGGCGCGGGGCAGACCCTGCAGTGGCTGGCCACCGACAGGGCTGACGACGCGGGCGCCTGGTTCGTCGAACGGCGGCCCGACGGGGTGAGGTGGCAGGCCGGGGCCCGGCAGGCCGATGTGACGGTGACCGGCCCGGCGCGATCGCTGCTGCTGACCTTGACCCGGCGACTCCCGCTCACCGACCTCGAAGCCGCCAACGTCCGCGTCGATGGCGACACCGACCTCGTCCGGCACTGGCTCGACAGCACCGCCCATGTCAGCGGCTGACCGGCCATCGGCCCCGGCTCGCCACCAGGCCCTGCGATGAGCCACCCACGCCGGCCGCCGCTGCGTACGGCGTGGGTGTCCTCGGCGCCCGCTACTTCAGCAGGAAGTCGTACACCGCCTGCCGTCCGGCCGGGTTGGCTGCCCGGTTCTGCACCGAGTGCGCCGCCCCGGGGACGATGACGATCTGCGGGTTGTGCGCCAACTCGGCCTGCCGGTAGAGCAGTTCGTACGGCGTGGACAGGTCGCGGTCGCCGCCGAGCAGCAGTACGGGCACGTTGGGCAGCTTGCGGTGCTCCGACGGCGTCGGCGGCACCGGCTCGCGCGGCCAGTCGAGGCAGACCAGGAGGCTGCCGAGCCCGGTCGCGGTCGCCGGGTCGTACGGCCAGGTCTGTTCGGCGGTCAGCTGTTGCCGGGTGCGTTCCAGGGCCGCCGCGCGGCCCGCGACGGGGGTGTCGGTGGTGCCCCACGGGAAGTGCGAGTCGGCGCACAGGGCGGCGGAGTGCAGCCCCTGGCTGAGCTCCTCGGCCGGGGCGGCGTCGACCTCCTGGCGGACGAGCTCGAAGAAGTCCTGGAGCTTCGCGGGCTGCCCGGCGGCGGCCTCGTGCAGGATTTCCGGGACTCCGCCGTAGTTCGGGTCGATGAACTCGTAGCCGGTGAGCGCGCTCAGGATCTGGGCCCCGTTGCCGTACCTGCGGACGGTGGCGGCGAGGTCGGCGGCCGGGTCGGTGGTGCAGCCGGTGGCCTGGCAGGCGGCCCGCAGGACGCGGGCGGTGGCGGACATCGAGGCGAGGTCGAGGGGGTCGAAACCCTGCGGCGGCGCCACCGAGTCGAGCACCAGCCGGGCCACGTGGGCCGGGTGGGCGAGCGCGTACCGCTCGGCGACGAAGGTGCCGTAGGAGACGCCGTCCAGGGTGAGGCGGCGGTCGCCGAGGGCGCGGCGCAGCAGGTCGATGTCGGCGACGGTGTCGGCGGTGCCGTAGTAGCGGGCGTTCGGGCCGAGGGCGGCGGCGCAGTCGGCGATGGACTGCTTGCGCGGCACGGCGAGGTCGGAGGAGCCCATGTCCTCCTGGAGGCCGGGGCATTGCAGTGCGCCCCGGCCGGTGCCGCGCTGGTCGTACATGACCAGGCGGTAGTCCTTGAGGACGGGTTCCAGCTTGCTCGCGATCCGCTTCATCGTCGGGACGCCGGGCTGGCCGGGGCCGCCGGTGAGGAACAGCAGGTCGCCCTTGGGCGCCGTGGTGTTGCCGGTGACGGCCACCTCGAGGTCGAGGGTGCCGGGGGTGGCGCCGCTGTGGTCGAGCGGGACGGTGAGCGTCCCGCAGGTGAACTCGGGCGCGTCCGGGCAGGGCGCCTGCCCGGTGATCCCGCCGCCGACGCGGGCCGGTCCGGCCGTGGCGGCGAAGCCTGCGGGGGCGGCCAGGGTGGTGCCGGCGACCACCGCGACGGTGCCCAGCAGGGCGGCGATGCGGCCGCGCGTGCTCGTCATGTTCGTCCTTCCGGTCGCGCCGCGCCCGTGCTGACGCGGTCACGGAAGTAGCCTGCCCCGGCGGCACTTCGATGGCGAGCATGCGGGCCGGATCCAGCCCGGGAACGAACCGGTCGGCGGCGCACCGGACACCGTCAAACCCGCTCGCAGCGCGGGCGATCCCGCGCCCGAGGTGCCGATCGAGGACACGTCAGGGGCGGTGGCGCTCGATGGACGCCCGCACCGGGCCGGAGGCTGACGCCCCGAAGACCGACATGCCCCAAGCGGCCGGGCTGTTGCGTATCGCTCCTCGGAAGTCGGCCTCGGTCAGCCGGAACGTTGTGGTGATGTCCATGGTCGCGGTATCGCGGTCGGCGACGAAGGATCGTGACGGCCCGTCCTGTCGACGCACGGCCCGCGGTCGCGCAGGCTGTTGTCGTGCTTCCGGGCCATTGCGTGATCTTCAAGATCCCACGTTGGGCGTGGAACCGTCCAACGGGTTCCTCGGAGCCCGGCCGTTCCGGGCCCGGGGCGCGTCCGCAGGGGCTGACTACCTCCTCGGCGACGTCAGCACCGGCCGTTCAGGCCGGCAGCCGCAGGCGGAACAGTGCCCCGCCGCCGGGGGCGGCCTCGGCGGTGAGGGTGGCGCCGTGGGCGTGGGCGATCTGCCGTGCCATGGCGAGCCCGAGTCCGGAGCCGGGCAGGGCGCGCGCGGCCGAGGCCCGGTAGAAGCGGTCGAAGACGTACGGCAGGTCCTCGGCCGCGATGCCGGGGCCGTGGTCGCGGACGGTCAGTTCCAGTCCGGCGGTGAGCCGCACTTCGACCGTGGCGCCCGGCGGGCTGAACTTGGCCGCGTTGTCCAGCAGGTTGGAGACCAGGCGGGCCAGTCTGGCCGGCACGCCGGGGACGGTGCGCCCGCCGGCGTCGTCGTCCAGGGTGAAGGCGATCGCCGGCCAGTGGTCGCGCGCGGTGTCCACGCAGTGCCCGACGAGCCGGCCGACGGCGACCTGTTCGAGCAGCGGCTGCGGCTCCTCGTCGCGGGCCAGCTCGATGAGGTCGTTGACCAGCCCGGTCACCTCGCGCAGCTGGCGGTGCAGTGCGGCCGCCGCCCGTTCGCGCTGACTGTCCGTCAACCGGTCTGCCCGGGCGAGCAGTTCGGCGTTGGTGCGCAGCGCGGTCAGCGGGGTGCGCAGTTCGTGTGAGGCGTCGGCGACGAGCCTGCGCTGGGCGGCGACGGACTGTTCCAGTTCGCCCAGCATGGTGTTGAAGCTGCCGGCCAGTCTGGTCAGCTCGTCCTCCCGTCGCCCGGGCGGCAGATCGATCCGCAGCCCCGCGTCCCGGGTGTCGGCGATCCGCTCGGCGGTGCGGGTCAGCCGGGCGACCGGGGCGAGGCCGGTGCGGGCCACCGTACGTCCCAGTGCGGCGGCCAGGAGCACGCCCACCGCCGCGACGGCCGCCATCAGCGCGCCGGCCTGCCGCACTCCCTCCTGGACGCTGTCCGCGCGCAGCGCGACCTGGACGGCCTGCCGGGCGCCGGGCGGCGCCGCGATCATCGGCGTGGTGAGCATCCGGGCCGGGTGGCCGCCGATGACGAGGTCGGTGAAGTAGCCGGCCCGCTGCCGGTCGGCGACCTGGCGGGTGGCCGGCGTGACGGGCAGCAGGTACGGCTCGTTCGCCACCTTGCCGGGGTCGGCGGAGACGATCTGCGCGCAGGCCGGGGCGGCCAGGTAGTTGCACTCGCCGTAGACGACCTGCGGCCCCTGGTCGCGGTGCTGCTGCTGCACCAGGGTGGCCTGCTGGGTGAGGTGCTGGTCGAGCTGGTGGGTGAGCTCGTAGCGGACGATGCTGAACGCGGCCGCGCTGATCCCGAGCGCCATCACGGCGACCGCGGCCGTGCAGGCGAGGGCCAGCCGGGTGCGCAGCGGGCGCCGACGCCGCCAGCGGGCGTGCGCCCTCAAGCCCGGTCCAGCCGGTAGCCGACCCCGTGCACGGTGTGCACCAGCCGCGGTTCGCCGCCGGCTTCCAGCTTGCGGCGCAGGTAACCGACATAGACGGCGAGCGAGTTGGAGTCGGGGCCGAAGTCGGCGCCCCACACCCGCTCCATGATCACCTCGCGCGGGAGCACCTGGCCGGGGTGGCGCAGCAGCACCTCCAGCAGCGCGAACTCGGTACGCGAGAACTCCACCGGCCGCCCGGCCCGGCTCCCGGTCCGGGTGGCCGGGTCGACGTCCAGATCGGCGAAGCGGCAGCCGGGCTCCTCGGCCGCCGGGGCGCTGCGCCGCAGCAGGGCGCGCAGCCGGGCGGTCAGCTCGTCCAGCGCGAACGGCTTGACCAGGTAGTCGTCGGCCCCCGCGTCGAGGCCGTCGACGCGGTCGCTCACCGAATCGCGCGCGGTCAGCACCAGGATCGGGATCCGGTCGCCCAGCGCCCGCAGCCGCCGGCAGACCGCCAGCCCGTCGAGGACGGGCATCAGCAGGTCGAGCACCATCGCGTCGGGCTGCCAGCCGGCCACCTCGCTCAGCGCCGCCAGCCCGTCGGCGGCGCCGCGCACCTGGTAGCCCTCGACGGCCAGCCCGTCCTCGACGGCGGCCCGCACCTCCGGATCGTCGTCGACGACCAGCACCCTCTGCCCGTTGCCCATGCGGACAACCCTCTCAAAACGACTCTGAGAAGTCTCTTAGACGGCCTCAGCAGGCTCGACGGCATGCGGACAGAACACGGCCCTCACAGCCATCACGGCAACCACGGCCCTCACAGCCATGACGGCCTCCACGGCAACCACGGCCGTCATGGCAACCACAGCGACCACAGCGACCGCCCCCTGTCGGTGGTGATCGGCGCCGGCGGCACCGGCGGACACATCTACCCGGGCCTCGCGCTGGCCGAGGCGCTGCGCAGGGCCGACCCGCGGGCCGTGATCTCCTTCGTGGGCACCGAACGCGGACTGGAGACCACCCTGATCCCGCAGGCCGGCTACCGGCTGCACACCGTCGACATGATCCCCTTCGACGCCTCCCTCGGCCCCCGCCGCTACCTGCTTCCCGCGGCGCTGATGCGCTCCGGCCGGGACTGCCGCCAGATCCTGCGGGCCCAGGGCGCCCAGGTGGCGGTCGGCATGGGCGGCTACCCGAGCGCACCGGTGATCGTCGGCGCCAGGATGGCCGGGCTGCCTAGCGTGGTGCACGAGTCGAACGCGGTGCCCGGGCGGGCCAACCGCTTCGCCGCCCGGCTCACCCCGCACATCGCGCTCGCCTTCGACCGCACCCGCGAGCACCTGCCCGCCGGCCGCTCGCCGCAGACCGTCGGGATGCCGCTGGTCGGCGCCGTGGCCCGACTCGACCGGGCGGCGCTGCGCGCCGAGGCCCGGCGGCACTTCGGCGTCCCCGACGGCGCCCGGCTGCTGGTCTTCAACGGCGGCAGCCTCGGCGCGGCCCGGCTCACCGCGGCCGCCGTCGAACTGGCCGGACGCTGGCGCCACCGCACCGACCGGCGGCTGCTGATCAAGACCGGCCCGGCCGCGCTGGCGCAGGTCCGGGCCGCGCTGGAGGGGAACCCGACGGCGCACGCGGTCGCCTACCTGGACCGGATGGACCTGGCCTACGCGGCAGCCGACCTCATGGTGTGCCGCGCCGGGGCCGCCACCGTCGCCGAACTCTCCAGCGTCCGCACGCCCGCCGTACTGGTGCCCTACCCGCACGCGCCGCACGACCACCAGACCCACAACGCACGCGTCCTGTCCGACGCCGGAGCCGGCCTGCTGCTGCCGGACGACGAGTGCACCGGCGAGCGGCTGGCGGCACTGGTGGACCCCCTGCTCGCCGATCCGGCCCGACTGGCGGCGATGGCACGGGCGGCCGACCCGGGAGACCACGCACGGGCCGCCGACCTGCTGGCCGCCAAGGTGCTCGGCGTCATCGGCCGGACCCCGCAGCCCGAGCCGTCGCCCACCACCGCCCCCCACGACTGCTGACCGCCCCACGACTGCTGACCGCCGACCACCCGCCCGCCCCCGACCACCCGGAGGACCACCATGAACCACCCCACCGACCCCAACACCCCCACCGCGCACCAGGACTGGACCGGCCGGACCGTCCTGGTCACCGGCGCCGAGGGCTTCATCGGCAGCACCCTGGTCGATCTGCTCGTCGCCCGCGGCGCCCGCGTCCGCGCCCTGGTGCACTACAAGCCGTACGCCGAACGCGGATACCTGGCCCGCTACCTGGCCGACCCCGACAGCGCCGTGGAGATGGTCGCCGGCGACGTCCGCGACCCCGGCCGCGTTCTGGACGCGGTCGCCGGCTGCGACACCGTCTTCCACCTCGCCGCACTGATCGGCATCCCCTACAGCTACCTGGCCCCCGAGGCCTACGTGCACACCAACGTCGTGGGCACCCACAACGTCGCCGCCGCCTGCCTGCGGCACGGCGCCCGCCTCCTGCACACCTCCACCAGCGAGGTGTACGGGACCGCGATCACCGCACCCATCGACGAACAGCACCCACTGCAGCCGCAGTCCCCGTACTCCGCCTCGAAGATCGGCGCGGACATGCTGGCGCTCTCCTACTGGCACGCCTTCGAACTGCCGGTCTCGGTGGTCCGCCCGTTCAACACCTACGGCCCGCGCCAGTCGGCCCGCGCCGTCATCCCCACCATCCTGGCCCAACTCCACTCCGGCGCACGGGAGATCAGGCTCGGCTCGACGACCCCCACTCGGGACTTCACCTACGCGACCGACACCGCGGAAGGCTTCCTGGCGATCGCCCGGGCCGACCGCGCGCTCGGTGAGACCGTCAACCTCGGCACCGGCAGCGAGGTGTCGATCGGCGACCTGGCCAAGGCCCTGATCACCGCCTCCGGCCAGGACGCCGAGATCGTCGTCGACCCGACCCGGCTGCGCCCCGGCGGCAGCGAGGTCGAGCGGCTGCTCTCCGACAACCGCAAGGCGCGCGAACTGGCGGGCTGGCAGCCGCAGGTGGGCCTGGACGAGGGCCTGCGCCGCACCTCCGACTGGGTCGCCGAACACCTGCACCTGCTCGCCCCGGACCGCTACCAGGTCTGACGCCGCCCCCGCCCCGGTTCCGCTCGGGAGCCTGCCCCTCCCGCCCTGGACGGCCCCGAAGGCCGCCTCCTGCGGGCAGCGCGGAAGGCCGTCGCCTGGCGAGGGCGACGGCCTTCCGCCATGCGGTGTCAGGACGGTGGGGGCGACCCCTGCTGGGCCTGCGGTCGTTCCGACGCCGAAAATCTAAACTGTTCAGTTCAATGTGTCAACGAGACGGTTCAGTATTGACTCTGAACTGGGTCGTGTAGTTCAGTTCTCGGCATGACGACGACTCAGCTCGCCGCGGCCCAGGCCGCCCCCGTCCGTTCGATCACCACCGTCCGTTCGACCACCACCGTCATCGATCCCGTGCACACCTTCGAGGGCGCCGGTTTCCCCGTCCGCCGCCCGTTCCCGGTGGCCGAGCTCCCGATGCTCGACCCGTTCCTGATGGTCGACCAGACCGGTCCGCTGCTGCTGGCCCCCGGCGAGGCCAAGGGCGCCCCCGCCCACCCGCACCGCGGCTTCGAGGCGGTCTCCTACCTCATCGAGGGCTCGATGGACTGGGCCGACTCGACCGGCCGGCGCGGCACCAGCGTCGCCGGCGAGGTCGAGTGGCTCACCGCCGGTGCCGGCATCGTCCACTCCAACGAGCCGACCGCCGAACTGCTCGCCCACGGCGGCCGCCAGCACATGCTCCAGATCTGGGTGAACCTGCCCGCCCGACTGAAGGACCTCCCGGCCCGCAGCCAGAACCAGGGGCCCGACACCATCCCGGTGGTGCACACCGAGGACGGCAGCCGGGTCAAGGTGATCGCGGGCCGCAGCCACGGCGTGGCCGGACCCTTCGAGACGCACCTGCCGGTCCTGCTCGCCCATGCCGTGCTCGCCGCAGGCGGACGGGCCGACTTCACCGTGCCGCTCGGCCACAACGCCGCCGTCTACGTGCTCTCCGGCGCCGTCGAGCTGCCCGACGCGCCGCTGGCGGACGGCCAGCTCGCGGTACTGGCCCACGACGGCGAGCGGATCTCCGTCGCCGCGCCGCACGGCCCGGCCGAGGTGCTGGTCCTGGCCGGCGAGCCGATCGGCGAGCCGGTGGCCCGCGGCGGCCCGTTCGTGATGAACACCGCAGCCGAGCTCCGGCAGGCCCAACTCGACTTCGCAAACGGAAAGTTCGGCAGGATCCCGGAATGAGCCCGGGCGTGCTGAACACGGCCGCAGGGGCGGGCACGCTCCCGGCGGAGCCGCCGACGGACAGCGCCGGCCGGGGCGTACGGGGGTCGCTCCGGACCGGTGTGCTGCTCGCGGCGGTCGCCGCCCCGGGGGCGGCCGGACTCTCCAGCCCGAGCCTCGTCCTGCCCGCCATCGCACGCGAGCTGCACACCGGCCTCGGCTCCGCCGCCTGGCTGATGAGCGGCTACGGGCTCGGCATGATGCTCGGCACCCCGCTGCTCACCGGCACCGCCGGGCGGCGCGGCCCCCGGGCGCTGCTGCTGGCCTCCGCGGGGGCGCTGCTGCTCGGCGTGCTGGTCACGCTCGCCGCGGGGGCGGCCCTCGGCCCGCTGGTCGCCGGGCGCGCTCTGCTGGCGGTCGGGGCGGCCGGGTTCAACGTGGCCGCCTTCCAGCTGGCCGCGCGCCAACCGGACAGACGCGCCTCCGGGGTCGTCGCGATCGGCAGCGCGGCGGGCGGCACCGCCGGGCTGTTCATCGGCGCGGCGGTGGCGGCCGGGCTGGGCTGGCGGGCCTGCCTGGTGCTGCCGGTGCTGACCCTGGCGGTGCTGCCGGCCGCACTGCGCGGGTGCGCGGAACCGGCCGCGGGACCGGCCGCGGGACCGATGGCCGGGACCGGACCGGAGTCGGCGCGGGGTGCGGGTGCGGCCGCGGGTGTGGGGAGCCGCTCGTTCCTCGGCCTGGACGTCCTGGCGGTGCCGCGCTTCCGGGCCGTCGCGGCGGTGATGCTGGTCCTGGCGACCGTCAACTTCGGCCTGGTCTACGGCGCACCGCGGCGGGTCGCCGCGCTGACCGGCTGGAGCACCGTCCAGACCGGCGCCGCCGGCTCGCTCACCACTCTGACCGGCGCGCTGCTCTCCTGGTCGCTGGTGCGCGCCGCGCCCCGGCTGGGCCTGCGGTGGACCGCCGGCCTGCTGCTCGGCGTCTCGTTCGCCGCACTCACGCTCGCCGCGTTCGGCCCCTGGGCGTCGCTGGTGCTGCTGGGCGCCGGGGCCAGCGCCTGCGTCAACGCGGGCGGCCAGGGCGTCCTGACCGGCGCCGCCGCCGAGGCCGTGACGCCGCAGCGGCGGCCGGAGGCGATCGGGCTGTTCAACCTGGTGTTCCTGCTCGGTGCGGCGCTCGGCCCGCAGCTGGCGGCGTTCGGCGAGCGGATCGCCGGGCTGGGCCCGTACTTTGCCTCGCTGGTGCACTGACCGGGCGCGCCGCCGGGTGCCGCCGGAGTCGCCGCGGCCCAGGCCTCAGGTGCCAGGCGCACGACCGGACCGTTCAGTTTCCTATACTGGCCCGTACCGTCTCTCCCCGAAGCATCCAACACCCGGCACCCAGCACCCAGCACCACGAGGAGAACCCCCGATGGCCGCCGACAGCCCCCAGCCGATCGACGAGTTCGGCATCCCGATCATCCCGAGCCCGGTCGACGCCGCCCAGCGGCGCCGGCAGGCGATCATCGACGCGGCCCTGGTCGAGTTCCTGAAAGAGGGCTACTCCGCCGCCTCGATGGACGCCATCACCGCGCGCTCCGGCGTCTCCAAGGCGACCATCTACAAGCACTTCGGCAACAAGGAACGGCTCTTCCTCGCGGTGATCGGCGGCATACTGCCCACCACCTACGAGGACCTCAAGCCGTGGAACTCCACCATCGCCGAGGCCGACGACCTGCGCTCCGCGCTGATCACGCTCACCCTCGACTGGACCCGCATCCTGCTGCGCCCCGACATCATGTCGCTGCGCCGCCTGGTGATCGGCGAGATCGACCGCTTCCCCCAGCTGGGCCAGCTCTGGTACCGGGTCAGCTACGACATGAACAACGGCCCGCTGATCGAGGCCTTCGCCGAACTGGACCGCCGCGGCGTGCTCGCCGTGGAGGACCCGGCGCTGGCCGTGCAGCAGCTGGTCGCCTGCACGGTGGGCGTGCCGCAGCTGGTGCGGACGTTCCGCCCGGAGGCCGAACTGGACGAGGCCGCGATGCACCGGATGATCAGCTCAGGGGTCGACCTGTTCCTGGCGCGGTACGCACGGGAGCAGTGACCCCGACGGCAGTGACCCCGACGGCAGTGGCCACGGCGGCAGTGGCCACTGCTGCATTGACCATGGCGACGGCGGGCCCGGCGTTCGGCCCGCGACGGTGCCGCCGCAGCCCGGCCACCAGCAGCAGCACCGCCGTCCACGCGCCGGTGCAGAGCACCTGGCTGCGGCTGTCCGGGTCCACCAGCATGAACACCAGCACCCCGGCCATCGTCGCCAGCGCCAGGTAACCCAGGTACGGGAAGCCCCGCATCGGGGCCGCCTGCCGCAGCCCGCGCTCCTGCTCCGGTCCGTACTCCGGCCCGTGCCGCTCCGGCCCGTCCGTGCGCTGCGGCCGGCCGTGCAGCCGCAGGTGGGAAGCGGCGATCAGGATCCAGACCACCAGGATCGCCGTCCCGATCGAGTTCAGCAGGAACGGGAAGACGGTCCGCGGCCACAGCAGGCTGAGCACCACCGACGCGAAGCCGAACGCGGCCGAGGCGAGCACGGCGCGGACCGTCCCGGCCGTGTCGGCCAAGTCGCTGCTGCCGCCGCCGTCGCCGTCTCCGCCGCGGTCGGCCGACCGGTTGCGGCTGGCCAGCAGGCGTGGGGCGTCGCCGCGGGCGGCGAGGGCGTGCAGCATCCGCGAGGAGCCGTAGATGTTGGCGTTCATCGCCGACAGCAGGGCCACCAGCACGACGGCGTTCATCAGCTGAGCCGCGCCCGGCACCCCGATCCGGCCGATCGCCGCCGCGTACGGGCCGCCGGTGACCGCCGGGTCGTCCCACGGCACCACGGCGACGATCACCGCCATCGAGCCGATGTAGAACAGCGCCACCCGCCACAGCACCGTGCGCACCGCCCGGCGCACCGCGGCCACCGGGTCCTCGCACTCGGCGGCGGCGATGGTCACCGTCTCCAGCCCGCCGTACGCGAACACCGCCGCGATGGTGCCCACCGCGACCCCGTGCCAGCCGTGCGGCAGCAGGCCGCCGTGCGCGGCCAGGTTCTCCGCGGCCGGAGTCCGGCCGGTGAGCACGGCGGCGGCGCCGAGCAGGATGAACGCGCAGATCGAGGCCGCCTTCACCCCGGCGAACCAGAACTCCAGCTCGCCGAAGTGCCGCACGCCCGCCAGGTTCGTCCCGGTGAACAGCGCCATGAACGCCGCCACCCACACCCAGGCCGGCACCTGCGGCAGCCATCCCGCCACGATCCGGGACGCCCCGATCGCCTCCGCGGCCACGCTCACCACCAGCAGCGCCCAGTACATCCAGCCGGCCAGCAGCCCGGCCCACGGCCCCCAGGCACGGGTGGCGTGCGCGGAGAACGACCCGGAGCCGGGGCGGGCGGCGGACATCTCGCCGAGCATCCGCATGACCAGCACCGTGAGCACCCCGGCCACCACGTACGACACCACGATCCCGGGCCCCGCCGCGGCGATCCCGACACCGGAGCCGACGAACAGCCCGGCTCCGATCGCACCGCCCAGCGCGATCATGGCGATGTGGCGCTGTCTCAGCCCACGACCGACCGACCGGTCCTCCGACATCACGGCTTCCCCCCGTTGTGATCCAACCGGGGGAGATCCTGGCCCCGACCCCCCGTCGTGATCAAGCCCTCCGCGTCCTGGGGCCTGCGCAGCGGACCGGCCCTCGACCGGCCCTGACCCGGAAGCAGGCCAGGAGCACCCCCACGCCTGAGGTGCCAGAAGGCCGCCGCCTACAGCAGGGTGACCGCGTGCTGCTCGGCCAGCGGGACCGGTGGCGCGAAGGCCCGGACGTTCGTGCTTCGTGGACGGCTACGTCACCAGCCTTCGGACCAGAAGGTCGAGTAGGGGGACTTGTCCGGGGCGCCGCCGCGGTCGCCGGCTCCGCCGAACGTGATGCCGCGCCCGGCCAGGGCCCGGTAGCAGAGGTCCTGGCGGATGTTGCGCGAGGTGCCGCCGAAGCCGATGACCTCGTCTGGCCTGAGGGCTGTCGACGATGGTCTCCTCCGCGTGGATGACCGGTCGGCCGGCGGCGCCGTCGGCCTGGACGAACTTCTCGCCGGGGCGCAGCTGCCAGCCTGGCGGCGGGGTGCCGCCGCCCTCGATGGCGATCCGGTTGGTCCAGGTCTTGGTGACAGTGCTGTAGACGCCGATGACGGCGGTCGTGCCGCGGTCGTTCATCGGGGGCGGGCGCTGGGCCTGGAGTTCCTCGGCCCGGCTCCGGGCCGCTTTGGCGTCGTCCTCGGTGGGCCCGCGCTGGCCGGCCGTGCGCGCCGGTCGGGCCTGCGGTGTGTCCCGCAGCGCGGCGGCGGGCATGACCGGGGGACGCCGGTGTCGGGCGGGGCGGCGTTCCCGGTGGCGGCCGGGCAGGCCTGGACCGGTTCGACCTGATCGATGACGATCTTCTTGCCGTCGACGATGCCGCTTTTGTCTGCGGTGCGGGTTGGCGGCGGAGGGAACTCGATGCGGGCCGGTGGTGCGGAGGGTCGTGCCTGTCGAAGACGGCGGGCTCGTTCCACCGGCTCCCAGCGGTCGAGGCCGCCCGCGCCGGTCGACCATTTCCATAAACGATGAATATAAAAATGCTATGCTTCGAGCATGAGTCGTCAAGACACCGCCCCTGGCGCGTCCGCCGCCATCGGGGCAGCCCTCTACGGCCTGGCCACCAGGGGCGCGAGACGCCTGCCCCGGGACATGAGCCTGACGTCCGCCGCCACCCTGGCCACCCTGGACCGGACCGGCCCGCGGCGCATCACCGATCTGGCCGCGGTCGAGGGCGTCACCCAGCCGGCGATGACCGCCCTGGTCCGGGTGATGGAGGAGTCCGGTCTGGTCGAGCGGCGGGGCGACGCGTCCGACAAGCGGGTCACGCTGGTGTGCCTCACCGAGGCCGGCGCCTCCTATGTCCGGACGCGGCGCCAGGCGGGCGTCCACGCGTTCGAGCGGTTGATCGGCGAGCTCACCGGCGACGAGGTCGAGGCGCTGGTGGCGGCCCTTCCGGCGCTGCAGCATCTGGCAGAGCTCGAAAGCCAGGACCGCGAAGGGCCGAAGCAGTGACCGGGCAGCCGGTCGGCGGGGTCGCGGCGAAGGCATTCCCGGTGGAGCGTTCCGAGGCGCGGCTGCTGGTCCCCGCCCTGATGTTCATCGCTCTGGTCGTGGCGGCGGTCGGCAGCCTCGGGGCGCCGCTCATCACCAGCGTGGCGACCTCGTTCCACGTCTCGCTCGGCAGCGCGCAGTGGACACTGACCGTCGCGCTGCTCAGCGGCGCCGTCGCTACGCCGGTCCTGGGCCGGCTCGGAGCCGGCCCGCACCGGCGGGCCACGATCCTCGCCACGCTGGCGGTCGTCGTCGCCGGCAGCGCGCTCACCGTGCTGCCACTCCCGTTCGCGTGGCTGCTGGCCGGCAGGGCGGCCCAGGGCGTCGGGCTCGGGCTGACGGCGCTGATGATGGGCGTGGCCCGGGACCACCTCCCCGAGGAGCGCAGCGCGGCCGTGATCGCCCTGGTCTCGGTGGTCTCGATCATCGGGGCCGGCGTCGGCTACCCGCTGGCCGCACTGCTCGCCGAGCTCGGCGGGGTACGGGCCGCCTACGGCCTCGGCCTGGTCGTCACCGCCGCCGCCCTCCTGACCGCGTGGCGCTGTATGCCCGAAGCCCCCGAAGGCCGCTCCGCCCACGTGGACGTGGCAGGCGCGGTCGTCCTGGCCGCTGCGCTGCTCCTGGTGCTGTTCCTCGCCGGCGAACGGAATCTGTGGAGCCGGCACCTCGCCGTGGCGGCGGGCCTCGCCGTCATCGCGGTGGTGCTGTTCTGCGTCTGGGCCGTCATCGAGCTGCGCAAAACGACGCCCCTGGTCGATGTGCGGGCGGTGCGGCACCCGGCGGTCGCCGGCGCGAACCTCGCCATGTTCGTCGGCGGGATCGGCATGTACCTCCTGCTCACGCTCATCACCCGGTACGCGCAGACGCCGCACGGCGCCGGCTACGGCTTCGGGCTGACGACCTTCGTCGCCGGGCTGGTCCTCATCCCGTTCTCAGTGCTGGGGTTCGTCGCCGGCAAGCTCACGCCCCGGGTCCGGACGCGGATCGCCGACCCCCTGCTCCTGGCCGGCAGCGCCGTCGTGGTCGCCGGCGGGTTCGCCCTGTTCGCGGCGGCCCGGTCGGACCTGGCCGAACTGTTCGCGGCGATGGGCGTGCTCGGCTTCGGCGTCGGCGGCTTCTCGGCCGCGATGCCCGGCGTCATCCTGGCCGTCACCCCCAAGAGCGAGACGTCGAGCGCCATGAGCTTCAACTACGTCGTCCGCAGCGTCGGATACTCCCTGGGCAGCGCCATCGGCGGCCTGATCCTCGCCGCGGGCACCGACCCCGGCCAGCTCTTCCCCGACGACAGCGCCTACACCACCGCGGCGCTGGTCGGCATCGGCGCCATGGCGATCACGACGCTGACAAGCCTCGTTCTCGCCCGCCGACGCCCGTCCGGGACCAACCCGTAAGTCAGATGCACTCATCCGAGTCGGAAACACCGGAGGTTCCATGCCCAAGGGCTACTGGGTCAGCGTCTACCGCACCATTTCAGACCCTGAGAAGCTGGCCGCCTACAACGAACTGGCCGGTCCGGCCGTCCAGGCCGGGGGCGGTCGAACCTTCGCCCGTGGCGGTCGGGTC
This sequence comes from Kitasatospora sp. NPDC023385, assembly GCF_055664045.1. Taxonomy (NCBI): domain Bacteria; kingdom Bacillati; phylum Actinomycetota; class Actinomycetes; order Kitasatosporales; family Streptomycetaceae; genus Kitasatospora; species Kitasatospora sp. NPDC023385. Next base: position 101,468 of record NZ_JBVOOL010000006.1, on the reverse strand, counting down.
GCCGCATACGACGCCGGAATCGCCGAGCGCACCATCCTGATCGAGTTCGACAGCTTCGAACAGGCCGTCGCGGCACGCGAGAGTGCGGCCTACCAGGAGGCCCTGGCCGTCCTCTCCGACGGCGTCGAGCGCGACTTCCGCATCGTCGAAGGCATCGACTGACCGAGGTCCCGACAGCGCGGGCTGTCGCGGGCGAGCCGAGGGGCCCGGTGCGCGTGGTGTGCGCACCGGGCCCCTCGGCTTTGGACCCTGTTCGGCCCTGGACTCGGCTTGTGACGTCCGCGGGTCCTTCGCGGGTGGCCGATCGGCGGTTGCGGCCGATCAGTAGTTGTGGTGGACCTGCCAGTAGGCCCAGGCCTGGTTCGGGCTGCCGTAGCGGCTGTTCATGTAGTCGTAGGCCCACTTGATCTGGGTGGACGCGTTGGTCTTCCAGTCGGCGCCGGCGGAGGCCATCTTGTTGCCGGGCAGGGCCTGGCCCAGGCCGTAGGCGCCCGAGGAGGGGTTGGTCGCGGTGACGTTCCAGCCGCTCTCGTGGGAGATGATCTGGTCGAAGGAGGCGAGCTGGTCGGCGGGGACGATGCTCGCGGCCAGCTGCTGCGGCGTGGTGGCCGAGGCGGCGGTCGGGACGATGGCGGCGCCGATCGCGGCGATGCCGAGGGCGCTGGTGAGCAGGGCGGCGGACTTGCGCATGCGGGTGGAGATCACGGGCATGGGGGAGTTCGACCTCAATCGTGGGGGCGCCTGGCCCCGCGGCTCGGCGGGCCCGAGAGGGCCGGCGGGCGGGGGTCGGCACCGGGGTGGTCACGAATGGTGACCGCCGGGCGGGAGTTGCGGCAGCGGTACGAACCGCCGCCGCAGCTGGCGACTGAGCCATTGTTAGCGGGGTCGGGGCCCGGCTCCAAGGGGTGCCCGCTACGACGCGGCGTCGTAGCGGAGCCGGGCGAACGCGCTCGTCGGACGCGGGACGGTTCCCGTCGCCCGGGGAGTCAAACCTGGAAAAGCGCGGACTTTTGTGCCCATTTGCACCCGTTTGGTCTGCGGAAACGCGGGGGGAACAGCCCTCAGGCACGGGAGCGCGGCAGCGCCGCCGATCAGCCGGGTGACTGCGGGACGCGGGACCGGGAACGACCTACTAGGAAGGGTCGCAGGCACGCTGAGCGCGTGAGAACCGTCACGAGCCACCCCGTTCCGACACCCCCCTCAAGGGGATCCAGCTCACACCGCGATGACTTTCCGTAACGAACCCGGTCCACCGGAACGTCATCGGTACGGGCGCCGGGTTGTGGGCCACCGTCATGACTACGGGACCTGCGGCAGCTGGGCCGACGGTCTCGGTGACGCCCTGGTCGACCACTGACCGCCGCCGCACCGCCCAGCCGCCGATCCCTGACACCTTCGGCGGCCGGGCCTCGGCGTCGGCTACGCCGGCTCGCGGGCGTCGACCTCCTGATAAGCGGCCGCGACGGCGAGCATCCAGACGATTTCCTCGCGGGGGGTGCGGCCGCCGACGGTGGCATCGAGGAAGGCGGGCACAGCCGGAGCGGGCAGGTTGCACGCCCGTGCCGGACGGCTGCGCGCAGCCAGCGGGCCTGGGTGTGCGCCAGAGGTCGTCGCGTGCACCAGGGGGCCCGGGGTGTAGCGGGGATCCCACCGCCCTTGGCGGGGCGTGGTGGTAGTCAGTGCTCCCGTCAGCGCGGGTGCGGCCTCGGTGAACGCCGGACGGGGACGGGGTGGCCCTCGGCGGTGTGCGCAACCCGTCGAACCACCTGATGATCATCCCCAACGGCCGCCTCGCGCGGACGAACATGACGAACTACTCCCAGTCCGTGCCGCGCCAGTGGGGCGCGTCGTCCGAGTCGGCGGCGGACCGGCGGCGGTAGCCCGGGGTCGGGCCAGGGCGACGCTGCGCAGCGGGCCGGGTGTGCTGCGCAGCCCGCCACCGTGGTCGACGTCGGCCACGGTGGCGGGCTGGCCGGTGCGCGCGCACCGGATTTGAGCGGTCTGCCTGCGGCCGCGCAGGGTCAGCGGGGTGCTCGCGTTGCCCGGGCGGCGGCGACCCGCTTGAGCAGGGCGGTGCGTTGCGTGTCCTCGGACCGTGCGGTCGGGGCGAGCCGGGTGGCCAGTGCGCGTGCGGTGGGGTGCTCGAAGACGACGTTCGACGGCACCTGCCGGTCGAGGCGCTTGGCGAGCCGGGCGCACAGGGCCAGGACGGCCATGGAGTCGGCGCCGTGGTGGAAGACGTTGTCGTGGGGGCCCAGCCGTGCTGCCAGGACGTCTGCGAGGACGTCGAGGACCACTGCCTCGGTGGGCGTCCTGGCGCGCTCGGCGGCGGGCCGGGGCCCCGTCGCGCTCTGCCCGCAGCCCTGCATCTCCCGGGCCAGCGCGCCCGTGTCGACCTTGCCGTTGACCGTGAGCGGCAGGTGCCGGTACACGCCCACCCGTGCGGGCACGAGGTAGCCGGGCAGCCGCCCGCCGAGCCAGTCGCGCAGTTCCTCGGGCGTCGCGACGCGGCCGGCCGCGGTTTCGACGGCCACCGTTTCGACGGCCACCGTTTCGACGGCGGCCGCGAGTTGGCGGCCGGTGGGCGAGTCCACGGCGAAGACGACGGCGTGGCGCACGGCGGGGTGGGCGGCGAGGGCGGTCTCGACCTCGCCGGCCTCGATCCGGAAGCCGCGGATCTTCAGCTGCTTGTCCCGGCGGCCGAGGTACTCCAGGGTGCCGTCCGGCAGCACCCGCCCGTAGTCCCCGGTGCGGTACACGCGCTCACCGGGCGCCCAGGGGTGGGCGGGGAAGCGCCGCTCGGTCAGGTCCGGGTCGTTGAGGTAGCCGACGGCCAGGCCCGGGCCGCCGACGACGATCTCGCCGACGGCTCCGACGGGCAGCGGCCGGAGCCGTTCGTCCGTCACATGCGCCGTGGACCCGTCGATCGCGCGGCCGATCGGCACCGACCGGCCGGTGACGGGATCCCGGTCCAGCCGGTGGCAGCAGGAGAACGTCGTGTTCTCGGTCGGGCCGTAGCCGTTCACCAGGATGTCGCGCGGCACGGAGCGGGCCGCCTCGGCGAACAGCTCGGGCGGTACGGCCTCGCCACCGACCAGCAGGTGGCGCATGCCGGCGAGGGCGGCCGGCGCGGCCTCCACCATCCGGGCGAAGAGGGTGACGGTGAAGAAGCCGGTGGTGATCCGGTGGCGTTCGACGGCCCGGCACAGCAGCAGCGGATCCTCGAGCTCCCGGGCCGTCGGAACGACGACCGTCCCGCCGTTGGCCAGTGCGCCCCACACCTCGAGGGTCGCCGCGTCGAAGGACGAGTTGGCCACGAGGAGGGTGCGGTCCTGCGGCCCCAGCGGCAGCGTGGTGCTGTCGTGGACGAGCCGGACGACGGCGTGGTGCGGGACGCCGACGAGCTTGGGGACGCCGCTGGTGCCGGAGGTCGGCATCACGTAGGCCAGCGAGTCGTGCGCGGGCTGCCGGTCCGGTCGGGGTCCGTGCCCGGCGGAGCAGTCGGTGGAACTGTCGGCGGAACCGTCGACGGAGCCGTCGCCCACGCGGTCGACCAGGACGGCCGACATGCCGTCGGGCAGTGCGGCGGAGTCGATCAGGCCGCTGCGGGTCAGCACGACCCGGGCGCCGGACTGGCGGGCGAGGTCGGCCAGCCGGGTGGGCGCGTGCTCGGGCGCCAGCGGGAGGTAGCAGGAGCCCGCCTTGAGTACGGCCAGCAGGCCCGCGACGAGGTCCGCCGACTTCTCCAGCACCACCACGACCGGGTGCCGCTGGTCCGCGTCGGCGCCGAGTGCGGCCGCGATGGCCGCTGCCCGGGCCACCAGGTGCGCGTAGTCGAGGTGATGGTCCCCGTCGATGACCGCGGTGGCGTGCGGGTCGCGGGCGGCGTGGCCGTCGACGAGTGCGGTGAGGGTCTCGCGCGGGGCCGGCGGCGGCAGCGGCCGGCCCGGTCCGCCGAGGACCGTCCGCTCCTCGGCGCGGCCCATCGCGGGCAGTTCGCCCAGGGGCAGCCCGGGGCTCTGGGCGAGCGCCGCGAGGAACGCCGCGAATCCCTCGGCCAGCCGCTCGCGGGTGCCCTCCAGGAACTGCGCCGGGTCGCACAGCCAGCGCAGCCGGATCCGTTCGCCGTCCTCGACGAACAGCGCGAGGTCGTACACGGCGTTGCTCGGGATCGACGGCCAGGGGCCGAAGGTGAGCCCCGCGGCGGTGCGCGGGCCCGCGGGTGCGATGTGCTGCGCGACGACGACCCGCGCCGGCCCGGGGGTGCCGCCGGTGAAGCCGAGCGGCTGGATGACGTCCTCGAACGGCAGCGCCGCGTGGTCGAGCGCCTCGCCGGCCAGGGCGGCCACGGCACGCAGGTACGCGGGGAACGGCTCGTCCTCCCGGACGCGGTCGCGCAGCGGCACGAGGTTGACGAAGTAGCCGATGGCGCTGTGCGCGTCGAAGGTGTCACGGGTGGACGCCGCGATGCTCACCGTGTTGTCCGGGCCGAGGCCGCGCAGGTGCAGGTACGCCTTGAGGGCGGCGACGACCGCGGTGAAGCGGGTGGTGCCGGCCGCGGCCGCGAGCGTGCTCAGGGCCGCGCAGGCGGTGGCGTCCAGGTCCTGCTCCAGCACACCGGTGCGGCGCGCGGGCACGGGCCCGGCGGCGAAGGGCTCCGGCAGGAGCATCGTGTCGGTGAAACCGTCCAGCGCCCCGGCCCAGTACCGGCGCAACTGCTCGCCCTGCGGCCCGGCGAGCAGGCGCCGCTGCGCCTCGGCGGCATCGGCGGGGTGGGCGCCGGGGGCGAGGGCGGGCTCCGCGTCGGGGTCGTGGTAGGCCTCGGCCAGGTGGGCCTCGAAGAGCTCCGCCGACCAGCCGTCGAACACCAGGTGGTCGGCCGCGAGGACGAGCACCGCGGTGTCGGGCGCGGTCACCAGCTCGGTGTGCCAGCAGCGTCGGGAGACGTCGAACCGGTGGCGCAGCCAGTGGTCGATCCGGGCCTGGACCTCGTCCCGGTCGGCCGCCGCACGGACGTCGAACGGGGTGCGGTCCGCGTCGGGCGCGGGCCGGACGATCTGGACCGGCCGCCCGTCGTCGTCGACGGCGAAGACGGTGCGCAGCGCCTCGTGCCGGGCGGCGACCCGGGCCACGGCCCGCCGCAGGCGGTCGTGGTCGCAGGGGCCCTCCAGCCGGACGGCGTGCACGACGGTGGTGTCGGAGCTGTCCGGGTGCAGCTCGCGCCAGGCCCACAGCCCCTCCTGGGTGCGGGCGGCGCCCCTGCGGCCCAGGCGCGCGGTCCCGTCCGGCAGGACGGGCCCGCCGGCCGGCCGCGCGGTGGCCAGCCTTCGCGCGAGGCCGCGCACCGTCCCGGCGGCCAGGGTGTCCGTCGCGCCCACGTCCAGGCCGTGCCGGCGCAGCCGGGACGCGATGTGCATGGCCGCCAGCGAGCTGCCGCCGACGGCCGGGAAGCGGTCCGTCACACCCAGCCAGGGGGTGTCGAGGACTTCCCGCCAGACGTCGAGGATCAGCTGCTCGTGCTCGCCCTCGGCGGCCGTGACCGGCCCGAGGCCGGCGGGCCGCGAGCGGTCGGCGAGCAGGGCGGCGGTGTCGACCTTGCCGTTCGAGGTGAGCGGGAAGGCCGCGGCCAGGACGATCCGGGTGGGGCGGGCGGCGGCCGGCAGCCGTTCGGCGGCCCAGGCGCCCAACTCCTCGGCGAGGCCGGGGGCGTGCGGGTCCGGGACCTCCGCCGCGGCCGCGAGCCGCGGGCCGACGGGGGTGGTGGTGACGATCGCCAGGGCGCGGCGCACCAGGGGGTGCGCGCCGAGCACGGCCTCGGTCTCGCCGAGTTCGACCCGGACGCCGTCGATCTTGAGCTGGCTGTCGCGGCGGCCGGCGAACTCCAGGGCCCCGCCGGGCAGCAGCCTGCCGTAGTCCCCGGTCAGGTAGGCGCGTTCGCCGGAGTCGGGCAGCCGGACGAAGGCGGCCGCGGTCTGCTCCGGCGCGTCCAGGTAGCCGCGGGCCAGGCCGACGCCGGTCAGGACGATCTGGCCGACCTCGCCGGCGGGCACCGGGCGCAGGCCGTCGTCGAGCAGGTGGACGGCCGTGCCGGCGACCGCCCGGCCGATGGGCGTGCGGCGCCAGGGGTCCTCGACCCCGTCGAACAGGTGCATCGTCGCGACGACGGTGGACTCGGTCGGCCCGTAGCCGTTGATCAGGCGCAGCCCGGGCACGGCCGCGACCAGCCGGCCGAGCAGCCGCTGGGGCAGCGGCTCGACCCCGACCAGCACGCGGTCCAGTACGCAGCTCCGGTCGCCGCGGGCGGCCCGCTGCTCGGCGGTCTCCACCAGCTCGGCCAGCAGGCCGGCGGGCAGGTAGGCGTGGTTGACCCGCCGCTCGCACAGTTCGTCCCACAGCCGTGCCGGGTCGCGCACCACCTCGTCGTCGGGGACGTGGACGGTGCCGCCGTTCACGAGGATGTTGAACACCTCCCAGACGGTCACGTCGAAACCGGGGCCGGCGACCATGGTCCCGACCGGCCGGTTCAGGCAGGGCGCCAACTCCTCCACCGCCTGCACCATGTTGAGCACCGAGTGCTGCTCGATCTGCACGCCCTTGGGGGTGCCGGTGGAGCCGGAGGTGAAGAGCACGTAGGCGAGGTCGGACGGGCTCGCCGCGGCGGGCCCGGCGGTGGCCGGCCCGTCGGCCGTCGCGTCGAGCGGGACGAGCGGACAGTCGAGGCCGCCGGGCGTCGCGCCCGGGTCGGCCTCCACGACGGCGGCCGGGCGCAGCCGGTCGAGCAGCGCGGCGCGGCGCCCGGCCGGGAACGCCGTGTCGACGACGCAGTAGGCGGCGCCCGCGTACAGGACGCCGAGGAGGCCGAGCACGGTTTCGGCGCGGCGGCCGCCGACCACGGCGACGCGGTCGCGCGGCCGGACCCCGGCTTCCCGCAGCGCCCAGGCCAGTTGCCGGGCCCTGCGGTCCAGGTCGGCCCAGGTCCACCGGCGCGAACGGTCGGTGAGTGCCGGGTGGTCGGGGGCCTCGGCGGCCCGGGCGGCGAGGACGGCGGCCAGCGTGCCGGGGGTGGTGGTGGTCATGGCGTGCCTCACGAGACGGAAGAGGTCTGGGCGGGGGCGGGGGCGGCGGTCCGCCCGGTCAGGGCGAAGCGACGGGCGAAGCGGTTGCCGTCCGCGGTCCGCGGGGTCTGCGGCGCGGGCAGCGGTTCGTCGTCCCGGCCTTCGGCGAGCGCGGTCAGCAGCGCGGCCAGCCGCTCGGTGAAGCGTTCGACGGTGGCGCGCAGGTACCGGGCGGGCGGGTAGAGGAGGTGGATGGTCAGCCCGTCCGGGTGGGGCAGGAACTCGATGCAGAGGTCGAACTTGACCGCGGCGGGCGGCGGCAGCCGCAGCGAGGTGACCTCGTCCGCGCCGGCGGGGAGCTGTTCACCGTCGAACATCGTGACGACGACGGAGAAGAGCGGATTGCGCTGCTCCTGGCCGCCGAGTCCGGAGCGGTTCACCACGTCCTGGTAGGGGGTCGAGGCGTGTTCGAGGGCGCCGAGGAAGACCTCGCGGACGTGGCCGACGGCGTCGCGCAGCCGTCCGCCCGCGGCGTACGGCCGCAGCCGCAGCACCACCGGGTCCACGAACATGCCGACGACCGACTCGAATTCGGGCAGCGCGCGGTTGGCGAGGTTCGACCCGACGACGACCTCGGGCCGGCCCGACCACTGCGCCAGGGCCACCGCGGCGGCGGTGAGCGCGAGCGCGTACAGCGTGGTGCCCTGCTCGCTCGCGGCCTGGCGCAGCCGCCGGGTCAGCCGCGCGGGCAGCAGCCGGCGCAGCACGGCGGCCTCGCCGGGCACGCCGTCGGCCGCGGTGTCGGCGACGGGGGCGGACGGGTCGAGTCCGCCGATGACGTCCTGCCAGTAGGCGAGGTCGCGTTCGCGCACGTCGGCGGGGAGCGACCGCTCCCAGCCGACGAAGTCGCTGTAGTCCGCCGGCGGGAGCGCGAGCCGCTCCGGCGCCGTCCCGCCGGCCAGGGCGACCAGGTCGCGCCGCAGGACGTCCACCGACCAGGCGTCCATGGTGACGTGGTGACACACCAGCAGGACCCGCGTGGCCGCGGGCTCGGTGGCGATCAGGACCCGGACGGCGTGGTGCTCGAGGTCGAACGGCCGGCGGACGAACGGCAGCGCCGCGCGCTGGAACGCCGCCTCGAGCTCCGCCTCGCCGGCGGCCGTGCCGCCCAGGTCGACGGTCTCGACGGGCACCTGCCCCACCGGGGCCGTGACGCGGCGCGGGGCGCCGTCGGGCCCGGGCACGTACCGGGTGCGCAGTTCGGTGTGCCGCCGCAGCAGGGCGGCCACGGCCGCGCGGGCGCCGGCCTCGTCCAGCCGTGGCAGCCGCCAGCCGAACGGGACGTTGTAGTGGTTCGATTCGGGGTCGAACTGCCAGAGGTACCAGAGGCGTTGCTGCATGGTGGAGAGCGCGTCCGAGGGCTCGGCGGCGAGGGCGGCGGGGCCCGTCGCGGCCGGGCCGCACGGGTCGGGACCGTCGCCGTCGGCGCACACCTCGGCCAGCGCGCCGAGCGTGCTCGCGCGCAGCATCTCGGCCAGTGACGCCCTGGTGCCCAGGCCGGCGCGCAGCCGCGCGGCGATCTGCATCATCTGCAGCGAGTCGACGCCGAGGCCGGCGAGTCCCTGCGCCGGGTCGGTGCACGCCTGACCGGTGACCTCGGCCACGGCCGCGGCCACCGCGGCGAGCACGGATCCGCCGCCGAGGGCGGCGGCCGTCCCGGCCGCGCCGCCGACCTCGGCCAGCGCGGCGGCGACCCTGCGGCGCCGCGCCGCGAGGTCTCCGGCGGCGGCGACCAGCACCGGAGCGCTGGAGCGCAGCGCCCGGCGCAGCAGTCGGACCCCCGCGTCGGTTCCCAGCGCGTCGGGCCGTGACGCGCCGTCGGCGCTCCAGCCGTCCCAGCGCACGCTGCGCCACACCGGCCCCCGCGCGGGCCGCGGGCGGGCCGCCAGGGCGTCCAGGTACGCGTTGCCCGCCGCGTACGCCCCGAACCGGAATCCGCCGAGGACGGTGGAGATCGACGAGTACAGGAGGACGAAGTCGCAGTCCGTGTCACGGAGTGCCTCGGTGAGGACCGCCGCGCCCTGGACCTTCGCGGCGGTGATGGCGAGCGCCTCCTCCGGGCCGGTCTCGGTCAGCTCGCGGAACTCGCCGGTGTCCGTGTGCCCGGCGAGGTGCAGCACCCCGTCCAGCCGTCCGTACCGGGCGACGAGCCCGGCGACGGCGGCCCGCACGGCGGCCGCGTCGGTGACGTCCAGCACGAGTTCCTCGACCGTGGATCCCAGCGCGGCCACCCGGGCCAGGGTCGCCGCCTGCTCGGGCGGGGCCGGCCGGCCCGCCGTGCGGCCGGCGAGGACCAGTGCGCAGGGGGCCTCCTCGCTCAGCGCCCGGGCGGCGGCGGCGCCGATCCGGCCGTTGCCGCCGAGCAGCAGGTAGACGCCGCCGCGCCGGACCGGTGTGGGCCGGTCGGCCGGGGCGGGTTCGTAGCGCACGGTGTAGCGCAGGCCGGCGCGCAGGGCCACGTCCTGCGGGTCCGGGTCGAGGATCTCCGCCACGAGCGCGTCGAGGTCGGCGGCCTCGGGGCCGCCGCCCGGCGACGGGTCCAGGTCGACCAGGTGCGCGGAGACACCGGGCAGGTCGTGCGGCGCGCAGCGGACCAGGCCGAGGACGGCCGCGGCGGACGCGTCCGGCCGCTCGTCCGCGGCCACCGGGAGCAGGCCCCGGGTGACGACGTGCACCGCGCGCACCGCGGTGCCGTGGGCGGCGAGTGCGCGGGCCGGGGCGAGCAGGCCGCGGTCCAGCCAGCGGGCCAGGGCCTCGGGATCGCCCGGTTCGGCCGAGTGGTCCGGGCCCGGCGGCAGGCCGCCGGCGAGCGTGAGGTCGACGACGTGCCGGGCCGGGACGCGCGGGGAGGCACCGGGGGCGAGCAGCTCGACCTGGTGGCCGGCCCGCTCGAGCCGGGCCGCGAGCCCGGCGGCCAGGGAGGACGGCGACCGGTCGGCGGCGGGCGCGATCAGCGCGACGCGCAGCGGCTCGGCCGGCCCGGTGACGGCGCCGCGCGGAGAGATCCGCGCGACCGGCGTGGTCAGCTCCTCGGGCCCGTCGTCCCCCGCGACGGCGGGGGTTGCGGCGCGCTCGTGCCGCCAGAAGCGCTGCGCGGCGAAGGGATAGCCGGGGAGCCGGACGAAGGGGCGGTCGGCGGTCTGGTTCAGCGCGTCCCAGTCGACCGGGGTGCCGACGGCCCACAGGCGGCCGAGCGCGGTGGCGAGCGCCTCGAAGCCGTCGCCGGGGCCGGCCGAGACGGCCACGGCGAGTTCGGCCGTGCGGCCGCTGCTCTGCGCGGTGGCGCGGGAGACGAGTGCGGTGAGCGCGGTGCCGGGGCCGAGTTCGCAGAAGCGCAGCCGCTCGGCCTCCAGCAGGCACACCGCGGCGGAGGCGAACCGGATGGGCTCGCGCAGATGGCGCACCCAGTAGTCGGGGTCCGCCCATTCGTGCGGCTCGGCCCACCCTCCGGTCAGGGTGGAGGGCATCGCGCCGCGGGCCGGCTCCGGGGCGGCGGCGACGACGGCCCGGCGGTAGGCGTCCAGGACCGGGTCCATCAGCGGCGAGTGGAAGGCGATGGCGCCGGGCAGGACCCGGCAGGGGATCGCGCGTTCGGTCAGCGCCCGCCGGGCGTCCTCGACTTCCGCGACGCCGCCGGAGAGCACCACGCGGTCGCCCGCGTTGTGCCCGGCCAGCGCCAGGCGGGCGCCGAGCAGCCCGGCCACGTCCTGCGGCGCGCACTCGGCGGTGAGCATCGAGCCCGGCTCGCAGCCGCGCATCAGGGTGTCCCGGGTGTGCAGCAGGCGCATCACCGCGGCGCGCTCGAAGACCCCGGACAGGTGGGCCGCGGCGTACTCGCCGAGGCTGCTGCCGACGTAGGTGTCGGCGTGCACGCCGAGGTGTTCGAGCAGCCGGGCGTAGGCGATCTCCACGGCCACCAGCGCCGGCTGGTACGGGTTGCCGGGGGTCGCCGGGCCGTCCCCGTGTCCGAGGAGTTGCTCCAGCAGCGCGGGCCCGGTCCGGTCCAGGGCCTCGGCGCACCGGTCGATCTCGGCGCGGAAGACGGGGTGGGCCCGGTAGAGGTCGGCGGCGTGCCCGGTGGCCCGGCCGGCCTGCCCGGGGAAGCTGAACACCAGCGGGCCGTCGCCGCTGTGCCGGTCCGTGGGCGGCTGGACCGAGCGCAGCGACGTCCGGGCCTGCCCGGCGTCGGAGGCGACCAGCACCGCCCGGGCGCCGGTGTGGGCGAACCGCCCCCGGGCCAGGGTGTGCGCGGTGTCGGCGAGGTCCGCGGCCGCGAGGCCGGGGCTCTCGGCGAGTGCCCGGGCGTGGCGTTCGAGCCCGTCCGGGTCGGTGGCGGACAGCGGCAGGGCGAGGGGCCGGCCGGCCCGGTCGGCCGCAGCGGCGGAGCGCGGGGCGAAGCTCTCCACGATGGCGTGGGCGTTGGTGCCGCCGACTCCGAAGGAGCTGACCGCGGCGCGGCGCACCGGCTCGGTCCACTCCTCGGCGGCCCGCGGGATGCGGAACGGCGAGGCGGCCAGGTCGAGATCGGGGTTGGCGGCCTCGTGGCCGGCCAGTGGGGGGCGGCGCCCGTCGCGGACCGCGCACACCGCCTTGATCAGCCCGGCGACGCCGGCCGCGCGGTCGAGGTGGCCGAAGTTGGCCTTGAGCGAGCCCAGGGCGCAGAAGCCGGTGCGGTCGGTGAACAGCGCGTACGCCTGCCGAGCCGCCTCGATCTCGATCGGGTCGCCCAGCCGGGTGCCGGTGCCGTGCGCCTCGAAGTACCCGATGGTCTCGGCCGGCACGTCGGCCAGCGCGAGCGCGGTGGCGATCAGTTCGGCCTGTCCCTGGACGTTGGGGGCCATGAAGCTGCTCTTGGCGCGGCCGTCGTTGTTGGTCGCGGTGGCCCGGATCACGGCGTGCACGGTGCGGCCCTGCGCCAGTGCGTCGCCGAGCCGCTGCAGCACCACGGCCCCGGCGCCGTTCGCGGGCACGGTGCCGTTGGCCGCGGCGCCGAAGGGGCGGCAACGCCCGTCCGGGGAGGCGATCATGCCCTCCTGGAAGGCGTAGCCGAGGTCCTGGTCCGGATCGAGCGAGACGCCGCCGGCCAACGCCACGTCGGTCAGGCCGCCGCGCAGGCTCTGCACCGCCAGGTGCACGGCGACCAGCGAGGAGGAACAGGCGGTCTGCACGTTGACCGCCTCGCCGCGCAGGTCGAGCAGGTAGGCGACGCGGGTGGCCAGGAAGTCGGGGCTGTTGGCGATCATGCGCCGGTAGCGTTCGTTCTCGTCGAGCCCGTCCACCGGCCCGGCGATCCGGTAGCGGCTCGGCGCGGCCGCCGCGTACACCGAGACGGTCCGATCGGGCTCGCCGGGGACGACGGCGGCCTCCTCGAGCGCGTGCCAGGCCACCTCGAGGAACACGCGGTGCTGCGGGTCGAGCAACTGCGCCTCGTGCGGGGTGAGTCCGAAGAAGGCGGCGTCGAACCGGTCCGGGTCCGCCAGCAGTCCACCGGCCGGCACCCGTGGCCCGGGCTCGCCGCCGGGCTCCCAGCGGGTCACCCGGTCCTCGCCGTCGAGGCAGTGCCGCCAGAACTCGGCGAGGTCGGCCGAGCCGGGAAAGCGGCCGGCCATGCCGACCACGGCGATGTCCGAGTCCTGGTGGGGCCCGTGGCCGAGGTCGGGTTCCGGCCGGTGGTCGGAGGGGGTCAGCGACATGATGGGGTGGCTCCTGGGTTCTGCCGGGTCGGGGCGGGAGAGGTCGGGCTTAGCCGTCGACGTGCTCGGTCGCAGCGCAGTCCTCGATCAGCGCCGCGGCAGCGGCCGCGTGCGCGGGGTCGAGCAGGGTGTGGTGGGTGCCCGGGGTCCAGCGCTGCGCGATCGCGCGCCCGAACACCGCGGACCAGCCGAGGTCCCGCGGTGCGTCGCCCCAGCCGGTCTCGTCGAGCGCGCGGACCAGGACGGTGGGCGCGGCGCAGGGCCGCGCGGTGAACTCGGCGCGGGCGGCCCGCAGGTGCCAGCGGTAGGTGGCCGCGTACGGCTCCAGGTCCGCGGGCGTGAACCCGGCGCCCGGGCTGCGGTCCTCCAGGGCCCGGGCGACGGCCGCGAGGATCCGGGGGTCGTCGGCGTCGGCGGGCAGGCCGTCGGGTTCCGCGACGCCGAACAGCGCGGCGATCTCCGCGGCCGGCCGGCGCGGGCGCATGCCGAGCAGGGCCGGGGTCGCGCTGTCGAGCAGCACCACGGCCCGCGGTGCGGCGCCGGCCCGTTCCGAGAGCCGGGCCATCTCCACCGCGACCGCGCCGCCGAGCGACCAGCCGACCAGCACCGTGCGGCGCAGGTCGGCCCGGAGTGCGAGTTCCTCGAGGTAGTCGGCGGCGATCGCCCCGATCGAGCAGCGGTCCGCGGGGGCCTCCGCGTCGGCTTCGAAGGCGAGGACGCCCGGGCCCGGGGTCAGGTGCGGCAGCAGCCTGCGGAAGCCGCCGGCGCTGCCGCCGGCCGGGTGGACGAAGGCGATCGAGCCGCCGCTCGGCCCCGCGGCGCGCAGGCTGAGCAGGTTGCCGCGTATCACGGTGTTCCTCTCGTGGTCGGGAGCCCGGGGCGCGCCGCGCCCCGGGCTGCGGGAGGGCCGCCGGGCCGATGCCCGGCGGCCCCGGTCGGGCGGTTCGGGTCAGGCGGTCCGGGACCGCGGGCGCAGGAAGGCCGCGATCGACTCCACGGTGGGCCGGCGCACCACCTGGCGCAGCGACAGCTGGTCGTACCCCTGGGCGCGCAGCAGGTTGACCAGGCGGGCCAGCAGGAGCGAGTGCCCGCCGCAGGCGAAGAACTCGTCGTCCGGAAGCGGCCAGCCGCCGCCGATCACCGCGCGCCATGCGGTGGCGACGGTCAGCTGCTCGGCGTCGTAGTCCTGCGGATCGGCCCCGGCCGCGGTCACGGCCCGGGAGAGCAGCGCCGCACGGTCGACCTTGCCGGTCGCCGTGAGGTCGAAGCGGTCCAGGACGGTCACGGAGTCGGGGACCATCGGCTGCGGCAGGATCGCGGCGATCTCCGCGCGCACCTGGTCCGCTTCGGCGGCACCGGTGACGAACGCCCGCAGGCAGGGCCGCTCGGCCCGCCGGTCCAGCACGACGACGGCGTCGCGCACGCCGGCACCGCGCCGGGCGGCGTGCTCGATCTCGTGCAGGTCGATCCGCCAGCCGTTGAGCTTGATCTGGCTGTCGCCGCGGCCGAACAGCCGCAGCGTGCCGTCCGGCCCGAGCACGCCGAGGTCGCCGGTGTGGTAGGCGTCGACGCGCCGGCCCGCGATCTCCAGCGTCCGGAACGGTGAGGCGCCCTGATGGCCGGAGAGGTAGCCGACGGCCAGGCCGGGCCCGGTCACGACGACCTCGCCCAGCACGCCGTCGGGCACCGGCGAGCCGTGTTCGTCGACCACCGCGAGCCCGGCGCCGGCCACGCCGGTGCCGACGTGCACGCGCCCGCCCGGGACCATCCGGCCCGCGGTGGCGGTGGCGGTGGCCTCCGTCGGCCCGTAGAGGTTCCACACCTCGGCCTGCGGGTGCCGGGTCCAGATCCGCCGGAGCAGGTCGGTGTCCAGGGGCTCGCCGCCGAGCAGCACCCGGCCCAGGTTCATCCGGGTGCCCGGGTCGGTGGCCTCCTCCTCGGCGAGCAGCGCCGAGAGGTAGCCGGGCACGCAGTTGAGGGTGACCGGCTCGGGCGACGCGGCCAGTTCGGCGTGCACCGCCGCGAGGTCCAGACGGTCCGCTGCCGGCAGCCGGACGCAGCCGCCCGCGTACAGCACGCCGAGGGTCTGCTTGAACGAGGCGTCGAAGAGCGGGCTGGAGACGACCGGCAGCGGGGTGGCGGCGACGTCGAGCTCCTCGTCCGCCCACCGCAGGTAGTTCTCCAGGCTGCCCCGGCGCACGCCGACCAGCTTCGGCACACCGGTGGAACCCGAGGTGCGCAGCAGGTAGGCGAGCGCGTCGGGCCCGGCGGCGACGGGCTCGGCCAGGCCGCCCGTCGTGCCGTCCGGCAGGTCGCCCAGCACCAGGGTCCGGCAGTGCGCGGGCAGCATCGCGGCCTCGGCTCCGGCGCCGACCACGACGGTGTGCGCCCCGGAACGCGCGAGGGCGTCCGCGATCCGGGCGGCGGGCTCCTGCGGCGAGAGGGGCAGGAACACGGCGCCGAGCGCGTTGATCGCCAGCAGCGCGGCCGGCAGGTCCGGGTCCGCATCGGCGAGGACGGCGACGACGCCGCCCACCGGCAGGCCGTCCAGCCGGCGCGCGATCCCGGCCGCCCGCGCGTCGAGTTCGGCGTACGTCCGTACCCGGTCGCCCTGCCGGCAGGCGGGTGCGTCGGGCTTCGCGGCGGCGTGCGCGCGGAAGCGGGCGACCAGGCCGTCGGCCTCCGGGCCGGCCAGGCCGGCCTGCAGGCGCTCGGCGAGCTCGGTCGCGTCCTGCTCCGGCAGCAGGCGCAGCGCGGCGAGCGGAACGTCGGTCCGGTGGACCAGGTCCTCGAGCAGCGCGCTCCACATCGTGACGACCGCGGCGAGGCGCTCGCGCTGCTCCGGGCCGGAGCTCTCGACGTGCAGTGAGGCGGAACCCCCCTGGACGCGCAGCGAGAAGACCGCTCGGCCGGCCACCGGGAAGGACCAGGACTCCAGGTGCCAGCCCGCCGGCAGCCGCGGCAGGCCGTGCGAGTCGAAGACCAGCTCGGGGGCCGGGTCGGCCAGGCCGTGGACCGGGCCGCCGAGCATCGCCAGGGCCTGCTCGTCCTCGGCGCGCTGCGCGCGTACCGCGCTCGGCGCGTCCTGGGTCAGGTCCGGCGCCGTCGCGCCGGGCACCACCTGGGTGAACGGGCCGACGACGGTGGGCAGTCCGATGGCCTCGCGGGCGTCGCCGGTCCAGCCGAGGGCGCCGGCGGCGAGGCCGATGCGGCGCAGCACGGTGGCCAGCGCGGTGCGGGCGACGTCGGCCGGGGTGGCCCCGGCCTCGGCGGCGAGCGCGTTCAGCCGCACGAGCGTCGGGCCGGACAGCGGGCGCCGGAGGGCGACCGGTTCCGCCTCGGGGCCGTCGGGCCCGTCGGCGCGACCGGGAACGGCGTCGGCCAGCTGCCGGGCCGGGCCGTCGGGCCGGGGGCGGCGACCCGCCCAGAACCGCTCCTCCTCGGCGAGTTCGCCCTCGCGCAGCATGGCCAGGTGGCCGGGCGCGATCGCCAGGTAGTCCGGGGCGTCGGGGTGCTCGGAGGGGTGCTCGGAGCCCGCGCCGGCGGTGCCGAGGCGGCGCGCCAGCTCGGCCAGCAGCAGGCTGACGGAGGTGGTGTCGGCGAACACGGTGTTGCAGGAGAGGGTGAGTCCGGGGCCGTCCCAGCTGTCGGTGACGCTCGCCCGGAAGGTGCCGAGGGCCAGCTCGCCCCCGGTCCAGTCCGCGAGGGCGGCCGGAAGCTGGCTGGGTACCCGCAGGCCGGGCACCTCGACGAGGCGGGCCCGGAGCACCGGGGTCGTGGCGAGCACGGCCGAGAGGGCGGCGCGCACCCGGCCGGCCTGGGCCGAGGGGATCCGGACCGCCAGCGAGAACCGGCGTTCGCCGGTGCCGAGCAGCGTCCGCTGGATCGGGCCGAGTTCGGTCGGCAGGGCGGTGGCGGTGGTGTCCTGGACGGTCATGCCTGAACCCCCTGGGTGGCGAGGTAGGACTCGGCGATCTTCAGCAGGATGCGGCGCGGGCCGCTGAACGGGCGTCGGCCGTGCGCGGCGAGCATGTTGTCCACCACGAGCACGTCGCCCTCGCGCCAGTCGAACTGCACCGCGTGCCGCTCGACGACGTCGTTGACGATGGTGATCGTCTCCGGGTCGATCTCCGAACCGTCGCCCCAGTAGACGTTGTTGGGCCACAGCTGCTCGTCGGTGTCCTCCGGGGAGGTGGACAGGGCGTCGCGGATCCCGCTGTCCATCCGGGAGATGTGGAAGCCGTGGGCGTAGTTGAACCAGACCTGCTCGCCGGTCACCGGGTGGGCCGCCACCGCGACCCGGCGCTCCGAGGTGCGCAGCCGGTCGTCGCCGATCCACTCCACGGTGCGTCCCTCACGGGCGCACACCGCCTCGACCTCCTCACGGCTGTCGGTCTCGTAGGAGCGCTGCCAGGTGCGGTTGTAGCCGTAGCCGCGGACGTAGAGCAGGCCGCGCTCGGCGAACTGCGCGCGGATGTCCTCCGGGATGGCCGCGAGGATCTTCCGGTTGTCCGCGATCGGCGTCTGGCCGCGGTCCTGCGGCTCGATGTCGCACTGGAAGAACAGCAGCATCGGCCAGTCGTTGGAGTAGCAGAACTCGCTGTGCAGCCGGATGTCGAGCTCCTGCGGGTACTCGCTGGCGGTGTAGGTGTTCCGGCCGACCCGGCTGCGGATCGCGGCGCCGCCCTGGTACTCGACGAGCTCGCCGCTGAACGCCTGCACCACGGCGTCGAAGTCCGGCCGCTGCGGCGAGCGGAAGAGCAGGGCGCCGTGGCGGTGCAGGTCCGCGCGCAGTTCCTCGCGGTGCGCCGCGATCCAGGCCGGCAGGTCGACGTCGGGCTCGGACTCGAGGACGAGCGGCAGCTGTTCCTCGTTGCAGGTGGTGCGGCGCACCAGGTCCGGATCGGCGGAGCCGCGCACTGTGCGCGACTCGAGACGGGCGAACTTGGCGGTGGGCATGGCTGGACTCTCCTTCGGCGGTGGAGGTGACGGGGTGGGACGGGGCTGGGACGGGACAGGCTGGGAGGGGGCGGGAAGCCCGCCCCGGGGGCGGTCAGTCCTGCGGCGGGTCGGGAACGGCGACCGCGACGTTGGTCGCGGCTCCGGCGGAGCGGTTGACCACCCCGGCCGCGCGGCCGGGGGAGTGGCGGACCATGCAGCCCGCGGGGCGCCCGCCCATCACGAAGGGGCTGACGACCGCGTTGCTGCCGGTGCTGACCATCGATCCGGTGGCCGGATCGAGGAAGTCCATCGGGAGCGGGTCGGCGTTCGTGGAGCGCTGCACGATCCAGCCGCCCTCGGCGACCGCCCGGTCGAGTGCGCGGCGCCACTGCTCCGGTGTGCTCAGGGCGCCGATCCGCACGCCCTGGCCGGCGAAGCCGCGGGCCGGCTTGAGGACGAGCGTCTCGCGGCGCTGCGCCGCCAGGGTGAGCAGGTCGACCCGGCTGCCCTCGTGCTCGGTACTCCCGGGGACGACGTTGCGGGTCCACGGCAGCACCTCGTCGAGGAACGCGCGGTCCGCCGGATCGAGCGGCACGGAGCCGTCGGAGAGCCAGGCCAGCAGGGTCTTGTCGGACAGCAGCGCGGCGGCGGTGGAGGGCAGCAGCGCGACCCCGGCGCGAGCGGCCCGCCCGACCGCCTCCAGCGGTACGCCCATGCGCCGCCATTCGGACGGGATGAAGTGGCAGGACAGGACGGGGTGTTCCGCCTCCCGGCCGCCGTCCAGGTCCTCGGGCTCGACGAACGCGGCGTCGAATCCGGTCGCGCGCAGGTAGTCGACCTCGATGCCGAAGTAGCGCGCGCCGGTGATGTTCTCCTCCCGGACGGTGCCCAGGATGCCGACCTTCAACGCAACGCCGAGCCGTGCGCAGACGTCGCGGTAGACCTCCGCCTTGGCCGCGAGCGGATCCACCGCCCGGGCGGTGCCCGCCGGGCCGAGCAGCCCGGGGTAGAGCTTCGCGTAGCTGCGCAGCAGCAGGTGGCTCTTCATCACCCCGCCGAGCGCGCCGCCGAAGTTGCACTCCAGGAACTGCGCGCGGCCGGCGCTGAGCAGCGCGTCCGGCCGGGCGAAGAGTCCGGCCGAGGCGGCGTCGAACGCCGGATCCCCGAACGTGCGGTACTCCTGCGGGTCGAGACCGAGCGCGGTGGCGAGGCCCGGGGCGTCGGCGGCCCTGCTCCGGGCCGCGTGCCGGACGAGCCGCACGAAGCGGACGGCGTCCTCGGCGAGCCGGTCGTGCACCGCGGTCCCCAGGAGCACGGGCCGCAGGCCGACCGCCGCGCCCGCCAGGGCGACGGGGTCGTCTCGCAGGTCGTCGGTCAACTGCCGCGCGGTCCGCTCCGGGTCGGCAACGAGCAGGGCCATACGGGCACCTCCAGATCAGGCGGGGCGACGCGCCGGCCGGGCGGCGGCACCGGGGAATTCCGGCGGTCCGAGAAATGAGCGGAGGACGCCGCGTGGATACCTCACGAGAAAACTCGCGCGGTATACCGGAGCGGCATTTCCACGGCCGAATTCCGAAGCGGCTTTCCGCGTATCCCCACTGTGGCACCCCGGGCGGCGCGGACACCACAATTTCCGCTGGCACCACCCGGCCTTTGCAGCATGCGGCCATCTTCAAGTCGGCTCTGACCTGCTGGTTTGCCGAATCCGTCGAGCCGGTACGGTCTCCGAGTCCGGATCGCGCGGCTCGGCCCCCCGGACGTGGTCCGATTTCTTCTTGACAGCGCACACAGGAGGTGAATAGCGTCCTCAATGCCTGCGAGACAGTGCTGTCATTCCTGTATCCGACACCGGTCGGCCCGTATTCCCGGCGGGCGTGCGGACTTTTTCCGCCCCACCTGAGCACCGGTCAGGCACCGTTTCCAGGACCGAACCCAAGGAGCGCCCATGCTGCACTCACCGCTGACCGCGGGCCTGTCGCCCGCCCAGGACATCGCCCCGGCCGAGGTCCACCCGAGGCTCGCCCGCCACCTGCTCGTCGACGGCTACCCGTTCGTGCTCGACCTCGAGCGGAGCGGCGGCTGCTGGCTCGTCGACGCGGTGACGAATGAGGCGTACCTGGACATGTACACCTTCTTCGCCTCCAGCCCGCTGGGCATCAACCCGCCGGACGTCGTCGAGGACGAGGAGTTCATGCGGGTGCTGGCCACGGTCGGCGCCAACAAGCCGGCCAACTCCGATCTCTACACCACCCACCTGGCGCAGTTCGTGGAGACCTTTGCCCGCGTGCTGGGCGATCCGGAGCTGCCGCACCTCTTCTTCGTCGAGGGCGGTGCCCTGGCGGTGGAGAACGCGCTCAAGTGCGCGTTCGACTGGAAGAGCCGGCACAACGAGGCGCGGGGCCGCTCGCGCGACCTGGGCCGCAAGGTGCTGCACCTGACCCGCGCCTTCCACGGCCGCAGCGGCTACACCATGTCGCTGACCAACACCGACCCGACGAAGACGGACCGCTACCCGCTCTTCGACTGGCCGCGCATCGACGTGCCCGCGATCCGCTTCCCGCTCGACGACCACCTGGCCGAGGTGGAGCGGGCCGAGGCGCACGCGCTGGCCCAGGCCGCCGCCGCGTTCGAGGCGCACCCGCACGACATCGCCTGCTTCATCGCCGAGCCGATCCAGGGCGAGGGCGGCGACAACCACCTGCGCCCGCAGTTCCTGCGCGCCATGCAGCAGCTGTGCCGCGACCACGACGCGCTGTTCGTCCTCGACGAGGTGCAGACCGGCGTGGGCCTGACCGGCGGCGCGTGGGCCTACCAGCAGCTCGGACTGGAGCCCGACATCGTCGCCTTCTCGAAGAAGGTGCAGGTCGGCGGGATCATGGCCGGGCGCCGGGTGGACGAGGTGCCGGAGAACGTCTTCACCGTCAGCGGCCGGATCAACTCCACCTGGGGCGGAGGCCTGGTGGACATGGTGCGCTCGCGGCGGATGCTGGAGGTGATCGAGCGCGACCGGCTGATCCCGCGAGCGGCCGTGACCGGCGGCTACTTCCTCGAGGGCCTGCGCCGGCTCGCCCGCCGGCACCCCCGGCTGGTGTCCAACGCCCGCGGCCGCGGCCTCATGTGCGCCTTCGACCTGCCCGACTCGGCCACCCGCGACGAACTGCTGCGCCGGCTGCGGGTGGAGGAGAAGGTGCTGCTGCTCTCCGGCGGCGAGGCGACCGTACGGGTCCGCCCCGCGCTGACCGTCACCGTCGACGAGATCGACGTCGCGCTGTCCGCGATCGAGCGGACCCTGAACGGCATGGCGAAGGAGGGGACGACCGCATGAGCACGCAGCCGACCGCCTCGGTCGTCGACGGAAAGCCGCTGCCCGACGGACACGGGCTGCGGACGTACTCCTCCACGAACCCGGCGCGCCGCGACGAGGTGGTGGCCGAGGTCCGACTCGCCGACGCCGCGGGGTTCGTCGCGGCCTGCCGGGCCGCCCGGCGGGCCCAAGGCGCCTGGGCCGACACGCCGGCGCCGGTGCGCGGGCGGGTGGTCGCGGCCGCGGGCCGGCTGGTCGAGGCGAACAAGGAGCGGCTGGCCGCGCTGGTCACCCGCGAGATCGGCAAGCCGTACGCGGAGGCGCTGGGCGAGGTCCAGGAGATCATCGACACCTGCGACTTCTTCACCGGCGAGGGCCGCCGGCTCTACGGCCAGACCGTCCCCAGCGAGATGCCCGACAAGCAGCTGTTCACCTTCCGCGAGCCGGTCGGCGTCGTGGCGGTGATCACGGCGGGCAACTTCCCGGTGGCCGTGCCCTCCTGGTACCTCGTCCCGGCGCTGCTGTGCGGCAACAGCGTGGTCTGGAAGCCCGCCGAGTACGCGGCCGCGTCCGCCCAGGCGCTCTACGAACTGTTCGCGCACGCCGGCCTGCCGACCGGGGTGCTCGACATCGTGCACGCGGACGGCGCGCAGACCTTCGCCGGCCTGGAGTCCGCGCTCGCCGAAGGCTGCGTCGACAAGATCGGCTTCACCGGATCGACCGAGGTGGGCCGGCGCATCGGCGAGCTCGCCGGTCGTCACCTGCAGACCCCGTGCCTCGAACTGGGCGGCAAGAACCCGATGGTGGTGACCGAGGACGCCGACCTCGACCTCGCCGTGCGCGGCGCGCTGTTCTCCGGCTTCGGCACGGCGGGCCAGCGGTGCACCTCGCTCGGCACGGTCCTGGTGCACGAGTCCGTGCACGACGCCTTCCTGGCGAAGTTCGTCCGGGCGGTCGAGCAGGCCGTGGTCGGCGACCCGACCGGGGAGGTGCTCTACGGTCCGCTGCTGGCCGAGCACTTCGCCGAGCGGTTCGAGGAGTGCCTCGACTGGATCGCCCCGCACCACGGGGTGCACGGTTCCACGGCGCACGGGCGGATCACCGGCGCCCGGCCGCGCGCGGGCTTCGTCGGCGACCCCGAGGCGGGCCTGTACTACCACCCGACCGTGGTCGACGGCGTGCGCCCGCAGGACCGGATCTTCCAGGAGGAGACCTTCGGCCCGCTGGTCGGCGTCGCCGGCTACCGGAGCCTCGACCAGGCGATCGAGCTGGCCAACGCGCCGGGCTACGGCCTGTCCGCCGCCATCTACACCCACGACCCGCAGGCGGCCTTCGCCTTCCGGCGCGGCGTGCGGGCGGGCATGATCAGCGTGAACAACTCCACCTCCGGAGCCGAGGCGCACCTGCCCTTCGGCGGCAACGGCCGCTCCGGCAACGGCTCGCGTCAGTCCGGTGTCTGGGTGCTGGACCAGTTCACCCGCTGGCAGTCGATGAACTGGGACTACTCGGGTCGGCTGCAGCGCGCCCAGATGGACACCGGCGTGCTCGAACCCGACCTCGGCTACCGGCTGCCGTGACAGGGTGGAGGGTCGGGGCGAACCGCCCCGACCCGGCGCCGGGACCATCGCGCGCCGAACCCATCGCGCGCCGAACCTATCCCGCGCCGGGACCATCGCGCGCCGAACGAGAGGATCAACCGGTGACCGAGAGCCAGGCGGACCGGGCCGCCCGCGCGGCGGTGGCCGTCGCGGCCGAGTACGGCCTCGGCGTCACGCGGCCCGTCGTGCTGCGCGACGCCAGCAACGTCCTCGTGCGGCTCGACCCGCTGCCCGTCGTCGCCCGTGTCGCCGGGCTGATGGCCGCCCTGCGCGACGGGACCGGGGAGTGGCTCGCACGCGACGTCGCCGTCCTCGCGCACCTGGACGGCCGCGATGCGACGCGCCCCTGCCCGCCGCCGTTGCCGCCCGGACCGCACCACCGGGACGGGCTCGTCCTCACCTTCGCGGCACTCGAGCATCCGGATCCGGCGGCGACGCTCGACCCCGGCGACGTGGGCCGGTCCCTGCGCCGGCTGCACGCCAACCTCCGCGACCTGCCGGTGCCGCTGCCGGTGCTCGGCCTGGTCGAGGAGGGGCGCGGCTGGCTCCGCGGGCTGACACCCGGCTGCGGGCTGACGGCCGGCCGGCTCGAGCGGCTGTCCGACCGTTACGACGAGGTCCGCGCGGCCATCGCCGACGCCGCCCCCGCGACCCAGCCGCTGCACGGCGACGCCCACGCGGCCAACATCATGTCGACTCCGCGCGGGCTGGTCTGGACGGACTTCGAGGACGCGGCGTCCGGCCCGCCGCTGTGGGACCTCGCCTGCCTCGCCGCCCGGGCCCGCGCGCTCGGCGTCGGCGAACGCGGCTACGGCGCCGACTGGGCCGACGCGGCCGTGCGCGCCTACGGAGCCGACCCCCGGGATCCGCTGCTGGACCTGCTCGTCACGGCACGCACCCTCGCCGTGGCCGCGTGGGGCCTGGCGGTATCCGACGCCGCCCCCCGGGTGCGCGCCGCGAGCCTCGCCCGCGCCGAGTGGATTCTCGCGAATCCGGCCGGCCGAATGTAAGCCGAGAGCCGGGCGCATTCCGGCGCCGACGGACCGGCGCCGGAATTCGCGTTCCGATGGCGGCTCGGCTTGATAATGCGTCAAGAATGCTTCTCTTCAAGCCCGTTGACGTTGACTAGACGCTCTCGGCGCGCGGCCGATCAGCCAGCCAACCGCACGCCATCGCCCTGGCTCCCGCCTCGAAACGACTGCGCGCGCCCAACTGCTGCATTATTTCCGCGGTGATCCGGCGGCACGTCCGCACCGAGACGCCGATCTTCCGGGCCACGACCTCGTCCGTGAAGCCCTCCATCATCAGCTGGACCACCGCCTGGTGCTGCGGCCCCAGTTCGGGCTGCCCCGCGCTGCTCCTGGCCGGCGCGCGCCCGGACGCGAACGGCGCGGCTTCGGTCCACACCCGTTCGAACAGGTTGGCCAGGGCCTCCACCACGCCGGTGCCGGTGAGCACGAGGACCCCGCGGGTGCCCCAGCTCGGGTCCACCGGGACCAGTGCCACCCTGCGGTCGTAGACGATCATCCGCGGCGGCAGACAGGCGACGGTGCGCACCTCGCCCCCGTGCTCGTCGAGCCAACGCGCGTACGAGACCGTGGCCGGGTCGTTGCGGACGCTGTCGAGGTAGACGTACCGGACCCGGACCCCGCGCTCCAGGGCCAGTCGGTCCAGCGGGCGGGCGGCGTCGAGCTGCTCCGGCTTCTGCGCGCCGCCCGGCGCGAAGACGGCGATGTCGTTCTCGCAGGTCATCGCCTGCTCCTCGATGTGCGCGAGGATCTGGTCGGCGCCCATCACCCGGACCACGCCGCCGTCCGCGTCGGACGCGTTCGGGGCCGAGTCGTCGATCAGCCGGGTCACCGCGAGCCGTGAGGCGACCAACTGCTTCTGCAGCTCGAGCAGTTCGTTCTCCTGCTGGAGCAGCAGCTGGCGCAGGCCGACCTCCGGCTTGACCATGCGCAGCTCGCCGGACTGCTCGACGGAGGGCCGTACCAGCGAGCGCCGCGCCAGATCGTCCAGGGCCGCGACGACCCGGTCGACCGGCCAGCCCAGGCGCTCGGATATCTGCTGCTTCCGTACCCCCGGCTGCGCCAGCATCTCCCGGTAGACGAGTTCCTCGTCCTCCTTCAAGCCGAACAGACTGAATTCCACTCCCGTGCCCCCGTTCAGGCGTACGTTCCGCCTCGTCAATCGCGGCCACCGTAACAGAACGGAGTGAGAGCGCGACAAGGCCTGTCCTGATGCTGCAAACGCAACACGTTGTCAGCCCGGAGGGCAGACACCGGGCCGCTGACCGGGCAAAGCTGGGACCGGAACGCAGGCCGGCGACGGCGGCATTCGTCACCATTTCCGGATCCGCGACATAACGGAGGAATAGCGATGTCCAGTTTTTCCACTTCCGCCCGATCCATTTGCGGTTGGGCCCTCGCGCTGACCGTCGGTGCCGTGATCGCCGGGACCGCCGCGACCGCCGGCTCGACCGGTCCGGAGCACCACCGGGCGCCCGCCGGCGCCTCCGCCGTCCGGGCCCTCGGCGCCGGCACCGCCGCGGCGGCTGTCACGGCCAACCCGGACAACACCTGGGGCGACTGAGCAGGGGCCGGGCGACCGCGAGCTCGTCGTGTACCTGGTGCAGGTCCGGTTCGCCGCGCACGGCTCGACGTTCGACGCGCGGGAGCTGGAGCTGCGCATCCGGGACGGTGCGACGGCCGACGACGCCCTCGAGCACGTCTACGTGCAGGCGCGGGGGAGCACCGCCGACGCCGTCCTGTTCATCGCCGCCGACCGGGCCGGCGCCGCCGAGTCCGCGGCGACCTGCCTGGCCGCCCGCTGCGCGGCGGGCTACCCGCCGCCCGCCGGCGTGACCGTCTCCCGCGGCCGGGTCACCCTCGCCCCCGGCATCGCCGCCGCCGTCCTGCTCGACGACGACTGACCGGCCGGAGACCCCGGCCGCCACCGCCCACCCACCCCGAGGACCCCGTGCGCACCGCACTGCGGAAGAGTTTCGAGGAGCACTGTTGGAAAAGTCATCTGCCGAGGTCCTGCTCCTGGGCTGGTACGAGCCGGCCCTGACGGCGCTCACCGGGCTCGGCTGCCACGTGGTGAACGTCGTCGACCCCCGGGACCTGCACAAGGCGAGGGCGCTGGAGACCCGCGACGCCGTCCGGTTCATCACCGTGCCGGACACCCGCAGCTCCGAGGAGGTGGTCTCCGCACTCGCCCGCCACGGGCTCGCTCCGGACGCGTTCTCACACGTCTGCTCGATGCGCGAGCTCTCCGTGGTGACGGCCGCCGTGCTGGCCGCGACCGGGAAGTGCGCGAGCCTGGACGTGCCGACCGCGATCGCCGTACGGGACAAGTTCGTCCAGAAGGAGCTGGTGCGTGCCGCCGGACTGCGGGTGACGCCGTGCCGGGTGGTCGATCTCCTCGCCGATCTGGCGGCGGACGGCTGGGACCACCCGGTGGTCGTCAAGCCGCTGGCCGGCGGCGGCTCCCGGGACACCCACGTGCTGGCCGACGCGCAGTCGCTGGCCCGCCTGCTGGCGGAGGCGTCCGGGCCGCCGCTCGGCCCCTGGCTCGTGGAGGACTTCGTCGAGGGCTCCGAGCTCCACGTCGACGGGGTGGTGCGGTCCGGCCGGGTGCAGTGGTTCGCGGTCTCCCGGTACCTGCGCAACGTCATCGACATCAAGGCCGGTGTGCCGGTCGGATCCGTCGTCCTGGACCGGGAGGGGCACGCCGGGCTGTACGCGTCCACGGAGCCACTGCTCCAGGGATCGCTGGACGCCCTCGGGCACCACGAGGGGATCTTCCACCTCGAGATGTTCGAGCGCGACGGCGAGCTGACGTTCAGCGAGTGCGCCGGCCGGGTGGGCGGCGCGATGATCCGGGAGGCGATCGCGCACCGCTTCGGGGTCGACCTGCCGGGCGAGTGGGCCCGCGCGGCCCTCGGCCTGCCGGCGGCGCCGGTGCCCGCCGCCCGTCCGCAGGCCTGCGGATGGATCCAGTTCTCCGCCCCGACGGGCCATGTGGTCGAGGTGCCCGACCTGGACACCGTCCTCGCCCAGCCGGGCTGCGTCCAGGCGACCGTCAGCATCACCGAGGGGGCCACCGTCCCGGACATCAGCGCGGCCTCGAACCTCAAGGCGGGCTCGGCGCTCGTCGTCGGGGACACCGAGGAGGAGGTGGAGGCCCGGATGCTGGCCCTGGGCGACTGGTTCGCCCAGTCGGTCAGGACCGAGGCCGCGCCCGACCAGCCGTGTCGGACGCCGTGACCGCCGCGGCCGCGCGCCGGGCCCTGTCCGGGTTCTCCATGCTGCCGGACCGCGGCCCGGGCCGGACGCTGTTCTGGGCGACGGTGGTCAACACCGTCGGCACGGGCATGTACCTGACCAGCAGCGCGCTGTTCTTCGTCCGGATCGTCGGCATGTCGCAGACCCAGGTGGGACTGGGGCTGACCGTCGCCGGACTGATCGGCCTGCTGGCCGGTGTGCCGGTCGGCCGGCTCGCCGACCGGAGCGGTCCCCGGCGGGTGTACCTGGTGATGCTCGGCGCGGAGGCACTGGCCATGGCGGCCCTCGTCCTCGCGCGCTCCTTCACCACGTTCGTCCTGCTGTGCTCCTGCATCTCCCTCGCCTCGACGGCGAGTGCGGCCGCGCGCGGCCCGCTGGTCCGGGCGGTCGGCGGTGAGCGGCCGACGCATCTGCGCTCGTGCCTGCGCGCCGGCAGCAACCTCGGCGTCGCGCTCGGCGGCCCGCTGGCGGCGCTGGCCGTCGGCTCCGCCACGCGGACGGGCTACGAACTGCTGATCCTCGGCAACGCCGTCACGTTCGCCGTCTGCGCGGTCATGGTCAGCCGCCTGCCGCACGTGCCGCCGGTCCCGCCCAGCGGTGCGGACGGGCGGCAACGCGCCCGGGTGAGCCGGCCGTTCCTGTGCCTGGTCGGCATCAACGCGGTGATGCTGCAGCAGTTCCCCGTCCTCCCCCTGGTCCTGCCGCTGTGGATCTACCTGCACACGCGGGCCCCGCACGCGATGGTGGGCGTCATCGTGCCGCTCAGCACGGTCCTGGTGGTCCTGCTCCAGGTGCGGATGTCCCGGGGGATCGACTCCCCCGCGGCGGCGGCCCGGTTCATGGCGCGCTCGGGCCTCGCGGTGCTGATCGGCTTCGCGCTGATGGGGTCCATGGCCGCCCTGCCCGCCTGGCCGGCCTCGGCCGTCCTGGTGCTCGCCATGGTCGTCTACACCTTCGGTGAGATCTGGTACTCCGCGGCGAGCTTCGAGCTGAGCTTCGCCCTGGCCCCGGCCGAGTCGCAGGGCCACTACCAGGGCGTGTTCTCCACGGGATCGGGAGTGGGCCGGGTGGTCGCGCAGTCCCTGGCGACGCTGCTCTGCCTCGACGTCGGCTTCGCCGGATGGATCCTGCTCGGCGTCCTGATCCTCGCCGCCGGCCTCGCGGCGGTGCCGACCACGAGCTGGGCCCTGCGCGCGGTCCCGACCGGCCCGCCCCCACGAGCGGAACAGCTGCCGGCGAGCGCCCGGTGAGCCGGTGATCGATCCGCCCCACCGGAACGGCCGTGCCGTGACGCGGACGGCGTAGGACCGAAGACTTCCACTTCTGGCGGCCGATGATGCTGTACGTGCTCATCCAAGACCCCCTTGGGCTGCTGTGCGGTTCACGCGAGGGCGGGGGGTCGTGGCCCGCCCCGTCCCGCCCGTCCCAGGCGCTTCAGCAACTCGTAGCGCCCCGCGGTCAAGTCCCCACCGGCATCGTCGGAGTTCTTCTCGGGTGGCTCCGGTCAGTGGGGCATCCGGTTGTCAGTCGCCAGCACGTCGCCCGGCACCGTCGAGCCCACCTGGCGCCGCAGCGCGCCGATCGCCGGATCGGAGATGGAGACCGTGAGCCGGTAGGGCGGCTGGCCGATGATGGTGTTGTGCGAGTCGGTCGGCGCTGCCAGGCGTTGCTGGACGGCGAAGCCGTCGAAGCCCGGGCAGAGGGCCCCGACCGGGAGGGTCAGCTGTACGGACGCGCCGCCCTCGGGTCCGACGTGGACGGTGCCGCCCGTGTCGGAGGGGGCGTCGTCGTCGGGCGTGAGCGGGAGGCCGTGGGCCCCGCCGACCAGGCCGTCCGGGCCCTCGATCTCCACCGCCACGCCCTGCGGACCGAGTGGCGCGGACAGGTCCAGCGCGTGGTCGCTGGTGCCCGGCGCGAGCTTCAGACCGATGGTGAAGTTCCCGGGGTCCTTCGCCGAGATCCGTGAGAACCCGTAGGAGCCGAGGACGAGTTGCGGTCCTGGCGGTGGGGCGTCCGGCGGTGGTCCGGCGTCGAAGGTGAAGGATGCGGGCGCTGGTTCGAAGTGGTGGAAGCCCTTGGCGCCGCACCTGGTGCCGTCGGAGACCCCGCCGCCGGGCAGCGCGACGTCCGCCGTCGGCCGGGGCGATGTGGGCACGGCCCGCGGGCTGCGCGCCGCCGGGCTGTCCCCGTTCAGCAGACCGGCCGGGTCCATCCCGACCGCGACGGCCAGCAGCGCCGCGAAAGCGGTGACCGCGATCAGCACGTTGCGTCGGCGTCCGGGCCGAGTCCATCGTGAGCGGGCCGTGCCGGAGGCTGCCCCAGATGCCCAGCGGCGGCCTCCCGGGTCCACCGGCGGCTCTTTCCGCCACCGCGCGGCGAGCATCCGGGTCCGGGCGGTCGGCTCCTTGACGGCGGCGTCCTCAACGAAGCGCTCGTCCAGGACGAGCCCCTCGAACGGGTCGGGTATCGCCCGGCCCGGCGCTGTCGGCTCCGGCTCACGAGAAGGGGGCTGGTGTGGCTGGTGTGGCTGGTGGGGTTCGTCGGCGGTTGGCACGGCGCCAGTATGCCCGCCCGTTCGGACACACCGATCGGCGAAGTGGCCCCGAACGCCTTGCGCCTGGACACCGAACACCGACGGTCACTCAGCCTTCGGGCGTCCCCGTAACCGGCTGTCTGGAGGTCACACCCCGGGCGGTCCGGGCCCGCCCCCTGTGCGGGCCCGGACCGCCTGCGGTCACTGCTGGGGCGAGACCCCGCCGGGCCAGCAGTACGGCAGCCCGGGCGCGGGCTGGTAGTTCCCGCCGCCGGAGACGTAGACGACGCTGGCCCACACGCCGTGGTGCCCGTTGTCGTCGTCGGTGTAGATCCACCAGTTGTTGGCGTAGGAGCCGTCGTAGACGGTCTGCCCCTTGGCCTGGCAGTAGGCGTACCCGTGCGGGTCGGCGGCCATGGAGCCGGCGTGGCTGGCGTCGCCGGCGTCGGGGCTCCAGTGGGTCCACGTCCAGGCCCAGGTGGGGCGGGAAGCCGGACGGTGAAGTCGCTGGGCGCGGCGGAGGCCTGGCCCGCGCCGAGACCGACCAGCCCGGCGGCCAGGGTGAGCCCGGCCAGTGACGTGACGGCGGCCCGGCGTGCGGTGTGTACGACTCCCATGAGAGGCGTCTCCTCCTCGGATTCGGCCCGCGGGCTGCGGGCGGCACACCGACGATCGGCCAGCCTGCGGCAGTAGCGCACCCGGTTTCGGACAGGACCGAAACCAGGCGGTAACCACGGCCGGTCGGCCGCCCATCATCGGGAGCAGCGTGATCGTGACGGCCGGGGGAGGGCGGGAGTGCTGCGCGTCCACTTCACCGGGGCGGACCTGGCCCGGGTGGTGCTCTCCCCGGCCGGTCGGTCCCGGCTCGGCGAGGCGGTGCTGAGCCTGCAAGTGCTGCAGCGGACCGATCTGCCGCTGCGGTACGGCCGCTGGCGCCGTCAGGTGCTCGGGCGGCGCCCCGCCGGGCTGGAGCTGCTGGGCGAGATCGTGCCGCCGACCGGCTGGGTGCCCGACTTCCTCACCCCGAACCGGGCGCAGTCCGAGACGGAGACGGCCGAGCCGATCGCCGCCACTCCGGTCGGGCGTCTCCGCGCCGAACTGGAGCAGTTCGCCGGTGCCCGGCCACCCGGCTGGCGCCCCACCCGCGCCCACCGGGCTCTCGCCACCGGCGACCAGGACGCCCTCGCGACCCTCACCGCTGCGCTCGAGCGCTACCAGGCCGTGGCGGTGGCACCCTTCGAGCGCGCCATCCATGCCCGGACCGAGGCCGACCGGGCGGCCCGGATGCGAACGATGGCCGAGGGCGGGGTCGTGGCGCTGCTCGCCGGGCTCCATCCGGCGGTCCGCTGGCGGGCCCCCGTCCTGGAACTGCCCGCAGCCGGTGACCGCGAGGTCCACCTGGACGGGCGCGGCCTCGTGCTTCTGCCCTTCTTCTTCTGCGGTTCCACGCCCCGGCTGCTGGTCAACGAGGTCGACGTGCCGACGCTGGTCTACCCGCTGCCGTACGACCCCGCCGAGGCCGACCCGCTCACCCGCTCCGCCCCGCCGCGGCCCGGCGGCCTGGCCGCCCTGCTCGGACGGACCAGAGCGGCCGTCCTGCGCGAGACGGCCCGGAGCTCAGGCACGACCACGAGCGCACTCGCCCGCGCGCTGGACACCGCACTGTCCACCGCCTCCGAGCACACCGCCGTCCTGCGCGAGGCCGGGTTGCTCACCAGCCACCGGCACGGCTCGAGCGTCGTGCACACCATCACCGCGCTCGGCGCCGAACTCCTGGAGAGGGCCGACTGACGCCCCGTCGCCGAACCGCGCCACCGCTGCTACGGCACCGGACACGGCCCCGGCACCGCTCTGCCGGCCCTGGACCCCGCCCCGTCCCGGCCACCCGGGCCTGCGCTACCCGGCCGCGCCCGCCGCGACGACCTTCTGCGCGTCGGCGACGTGCCGGCTGACGCCCTGCGCGAACGTCGCCAGCTCCTGCGGGTGCGCCGCGATGTACTGCCGGTCGTAGGCGGTCTGGACGGCGACCGCGATCCCCATGAAGTTGGTGGACCGCTTGCAGGCGTCATCGGCGGCCGCGGTGGCGAGCTCGCCGGGGGTGTGGTCGGCGGACGCTCCGGCGCGCTGCGTCCGGTCGCGCCAGCGCGGGTCCATGTAGGCGTCCGCCGGGGTGGCGTAGACGAAGCCGTGGTCCTTCATACAGCTGCTCCACTGCCGGTCGGCGGCCACGACGCGAGGATCCGTCAGGGGCTCGTTCGGCCCGCCGCCGGGCAGGGCGGAGGAGTCGGAGCTCAGGAACACCGCTCCGCCGACCGCGTCCAGGCCCTCCTGGAGGCAGCCGCCCTTGGGGAGGGCCCGGCCCTGGAAGTCGGTGACCGGGGTGCCGGTCGCGTCCCGCCCGGTGAGCGCCTGCAAGGTGGCGGCGGAGGTCGGCCGCCCGGTGTCGGTGGCCACGACGGCGTCGTAGCCGGTGGTCGTGACGCGGTCGGGCGCGAAGTACCCGTAGAGCCGGGACCGGACGTCCCGGTCGGCGGGCTCGGCCAGGGCCGGGTCCGGACCGGGCGGCTCCGTGATGCCCAGCCGTCGCAGACAGAGGGCACTCGTCAGGTAGGCGGCCCGTTCCACGGTCCGGGTCTGCGCCGCGGTGGGGAGGTAGGCGTCGATCGGGCGCACCACCTGGCCGACGCCGGTGATGGTGGGGATCTCGCCCAGCTGCGGGGGAGCCGGGCGGGTGCCGCCCGTGCCGCAGCCCGCGAGGGCCGTCAACAGGACGAGCGTCAGGGCCGAGGTCGTGGAGCGCTTCATTTCCGTCCTCCGGGAGCGGGCGCGGCGGAGCGGCACCCGCCACGGGCGCGAGCGCGGGTCGGTGGCGGGTGCCGGATTCACGGACCGATGGGGCCGGGGATCACGTCCAGTTCGGGTTGTCGATCTCCAGCGCGTAGGCGATCACACCGCCGAGGTTGCCGGTGGACTGACCGGGCTTCAGCTTGATGACGCCGCTGGAGTTGTAGAAGGCGGCCCAGTTCCACTGGGTCGACTCGTAGGTGACGTGGTCGATCTGGCCGATCCCGAACAGGCTGCTGGTGTTCTTGTAGCCGATGGAGCCCGCGGCGCAGTAGTTGCCGTTGCCGCCGGTGGTGACCGTGAGCCCGTTCGTCGGGCAGCCCACTGAGCCGATGGCGTTCGCCGGTGCCGCCACGGCCACCCCGGCCAGGGCGATGCCGGCGGTGGCGGTGAGGGTGAGGAGCTTCCTGCCGATCTGCATGGGGGAATCCTTCGATCGAGGTATCGGGATGTCCAGGCGCCGGAGTGATCGCGGCCCGTTGAGAGAGTCGCCGATCGGCGCAACGGCGGCGCGAGCTGCCCGGCCGGAGCCGAGGAGCCGCGAAACCACCCCGAAGTTGTACGGAACACGACATGTTTGCCGTCGTCGGCCGCCGGCCCACCGGGGGAGGAGAGGTGATCGAATTGCGCTTCACCGTCGAGGACCCGGCCCGGGGCGTCGAAACACCTGATCGTGACCGGTGGCGGGAAGCGGTGGAGGCTGCTGCACGGGCGTACGGCGATGCCGTGCCGGCGGAGTGCGGCCGGCTGCCGCCGGATCAAAATGCGTCGCTCTCACCGAAGTGCGCGGCTACGCTCGCGCCATGGAGCTGGACGAGGCACTGGAACCGCTGCGCCGGGTGCTGCTGGAGCGCGGGACCGCCGACTGTCCGGAGACGGTCGCCGTGGCCGTGGAGGCTGCCCGGACGGCACTGGCCGGCGGGGCGGACACCCCGAGCCTGTGGGAGCTCGGCGTGCTGTCCGAGTCGGACGTTCTGGAGGCGCGCCGGCTGCTGGCCGAACTGGAGCAGGAACTCTGCTCGGCGCTGCGGCTGCCCGCCACCGTGGAGGGCCGCGACCGGGCGCTGGCCCGGTACTGCCTGCGGGACCTGCTGGACGGCCGCCTCGATCCGTTGGCGGCAGCCGAGCGGATCGGCTTTGAGCTGTGCCCCGCCGACGGCCCCGGCTCGCCGCTGTGGCCGGTCCGCGGATGGCTGTATCGCGCGGAGGACCAACAGGAGCACTGCGGCGGGCTGACGAAGGAGCTGGTGGCCGAACTGTACGACCTTGCCGCCCAGTTGCTGGCCGGTCCGCTGTCCTGACGGCCGGGTCGTCCCGATGTGCTTCCCGCCCCGGTGCCAGGCGGGTGGACTTCCTCGAGGCCGGTAGGCGCCCTCGGCTTCCGCGGGGCCAGGGCCGGAACCGGCGGTTCGAGATCGCCGATCGATCCTGCTCGACCGCGACCCCGCCCCGGCGCTCCGCCCGGTGTCCGGGTTTCGCCCTGCCGCAGGAGGGGAGTCCCGCGTAGCGCGACCGATGGATCTCGCCGTCCAGGAACGCGGCCCCCGCTACGGGATCGGCACCGCCCTCCACACCGAACTCATCCGGGTCCTCGCCCCCGGCTGGTCATCCCTGCTCGTCATGCCCGGCAACCAGTCCGCCCGCCGCCTCCACGACCGCCTCGGCTACACCTACGCCGGGCCATACCAGGCCGGCGCCGACGGGCCGGTCCTCGACCTGCTTGTGCGCGCCGCCGGCTGAGTTTCAATGAGCCAAAAATTTCCAGGGCCAGACCGTTACCACCAGTGAGAGCGCTTTGGCCTACCCGGACCCGTCCGGGCTGCGAGACTGGTGATCATGACCGACCGCCACGGGCTCTCGATGCCCGCCTTCTCCGCGACCGCCACCGACGCGCCCCTGCCCGCCCAGTCCGGCGGGCTCCGGCCGCCGCCGGTCGAGCAGGGCGCCGACTTCCGCCAGCCGCCCGCCGAGGCTGCGGCCGTACCCGCCCCGGCCCGCCGCCGCCTCTCGCCCGGCAGTCTGGCCTTCTCCGATCCGGACCGGCAGATCTGACCACCCGGGCGCCCCGCCGTACGTCTGTGACCTGCGACGGTTTCATCATTCGTTCCCCGTCCGAGGCCCTCCGGAGCGGGCGCAAATCCATGAGCGTCGTAAGTCGCAGCAGATGCGAATACACGATCGCCTGAACCGGAAGGTTGCCGGAGGAGTTCCTGGCCGTTGGCCTGGAGGATCGTCAGCCAGCCGGTGGCAGAGGAGGAGCGCTTCCTCTGCCGTGCGCTCGCTCCATCGGGGGGATCGAGCTGGAAAAACGCCGGGCGGTCGCATCGGATGCGAGAAAGTCGCGTTGGATGCGATGCAGGAAAGTGACGAGACGTGGCCGAAGGTCCCTGCCCGCCCGGCTCGGTCAGACTGCAGCTGGTCGAGGGCCCCCTGCCGCGGTTGCGCAGATCACCCACCGTGAGCCTCAGTGGGTGACAGAAATGGTGTCTGCTCCAGGGTGTCCTGGAGGGTGGAGCGGCTGCGGCCGGTCGCTGCGATGAGCCGGGGCCAGCTGATGGTGCTGCGGTAGCCGGGTGGGTTTACGGAAGTTCACTTCGGCGAGGGGCGGGCGATGAACGACTCGACGCCCTCGCAGGGGCGGGGGAAGACCTGCACGGGCAGTTTCGGGATCGGGTGCGGTGCCTGCCCTTGCGTGGGGTGCTCACCTGCCGACCGTCCGCTTCCTCCGGTTCCTGGGCGCTCGCGGTGGCGTCGAGCAGCACTGCGTCGAGCCCGGCCTGGGTGATTTCCTCGCGCCGCGGTGCCATGGAGGATCGTGCTGTGCTCGATGTCGATGCCGGCGTAGATGAACGTCGCGGGGACGCTGATGACAGCCTGGAATTTCCGTCTCGGCGTGTCGGTGGAGTTGCCGCAGGTCCCAGCTCAGTGGCCGTGCTCGTCGAGGACTGCGGCGGGACAGCCGTAGCGCCTGGTCCGTGGTCGGCAGGCTGCGGCTTGGTTGGCTCGTGGACAGTTCGAACCCGCGCCCCTATCCTTCAGGCGATCTCTGCGCGTGACCAGCACCGCAGGCGTGTTTGGTGGGGGCCGCAGTGAACTCTGAATCCGGTCGTAGCGAGCCGCGTCCGCGCGCCCTGGCTTATAGCGGGCCGGTCGCCGACCCCAGGCGTCTGGCCCTGGCCGCGCAGGTACTGATCGCTGTGCAGACCGCCGCACAACTGGCCGTGGCTGTGGCTGGCGGCACCAGGTCGAATCTCTTCGCGCAATTCGCGCCGATTTCCATGCCGTTGTTCCTCGCCACCATCATCGTGTTCCTTTACTGGTTCCGGCGCTGTCGACTCAATGCGGAGCTCTTTGCTCCCGGAACTCACAAGTATTCGGCGGGACTTGCCGTCGGTGCATGGTTCATCCCCGGGGCGATGTGGTGGATTCCGCGTCGGATTGCGCTGGACGTCTGGCGCGCGAACTCGCCCACTGGCGGGGGGTGGTTGATCAACGCATGGTGGGTGGCATGGCTCGCCAAGACGGTCGGTGGTGCGGTTGCCGTTCGGCTCGGGGCGCGCCCTTACGGGTATTCGCTCTATGACGAGGTGGTCGGCGTTGTCGCTGCGGTTCTGGCGATCCTGGTGATCCGGCAGGTCACGGCCCGTCAAGATGCGAAGGTGCGTGCTGATCTGGAATCCCTGCCGTTCGTGCAGACTTCGTCCCTCTGACGATCCTTGCAACCGGCTGGGACGGGCCGGCCAGGGCCAGCACGGGCCGATCATCCGACACTGCCATGGTCCACCCGGCCATCACCCGCCTCTCGGCTCTGATCGGGGAGCCCAGCACTCCGGGCGACACTGTCGATTGGGACGAGCTGGCACGGAGCACGGGCCTGCGCCTGCCTGCCGATTACCGTGACTTCGTCGCGCTCTACGGTGGCGGCGAGCTGGATGAGTACCTCAGCGTTAGAACGCCGCCGGTGGTCGGCTCCCCGTACGGTGTCCTTGTCGACGGACTGGACTTCGACCCGAGGGAGGAGCCGGCGGCCCTTACCGGCACCGCCCAGGAGGACCTGGAGGAGGGGAAACTCCTCCCTTCGCGAGGAGCTCCAACGGTGACGTGGCCTTCTGGCTCTGCGACGCACGGGATCCAGACAGCTGGGACGTCGTCGTTTTCAAGCGCCAGCCTATCCATAGGGAGAGCACTGGGTTCGCTTTGAGATGGGCTTCGGCGACTTCCTCCTCGGAGCCCTCGGCGGCACACTGCCGAATCCGTTCAGCGACGATGGTTTTGCCCGGCCCCCTCACGTATACCGCAACTGGCAGCAACCGCTCTGACTCGGCCGGTGTTTCGCCTACGGCTGCGGCCGGACCTCCTGGCGCGACCGTCGAGCTCCCGCCTGGTGCGAAGGGTGCGCGTGGGGCGCCAGGTGCGGATGAGGCGATCAGGGCCTTCAACAAGGTGACCGGGCACGACTACGGGGCCCTCGACCTCGCCGAGTGCGGAGGTAGCCGAAGCCTGGAGGAGTGGTCGCATCCCCGGGTCAGTGACATGCTGCTCCATCCTTCTCCTCGGGCTCCGTCAGCACCTGGAAGAGCAATTCGGCGCCGCGGCGGTCGAGTTCCATGTAGCCGAGCTCGTCGATGCACAAAAGATCGACGCGGCCGTAGCGGGCAATGGTCTTGGCTAGCTGCTTCTCGTCCGCGGCTTCAATGAGCTCGTTGACGATCTTGGTGACGAGCACGTACCTGACCCGGAAGCCGGCCATCGCGGCCTCGGTGCCCAGCGCTACCGTCCTCTCCGCCGTCCCGGCCGCCGCGAACGCCGTGGGCGCCGTCCGCAAGCTGCGCACCCCCAAGGCCCCGGCCGCCCTGCCCGTCCCGGGCTGCTGCGGGGCGTGCCCGGCCCACCGTCCGGAGGCCGGCGCCGAGTAGGGCCCGGAAGCGGTCCGGCCCGGCCACCGTGATGGTGACCGGGCCGGACCGTGTGGGCCTTGCTCAGGCGTTGCGCAGGGCGAACGCGACGCCCGCGCTCAGCGCGGCGAGCTGCGCAGGCTTGAGGCCGAGCACCCGGGCCTGGCTCTTGGCGACGTTGCCGAGCAGGTAGGTGCCGACCAGGGCCGCGCCGAGGATCACCACGGCCTTCTGCTGTCGAGGACTCATCTTCTCCACCTCCTTCCGGGGCTGGTAACCGACCACCGTGTCACCCGGCACCGACAGCGGAGGGCGGACCGCCGTCAGACATGCTTGTACGACTTACTAAAAAGGCGTGCGAAGTGTCGGAGTGGAGGCGTAGAGTCCCTAGCGTTTCAAGTTAGATGAATAGGCGTGGAGGTTGTGGGTGTGTTCGTGACGACCGGTCAAGCCGGGACGGCCCTGGGGTGCTCGATCCCGACGGTGAAGAAGCTGATGGCCACCGGCGTGGTCCCCGGCGTGCGCGATGTCGGCCGGCAGGTGTTCCCGCTGGCCGCGCTCCAGCGGTTGCAGGCCCGGCCGGCGGCCGACCTGACCGTGCTGGGCGCGGCCGAGGTCGCGGTGCTGCGCTCGGACGCCCCGGCGAAGGTGGACGAGCCGGACCGGGAGTGGATCGGCTTCGGTACCGCACTGGACCAGGCGCAGCTGCTGGCCGCGCTGTCCGGTTGGTGGCGGTGCGACCCGGCCCGGGTCGCCGCCGGCGGAGTGCTGCCGGTGACGGTCGCCGGGTTCGTCGTCGCGGTCCTGACCGGTCTCACCGAATGGGAGTCCGACGGCACCGTCGGCACCGCGGGGCGCTACCGCTTCCCGAAGGCGCGCCTGGCCGGCTACCTGACCGATCTCACCGCCCCCGCGAACGCCGCCGACCCCACCGACCCGGAGGACGCCCGCCTGGCAAGCCTGCTGCTCGGCACCCGCCTGCCGTCGGTGTCGGGCGGCCCGATCGCCTACGTCACCACCACCACGACCGCCGCTGACCAGCCCGCCGCCCAGGGGGAGTGACCCGCTGATGGACCGCAAGACGTACACCGCGAAGGTCGCCGAGCTGCGCCCGCTGCGCGAGGAGATCGGCAAGGCGGAGAAGACGGTCGCGGCCGCGCAGGCCGCGCTGGAGAAGCTCAACCTGCAGCGCGCCCGCCGGATCACAGAGCTCGCGGGGTACGAGGGCGCCAAGGCCGACGCCATCGCGAAGGCCTCGGGCCTGTCGGTCGGCGACGTCGTGCGGATCGCCCCACTGCTGGACCCAACCCCGGCCGCCGTCCGCACCGCCAAGACCGACGACCAGGCCGCTGCCGCGTCCGCGCCCGTCGAGGCGCCGAAGGCCGCGCCGGCCGCCGAGCTCGCCACTGCGGTCGCTCCGACGCTGACCCGCCCCGCCGCCGTCGTCGAGCAGCCGGTCCCGGCCGACGTCGAGGACCAGGTCGTCGCCGAGCAGGCCGCCCCGGCCGCGCCCGTCGCTGCTGCGCCGGTCGTCCCGGCGGCTACGGTCGCTCCGGTCGCTGCCGCGCCGCGTCCGGTGGCCGAGGCCGGCCCGCGCGAGCTGCCCACCCTCCCCGAGGGCCCGGCGGGCGCGCGGTTCGAGGCCGTGACGACGGGCCTGGTCTCCAAACGCCCGAACTTCATGCAGCAGGCCCGCAGCACGGTGTTCCTGGACGCGGCGGCCGGTGACCTCGCGGTGCGCGACCGCGTGGTGCGCCTTGACCTCGGCGCCCGTACTCCCGGCGAGATCCTGGACGCCGTCCAGGCCACCGCGCCCGGCACCGAGCGCATCTACATCACCGCCGGCGCCCCGTGGCACGACGGTGCCGAGCGCTACTCCACGCTCAAGGACGCGGTCGCCGCCTGGCTGAACACGCCGTCGGAGCGCTGGAGCACTGCGGTCGGTGCGGGCCGGGACAAGCTGGCCGGGCATTTCGTGCACCAGCGCCAGCCGGTCGGCCGCTACGCCCCGGCCGCCGCCCCGGACAGCGGCAGCACCGAGATCCGGAGCATGGGGGAGTGGTTCGACCCGGACGGCGCCGACGTCGTCACCTGCCGTCAGGCGTTCACGCTGCTGTGGCAGGCGCTGCGCCGGCACTGGGACGACGCGGTCCTGATGGGCTCGCCGTCGCAGACTGGCCGGGACCTGTGGTCGCGCACCGTCCCCACCACCGGCAAGTGGGCCGGGGGTTACCCGGTGCTGTCGGAGGAGCTGCGCGGGCTGCTGCATGCGACCGGCGGGCAGGGCCGTACCGAGCTGATCCTGCCGCCTCGGGTGCCGGAGCAGCTGCCGGCGCTGGTGGAGTACGACCGCACCTTCGCCTACGCGAAGCACCTGTGGAAGTCGCCGGTCGGCACGCCGCGCCGCATCACGGCGCGGGCGTTCGCGGCGATGACCGAGCAGGAGCAGACGAAGGCGCTGATGTCGTGCTCGCACTGGAACGTGCGCGTGACCGTCCCGGTCGGTTGGAACCACGTCGGACTGCTCCCCGCCCCCGTCACCGGCGACCGTGCCTGGATCTACCCCTCGGAGCCGGGGACGACGTTCACCACGTGGGCGGGCGGCGCGGAGGTCCACCTCGCCCTGTCGAACCACATCGCGCCGTGGCGGAT
Organism: Kitasatospora sp. NPDC023385; assembly: GCF_055664045.1. Taxonomy (NCBI): domain Bacteria; kingdom Bacillati; phylum Actinomycetota; class Actinomycetes; order Kitasatosporales; family Streptomycetaceae; genus Kitasatospora; species Kitasatospora sp. NPDC023385. Next base: position 61,604 of record NZ_JBVOOL010000006.1, on the reverse strand, counting down.
CGAGGTCCTCGGCGGCCTGCTCTTCGAGGACGGCAAGCCGCTCGACGAGTGGGGCAAGCGCCTCAAGGCCGCATGGGCCGACCTGACCAACCTCTCCAAGCTGCACGGCGACGAGCGCCAGCGCCAGGCCGCCTACCTCGCCTCCCGCGCGGTGCGCAGTGTGCTGCTGTTCGGCCTGGGCGGCTTCGCGCAGCGCCCGCGCCTGGTCTCCGGCACCACCCCGGTCGGCGAGGCGCTGCCCGCCGGGGTGGAGATCCTCGGCCAGGACGGTGAGGTAGTGACCTGGCAGCGGCAGGCCGGCTTCTCGCGCGACCCCTACGCGCACCCGGAGTGGGCGGCGTACGTGTGGTCGGGGGCGCGGGCGGCGCTGCTGGACATGAAGTACCGCCAGGGCAAGGAGGTCATCGGCTACGCCGGTGCTCTCCACGCGAAGCCCGGCACGGTCGTCTACTTCGGCACCGATGGCATCGCCCTGACCGAGCGCCAGCCCTGGCCCTACCGGGGCGAGCCCGGCGACTACCTCCTCAAGGGCCACCTCACCGGCCCGATCGAGCACCCGACCAGCCAGGAGGAGTACCTGAAGCTACGAGGCCTGGGCCGAGCCGAACTCGCCGAGAAGGGAGCTGACCAGTGAGCCCGGCCGACCCGAACCAGCCGAACGAAGCCGCGAGGCTGACGCAGGAGCTGATCGACCAGGGCTACACCAAGCGCCAGGTCGCCAAGATGCTCGGCCGCGACGCCAGCCTGGTCAGCCAGTTCTTCACCAAGGGCAAGGGCAAGGCGTTCATCGGCGCGCTGCGCCAGGTCGTCCGGGCGGTGCGCGGCGGGGAACGCGACACCGAGGCGCTGTCCGCGGTCGCCCAGGAGAACGTCGAGCGGCGCCGCACCAAGACCGGGCAGAAGGCCCGGGTGCGGGGCAAGGACGTCGTCGGCGAGGCGGGCGGGTCGATGGCTGGCCGGGCCGGGAAGCAAGCCATCAAGTCCGGCGCCTCCCACCTCGCCCCGGTCGTCCACGAGACCGGCCAGGCCGGCGGCCGCCTCGCCTTCACCGTCCGGATGAAGGCCGACCAGTACACCTACTCGGCCGGCTCCACGGAGGACTCTCCGGGCCTGCGCCGCGGCTTCATCCCCCGCGCGGACGGCACCGAGGAGCGCACCTACGGCTCCGCCAGCACCGGGGGCTTCGACGCTGCCGAGTGGTCCCAGCGCGTCGCCGACCACCACGGCGACGTCACCGAGGCGATGAAGGAGTGGCTGGTGGAGACCGGCCGCGCCGTCGAGGACGCCGACATCGCCTACCTCGAAGTCCGCGGCTGGGTGCCGCCCGAGCAGCGGTAGAGAGTCCGGTCGTGTGACTGAGCGCTTCAGTCGGCGAGTGAGCGGTTGAGCCGGCGGGTTGAGCGTTCGGCGTCGACGCATGCGGCCGGTTGCCTGGCGTGGCTGGACCACAGCAGGCGGTCGCTCAGCCATCCGCCGAGCACGCGGCCGTACCGGAGGTCAGCCGCCAGAGCCCGGCCACCTCGTAGTAGACGCCGTTCACCAGTTGCAACAGCAGCAGCGTGATCGGCCAGAGCAGCGCGCCGAGGCCGGGCACCAGGTCCACCGGCAGGGCGTAGGCCATCACGACCCGCACGGCGGCGTCGAGCAGCATCGCTGTACCCCAGATCGCAGTCGAGACCCGCCAGATCCGCCGGAAGGCCGGCTCGCGTTCCCACAGCACGTCCCAGGAGGTGCCGTCGGAGCGGAACCGCCCCTCCAGCAGGGGACGGCCGCCATGGAAGAGCAGCGGGCGCCTGGCCCTGATCGAGATCAGGAACCAGAACCCGGCCACGCCGGTCAGCCAGCCGTCCTTGGCCAGGAGGAACCGGGGGCTGCCGCCGACCAGCGCGGCTGCAACGCCGAGCAGCATGGTCCCGGCGATGAATCCCGCCATGCCCTCCAGGCTGCGGGTGCGCAGCCACTGCACCGCCGTGGTGAGCGCCGGCAGGAAGGCGCCGGCCAGCAGCGCGACGAAGACGCTGATGCCCGCGGCGCGCAGGCCGTAGTACAACGCGATCGGGACCACGATGTCCCGGACGACACCGAGCAGCAGACGTCGGCCGCTCGGCCGCGGCGCCGCCGCCGGCACATTGCGTGTGGTCATGACGTCCTCCGGGGCGCGAGAAGGGCCAGGGCGGTGATCTCACGGATGCAGTCGTCCACGCTCACGCGAGGCGGCTGCGTCATCCGCACGATGGCGGCGTCGATCGGGGTGAGTGCCATCAGAGTGGTGTCGAACTCCCGGAACTCCCCGCTCTGTTGGCCGGCTCGCAGGATCGGTTCCAGCTCCGCGACGTTGGACTCAGCCGATGTCTGGGAGCCGTAGCGCAGCGCGCCCTCTTCGTCCCTGGCGTTCACGCAGATCTCGTACATCGCCCGGACGGCGGCGGGGTTGCGCGCGATCCGGGCCAGCTCCGCCTCGATCCGGGCGGTGAGGCGCTCGGTGGCGGTCGGCGCGTCCTCCGTGCGACGGGCGACGGCGGCCTGGGCTTGCAGCGCGATGTCGGTCAGCACCGCCTCCATCAGCTCGTCCCGGGTGCCGAAGTGGTCCGAGACGAGCCGGGTGCTGGAGATCCCGGCCCGCTGCCGGGGCCGCTCGAAGGTGTTTCGTCCGTACTCGCTCTCGGCCGGCACCTGAACGGCGGCCGCGATGATCTGGCAGCGTCGCGCCGTCGCGCTCGGTGATCGCTGCCCGCCTCGACTGCCACGTGTTACCTGCACAGGTAACTTCTTTCCGTGCCGGATGACGGCTGAACCCGAGGCCGCGTCCGGCCGCTTCAGGATGCGCGGGCGATGCACCGGGTTCACCGAGCCAGCTCTGGCAAGGCCCTACCAGGTCAACGCTCAACTCGCCAAGTGTGGTGCTCAGTCACAGGTCGGCCTCTCCCTATCCATGACCTGGCCCCGGGGAGAGGCCGCCGACCCTCCCACAGCCCGAGCGCGGCGCCGAGCCGTCTCAGCATCCGAAGGAGAAACCCCGCCGTGGAGACCACCACCGCCACCGCCGAGCAGGACGTGCCGGCCGTGCTGCGCACCCGGGCCGTACCGCCGGTCCCGGCGCAGCCGTCCGGCACCGCCGTGAACCCGCTGCCGCTGCACGGGTTCCAGAAGGACGCGGTGGCGGCCGCGGTGCGTGAGGTGAAGGACGGCGGCCGCGCGACGGTCGTCGCGGCGACCGGCTCCGGCAAGACGCTGATCGCCGCCGGGTGCGCCCGGCGCCTGGCCGCTCGGGGCCGGGTGCTGGTGCTGGTGCCGACGATCGAGCTGCTGGAGCAGACCGCCGAAGCCTGGTCGCTGAAGGGCGGGCGCCGAGGGCTGGCCGTCGCGGCGTGCTCGCGGGAGGAGGCGTTGGAGAGCGCGGAGGCCGGCGGCCGCGTCCACGCCCGGGTGAGCACGCAGGCCCCGCGGATCGCCGACCTGATCGCCAAGGAGAAGACGGGTGAGCCGGTCACCGTGTACGCCACCTACGCCTCGCTGGGGCGGATCGTCCAGGCCCACCGCGACTTCCGCCTGCCGGCCTGGGACCTGGTCGTCGTCGACGAGGCCCACCGCACCGCCGGAGCCGAGGGCAAGGCGTGGGCGGCCGTCCACGACGACGCCCAGGTCCCGGCGAAGCGCCGGCTGTACTTCACCGCGACCCCGCGGATCGCCGACGACCGGCGCGCGAAGGACGGCCTGGCCGACCTCGCCGACGGCGAGAAGCTGCCCGCGCTCTGCTCCATGGACTCAGAGGAGATCTACGGCAAGACCTGTTTCACCTGGACCCTCGGACAGGGCATCGAGCACGGCTACCTCGCCGACTACCGCGTCCTGGTGCCGGTCGTCACGGACGAGGACCTGCGCGAGCTGCTCAACCTCCCGGCCGTCGCCGACCTCCGCTCCCAGCGCAGCAACGAGGAACTGCTGCGCCTGGCGCTCCAGATCGCGGTGCTGCGCGCGGTCGCCGACCTCGGCCTGCGCCGGGTCATCACGTTCCACTCCCGGGTGTCCGCGGCGCGGGAGTTCGCGAGCACCCTGCTGGACGCCTCCGAGATGCTGCCCGACGCGGAGCGCCCGGAGCGGATCTGGGCGAAGGCGGTGGCCGGCACCGACCGCCTCAAGGACCGCCGCGCCGCATTCGCCGACTTCAAGGCCCACACCGGCGAGGACGGCGAGGAGTGCGGCATCCTCTGCAACAGCCGACTCCTGACGGAGGGAATCGACGTCGCCGCCGTGGACGCCATCTGGTTCGCGGACCCGAAGTCGAGCGTCATCGACATCGTCCAGGCCGTCGGCCGCGCGCTGCGCCAGTCCTACCGGCAGGGCAAGGTGTCCTGGGTCATCATCCCGGTCTACCTGCCGACACCGGAGATCGGCGACGACACCGCCACCGCGCACCCCGCCGAGGTCCACGACGCCGGCGAGGCCGTGAAGGCCGAGGCCGACGCCGAGATCGAGGCCTCCTCCTTCCGCACCATCTGGCGGGTCCTGCGCGCCCTCGCTGCGCACGACGCACGGGTGGTCGGCCGGATCACCGAACTGCGCGCCCACCGCTCCCAGGGCACCGCGCACACCACCGCGACCACACCGGCCGAGGGCGAGGCCTCCGCGGCGGGGGAGGACAAGCCGCCGGCCCCGGTCGAGTCGCCGGTCGAGTGGCTGCGGATCAACACGAAGCAGCACGCCGCCCGGATCCTCCAGACCGTCAAGCTGCGGGCGTTCAACCCGCGCGCGGTCGAGTGGCAGCGGATGCACGCGGTCGCGGCGGTCTTCCACCTCCAGCACGGCCACCTCGACCCCACCGACAAGACCAAGCACGCCGAGCTGATCTCCTGGCTCACCCGCCAGCGCCACCTCAACGGCCAGGGCCTCCTGGAAGCCGCCCGGGTCAGCGAGCTGGACGCGCTCGGCATGATCTGGTCGAAGAACGCCAACGCCTGGGAACGCGGGGCCGCCTACGCTGCGGCCTTCCACCACCAGCACGGCCACCTCGCGATCCCCGCCACCGCGAAGCTCGACGACTACGCGGTCGGCGCGTGGATGCGCCGCCAGCGCAAGGCCGACAACCTCACCACCGACCAGATCGCGAAGCTGGACGCGCTGGACGAGCTGTGGCGCCTGGAGCCGGACTGGAACCGCTCCTACCGCCGCCTGCTCGTCTACCTCGCCACCGGCGGCACCCTCGACGGCCCGGCGAACCGCACCGGCGGCGAAGCGGACCCGACGTTTAGGCCCGGCACCTGGCTGCGCAAGCAGCACAAGGCCCGCACCGACGGCAAGCTGACCGACCAGCAGACCGCACTCCTGGACGCGCTCCACCGGCACGCCGAGACCGTCGCCGGCTGACCCCGTCCCGCACCGATCCCGCCGTCCCGGCCCACCCAACCCGGGACGGCCCACTTCCCGGAGGAGACGAGTGAACCACCCCTACCACCCAGCCGCCCAAGGTGTCCTGGCACGCCCGGCGGGAGTGCGGCGCCTGCGGCGACGGCGGCGACGCACTGTTCGAGGACGGCACCTTGGTCGACCCCGACCCCGACCCCGACCCCGACCGTGACCCCGACCCCGACTGCGACAACGACCCCGACCCCGACTGCGACAACGACCCCGACCCCGACAACGACGACGGACCCGAGAGCGGCTGGGACGGCCGCGCCGAATGCGGCACCTGCGGCTGGGCCCTGGAGACGCAGTTCGCCGACGGCGACCACGTCGAGGCCGACCACGACTGCGACAGCGACCAGTAGCACCTGCTCGGTCGCACTCAGGCCGGGTTCCGCCGGCACCCGCCCGCCTGGGCAGGCGACGGGGTCCGCGCCGTCTCTCGGCACGTGCCTACCTGCTCGGCGGCCGGGGGGTGAGGGCGGTGCGGTCGAACGGGCCGCCGTGCGAGGCGGCGTACGCGACGGCGTCGTTGACGGCGTCGAGGCCGAAGGCCCGGACCCGTTCGGGGACGAGGTCCAGGGCGCCCGAGGCGAGGAGCCGGATGATGCCGACGTTCGCGGTACGCGGGTACATCCACTGGCCGCGCACGGTGATCGAGTTGCGCATGATCCACGGGTACGGGAGTACGAGGTCGTCGCCACCGAGCATGCCGACGCCGCCCATGAGGACGACGCGGCCGTACTCGCGCACGGTCATGGCGGCCGTGCGCGCCGCCGAGCTGGGTGCGCTCGGCGGCAGCAGGTCGATCACCATGTCGACCGGGCCGTCGGCCGCCGCGGACATCGCCGCGCGGTCGCCGGCCTCGTCCCCGGTGAGCGGGACCGGGCGCACCCGCGGACCGAACCGGCCGACGAGGAGGTCGAGCGCGGCCCGGTTGCGGCCCGGGGCGACGACCCGGCCCGCCCCCATGGCGAGCGCGACCGCGACCGCACTGCTGCCGAGGTTGCCGGTGGCCCCGCTGACGAGCAGCGTCTCACCGGCCGCGAGCCCGCCGGCCAGCAGCCCGCCGTAAGCGATGACGTGCACGCCGAGCGCGGCCCAGCGGGCCGGGTCGTCGCCCGCCGCCGCGGGCAGCCGGAAGACGTTCTCCGTCGGGACCCGCATGAGCTCGGCGAACGATCCGTCATGCAGGTACCGGGCGAGGCGCGCGCCGCCCTCGCCGCGGGAGCTCCAGCCCTGGAGCGTGATGTCGGGCGTCAGGGCGTCGTCGCGCGAGCGCACCACGGAGTCGCACCACACCAGGTCGCCGGGGCGCAGCCGGGTAGCGTCGGGGCCCGCGTGGACGACCCGTCCCACGCCGCCGATCCCGGGCACGACGGGCGGGACCAGGGGGTAGTTCCGCTCGCCGCCGAAGACCTCCGCCGCGTACGGGGCCACGTAGGCGGCGAGGACCTCGACCACCACCTCGCCGCCGCCTGCCTGAGGGTCGGGCACCTCCCGCACCGCGAGCGGGGCACCGAACTGCGTGAGAACTGCTGCTCGCACCTGATGGCCTCCGTGTTCGTCCGTCGTCCGCCGTCGTCCGCCGTCGTCCGCCGTCGTTCGCCGTCGTCCGTCATTCGTCCGTCGCGGTCGCGGTCGACACTAGGAGCCCGGGGGGCATGCGGGAAGCGACTATCAAGCATATGTGGTATGCGTATGGCGCATGGACATCTCCAGCGCGGGCCTGCGGGTCCTGCAGCAGATCGCCGAGTGCGGCAGCTTCACCGCAGCGGCTGCCCGGCTCGGCTACACCCAGTCGGCGATCTCACGCCAGGCCGCCTCCCTCGAACGAAGCGCGGGCACCACCCTGTTCGAACGCCACCCCGGCGGAGTGCGGCTCACCCCCGCGGGTCTGACCCTGCTGCGCCACGCCCACACGATCCTGGACTGCCTCACGGTCGCCGAGCGCGACCTCACCGGCACCGTCCCGCGGACCGAACGTGTGCGGCTCGGGCTGTTCCTGAGCGCGGGCGCGGCCCTTCTGCCCCCCGCGCTCGCCCGCCTCGCGGCGACCGACCCGCAGGTCACGGTCACGACCACCGAGGGCACCACGCCCACCCTGGTCCGGGCACTGCGCGCGGGCTCGATCGATCTGGCCGTGCTGACGTCCCGCCCGCCCCACCGGCCCGTGGACGGCGAGTCGCCGCGCCTGCACGTCGAGACCGTCGCGGACACCGAACTGGTCGTGGCGGCACCTTCGACCGGCGAGTTCGCCGGCCGCACCGCGGTGCACGTCGACGAACTGGTCGACGCCCCGTGGATCGCCACTCCGGCGTCGAACTCCGAGCCCCTGCTCGGCGTCTGGCCCGGTCTGCCCGGACGGCCGCACATCGTCCACCGCGCGCGCGACTGGCTGACGAAGCTCCACCTGGTCGCCGGTGGCTTCGGGGTGACGACGGTGCCCGCCCGGCTCTCGCCGGTGCTGCCCGCCGGGGTGAGCCTGCTGCACGTCGAGGGCGCGCCTCCCGAGATTCGCCGGGTTCTCGTGGCTCGACTCCCCGGCCACCCCACCCCGGCGATCACGGCCGTCACCCGAGCCATCGCCTCGACCGCCTGATACGGGCCTGGCACGGGGGAGATCGGACGGGCCGACTTCTCACTCCCGGCGCCGTGTTCACGTGGCCTCCTCCGTGCGGGCCCGGGAGCCGGAACCGCTGCGGGGAAGCCGTCCGAACTGCCCGGACGGGCACGGACCACTGCCCCCACAGCCCTTCCGCCCCGCCACCCCGCAGCTTGACCATGGAACGTCGGCCGACCTCCGGGGGGACACACCCATGCGCACACACGACGGCGAGCGCCACCACGGCAGCCGGGACACCGCCGCCGACCCCGCGGACCGCGCCGACCGGAGACCCGCCCGGCAACTGCTCGCCCTGCAGAGCAGCGTGGGCAACGCCGCCGTCGTCCAGATGCTGCACCGGGACGGCCACCTCACCGGGCACCAGGCACCCGGGCCGCTCGGCACCGGGCCACTCGCCGCCGGGCCGCTCGACGCCGTGCAGCGCTCCACCGTCGGCGACGTCCTGCGCACCGCGGGCCGCCCCCTGAAGGGGTCGACCCGCACGGAGATGGAGGCCCGTCTGGGCGCCGACTTCTCCGACGTCCGGGTCCACGACGGCCCTGCCGCCCGCGCCTCCGCGGCCGAGGTGGGCGCCCGCGCCTACACCTCCGGGAACCACGTCGTCATCGGCGAGGGCGGCGGTGACAAGCACACCCTCGCCCACGAGCTGACCCACGTCATCCAGCAGCGGCACGGCCCCGTGGCCGGCACCGACCACGGGAACGGCCTGCGGGTCAGCGACCCCTCGGACCGGTTCGAGCGTGAGGCGGAGGCCACCGCGCGCCGGGTCATGGCCGGGCCCCTGCGCTCGCCCGAGGAGAGCGGCGCCACCGTGCCGGAGCAGCGTTCGGCGGCTTCCACGGCCGCCGGCTCCCTGCAGCGCGCCGCGACCGACGACCTTCCCGAGGCCGACACACCGTCCCAGGCGGTTCCCGAACTGCCCGCCGCCCTCGTCGGACAGCTGGAGGAGGCGAAAGCGGCGAGCGGGGCGGACGCGAAAGCGGTGCGCCAGGCGGCGCTCGACGAGCTGCTCGGGTACGTCCTCGCCCGGCTGCCGGTCACGCCCGACCACCCCGACCTGCAGGCTGCCGTGGCCGCCGGGGACCTCGTCCTCGGCTACAAGCACTCCCGCCAGGGGGCGGGCAAGCCCATGGCCGTGACCAGCACGGGCACCTCGGGCGACCGGATCGCCATGGCGTTCTACCGCAACCTGTTCGACGACTACGGCCCCGCCGAGATCCACAGCACGCTGCGCCACGAGCTCGTCCACGCCGCTCAGGCCACGCTGGTGCCCGACGAGGACGCCGCCGACGGCTCGGACCCCCACATCTACATGGACGTGCAGACCGACATCGGCCACGAGACCTTCGCCACGCTCCAGCAGCCGATGCGGGAGATCGAGACCCACGTATGGGAGCTGGAACACGCGGGCCGCACCGGGATCAGCAGCGGTTACCTGGGCGAGACCGTCGACTACCTCGTGCAGTACGTGGACGAGCTGGCCGGGAACCTCGGCCGGGAGGGCACCACGGAGCGACATCTCGAGTACTGGCGCGCGTACCTGGACAACTCGGTCGCCGCGCTCGGCCGGGCCGCCGCCACCCCCGCCGTCGCCGACCACACCGACCAGACCCTCGCCGGGCGGATCACCGCGGCGCAGCAGCGGCTGCAGGGCGTCATCAGCGCCAGGGAGCAGGCGAGGGCGTCGGCCGGGAAGCGGTCGGGGGGCACGGGCCGGGGCTCCACCAGCACGCGCAAGCGGGGGAAGACCGACCAATGACCGCGCGGAGAAGGAGGAGCGCCGCCCCGACGGCGGCCGGCGTCCTGCGGGCCGTGGTGCGGTCGCTGGTCTGGATCCGCATCGTTGCGCGCCATGGTTCGTTACGGAAAGTCATCGCGGTGTGAGCTGGATCCCCTTGAGGGGGGCGTCGGAACGGGGTGGCTCGTGACGGTTCTCACGCGCTCAGCGTGCCTGCGACCCTTCCTAGTAGGTCGTTCCCGGTCCCGTGTCCCGCAGTCACCCGGCTGATCGGCGGCGCTGCCGCGCTCCCGTGCCTGAGGGCTGTTCCCCCCGCGTTTCCGCAGACCAAACGGGTGCAAATGGGCACAAAAGTCCGCGCTTTTCCAGGTTTGACTCCCCGGGCGACGGGAACCGTCCCGCGTCCGACGAGCGCGTTCGCCCGGCTCCGCTACGACGCCGCGTCGTAGCGGGCACCCCTTGGAGCCGGGCCCCGACCCCGCTAACAATGGCTCAGTCGCCAGCTGCGGCGGCGGTTCGTACCGCTGCCGCACCTCCCGCCCGGCGGTCACCATTCGTGACCACCCCGGTGCCCACCCCGCCCGCCGGCCCTCTCGGGCCCGCCGAGCCGCGGGGCCAGGCGCCCCCACGATTGAGGTCGAACTCCCCCATGCCCGTGATCTCCACCCGCATGCGCAAGTCCGCCGCCCTGCTCACCAGCGCCCTCGGCATCGCCGCGATCGGCGCCGCCATCGTCCCGACCGCCGCCTCGGCCACCACGCCGCAGCAGCTGGCCGCGAGCATCGTCCCCGCCGGCCAGCTCGCCTCCTTCGACCAGATCATCTCCCACGAGAGCGGCTGGAACGTCACCGCGACCAACCCCTCCTCGGGCGCCTACGGCCTGGGCCAGGCCCTGCCCGGCAACAAGATGGCCTCCGCCGGCGCCGACTGGAAGACCAACGCGTCCACCCAGATCAAGTGGGCCTACGACTACATGAACAGCCGCTACGGCAGCCCGAACCAGGCCTGGGCCTACTGGCAGGTCCACCACAACTACTGATCGGCCGCAACCACCGATCGGCCACCCGCGAAGGACCCACGGACCTCACAAGCCGAGTCCAGGGCCGAACAGGGTCCAAAGCCGAGGGGCCCGGTGCGCACACCACGCGCACCGGGCCCCTCAGCTCGTCCGCCTGCGTTCCGGTATCGATTTCGACGACCTCCACTTCGAGCGTCGCAGCTACGACCCGCAGATTGCCTACGCAGGGAGCCGCCACCAGCATTGTCGCGGCCGTCGCCCCGGAGTTCGCCCACTCCGGAGGCCACTACCTCGATGACTCGCAAGAGGCCTACACCGTGCCGAACGACGCCGACCTCGCGCAACACCCGCACGGTGTCAAGGAATGGGCGCTCGATCCCGCCATCGCCAAGTGCCTCTGGGCGGTCTCGACCGACCTGCTCCGCGCTTGACTCTGCGGCAGCGGACGCACCTGGGTGGGCAGGCTCGTGGCAATGGTGCGGGCCGGATCCGGGCCTCCGTAGCCGTCGCGGACCAACCGGACCAGCGGTTGGCTCACCCCGCCCATCCGGGCTGCGAGACTGGCGATCATGACTGACCGCCGACCCCTCGCGTTGCCCGCTTTCTCCGAGCCCGCCACCGACGCTGCCGTGGCTGCCCAGTCCGGCGTGCGCCGGCTGCCGGTCGAGCAGGGCGCGGACTTCCGCCAGCCGCCCGGCGAGACCGTGACCGCACCTGCCGCTGCCCGCCGCCGCCTCTCGCCCGGCGGTCTGACCTTCTCCGACCCGGACCGGCGGACCTGACCGGCGATGGCGACACCGCGCCCGAGCACGATTCCGCCGGGCGGGGGCAGGTGGTGCCTCCCGCAGCCGGGATCTGGGGTGCCCCCGTCCCCGAGGTCCCGGCCGGCTGCGGTCGTGGCCGACCGCGCCGGTGCTTCGTTCGCCGCCGGGTGTCCTTCCCCTGGCGGTCGCCGTGCCGGACTCGCGGGCGGTGACCCGGGTTCCGTCCGGGACTGTCGGGAGAGGACACCGGTACCGGTCCCGCCCGCACGAGAGCTTCCGGAGGAACGGTGAGCGCAGCGCCCCTGCACGGCCACCACGATGGCCGTCAGCCCGTCGCCCGTACCCAGGACGGCGTCGCCGCAGCGCTGCCGCCGGCGCAGCGGATGGAGTTCTACCGGGAGATGGGTGAGGCCGACGTCGAGACGATCGGCGGCGTGTTGAAGCGGTGGTGGCTGCGGGCGGAGCTGTACCGCGACCCGGAGAGTGACCGGATCCACGCCACCGTCCAGGCCGGCACCGCCCCCGGCGCCTCAGCGTCTGCGGTCCTGCGTCGTCACGGGGCCCGGTGAGCGACTTCAGCGACCGACCGTCGACCGGCCACATGCTCAGGAGCACCATGACTGCCACCGCACCCCGCACCCCCGCGCGGCTTCTCGCCACCGCGCTCCTGCTCGCGGTGCTCGGCGGGTGCTCTTCCGCCGGTCCCGCTGACAGGAGTGACACACCACCCGTGAAATCCAAGGACGAGGCCCAGACCTGGGCCCAACAGATCACCGAGCACATGGCCCGGACCGCCGGGATCGAGACCGACCCCGCGACCATCGACGCGCTCTTCACCCCGTGCACCGGCAAAAACGGTGAAACCGCCTCCGATGACCGGTACATCCTGATGTACAGCGTGAAGAGTTCGGTGCCGCGGGCCCAGCACCCGGAGGTGGTCGGAAAGGTCCGGGACATGCTGGCCGGCGAGGGCCTGACGGTGCAGGGCTACCGCGAGACCGTGGACGGCAAACCGGACGCGCTCGTTGACGCCTTCCACCCCAGCAGCCGGTACCTCGCCACGGCGGATACCTCGGGCAGCGGAGACCGCATGTACCTGCGAATCATCACTCCCTGCCTACTGCCGCCCAAGGCGCCTTCCCCCACCGCATAACGCCTGCTATTCCGAGAAGCACGGCTCACTGCGGCGGGAAGGGTGCCGTGGTGGTGGCGGGCGACGGCCTCCAGCAGCGTGGTGCGGGCCCGGCGCCAGCGGACGTCCTCGGTGCGGCCGGCATCGGCGGCCCACTCGGGCAGCGGTCGGTCCTGCGCGGCCGGGGCGCAGGCGGTGGCGACCGCGGCGGAGACGCGGGGCTGCTGGGCGAGGGCGGCGAGCAGATCCGCGCCGCCGCCGTCCTGCGGCAGGGCTTCGGCCAGCAGGATCCGCGGGGGCCCAGGAGCCGGAGGCATCGGCCAGCCGGGCCGCCCGGAGGGAACACCGCCAGCACGCTGCCCGGTGAGACCCCGCGACACCTGCAAGCGCCCGGACGACGAGCAGGGCGACGGCCGGGCGTGACCCGCTCCCCCTGGCCGAGCGGGTCACGCCGCGAAGGGCCGCCCGACGCCGCACGGAGGCCAGCCGGTCGAACAGGCCGCCACCCCGCTTCGCGGTCTCCGCTCTTCACCATGAGGCGACTTCCGCGTTGCGGAACCGGATTCCTCCGCGCGTGACGGCAAGCTCTGGTGGTGGCGGCAGCGTGCCGCCGGGTTGTCGGGGTAAGCGTGCACCTGGCCGCAGCCGGACGTTGGGAGACACAATGCCGAATGACGAGCAGGAACTCGCCGACGCCCTGGAAGACCAGGGATGACCGACCCCGCACCCGCGGCCGGGGTGGCAGTGCCCGGCCGGTGACAGCCGGGCCGACGTGGGGCCCCGCCCGTGTGGCCGAACAGCAGCCCCCGACGAGTCGACGAAAGGACGCCGCGAATGCCGCTCAAGCGAGCGCAGCACGACAACCGCCCCAGCCGCGACCTGGAACTGAACCCGGTCTTCAGCCGTGAGCCCGTGAAAGTCCCCCGTCACGCCCTCCCGAAGGGCGAGATGGAGCCGGAGACCGCCTACCAGCTGGTGCACGACGAGCTCATGCTGGACGGCAACGCGCGGCTGAACCTGGCGACGTTCGTGTCGACCTGGGCCGAGCCGCAGGCGCTGCGCCTGATGGGCGAGTGCGCCGAGAAGAACATGATCGACAAGGACGAGTACCCGCAGACGGCCGAGCTGGAGACGCGCTGCGTGCACATGCTCGCCCGGCTGTGGAACGCCCCCGACTCCCACCGGGCGGTGGGCTGCTCGACCACGGGTTCCAGCGAGGCGGCGATGCTCGGCGGACTCGCGCTCAAGCGCCGCTGGCAGCACCGCCGCGGCGCGGACGGCACGGCGGCGAAGCCGAACCTGGTCATGGGCGTCAACGTGCAGATCTGCTGGGAGAAGTTCGCCGACTACTTCGACGTCGAGGCCCGCTACGTCCCCATGGAGGGAGAGCGCTACCACCTCTCTCCCGAGGCCGCGGTCGAGCTGTGCGACGAGAACACCATCGGCGTCGTCGCGGTGCTGGGCTCCACCTTCGACGGCAGCTACGAACCGGTGGCCGCGCTCGCCGCCGCCCTGGACGACCTCCAGGAGCGCACGGGCCTGGACATCCCGATTCACGTCGACGGCGCCTCGGGAGCGATGATCGCCCCGTTCCTCGACCCCGACCTCGTCTGGGACTTCAGGCTGCCGCGGGTGGCCTCCATCAACACCTCCGGCCACAAGTTCGGCCTGGTGATGCCCGGGGTCGGATGGGCGCTGTGGCGCGACGAGCAGGCCCTGCCCGACGACCTGGTCTTCCACGTGAACTACCTGGGCGGTGACACGCCCACGTTCGCGCTCAACTTCTCCCGCCCCGGCGCCCAGGTCGTCGCCCAGTACTACAACTTCCTGCGCCTGGGCTTCGACGGCTACCGGCGCGTCCAGCAGACCTGCCGCGACGTCGCCACCCGCCTGGCCGGCGAGATCGCCAAGCTCGGCCCGTTCGAGCTGATCACCGACGGCAGCCAGACCCCCGTCTTCGCCTTCCAGGTCCGCGAAGGGATCGACGCCTTCAGCGTCTTCGACGTCTCCGCCGCGCTGCGCGAGCGCGGCTGGCTGGTACCCGCCTACACCTTCCCCAGGAACCGGACCGACCTGGCGGTCCTGCGGATCGTCGCCCGCAACGGCTTCAGCCACGACCTCGCCGACCTGCTGCTCGCCGACCTCAAACGCGTGCTCGAACGCCTGGAGCACCAGAGCGGCCCGCAACGCAATGCCGACAATGCGGGCGGCTTCGCCCACGGCGCGGAGACCAAGAACCCCAGGCACCCGGGGCGAAGCTGACGCCCGTGCCCCAGGCACGGCCGCAACGGCCCCCGACGCGGCCGCGACGCGCCCCGAGGAGAGGCAGGACCCCGATGTGTCGTTTGTTCGGCATGAGCAGTGCGCCCCGGCGCAGCCGTGCGACGTTCTGGCTGCTGGACGCGCCCGACAACCTGAGCGCCCAGAGCCGCCGGGAGCCCGACGGCACCGGGCTGGGCTACTTCACCGCCGACGGGACGCCGCAGGTCCACAAGGCCCCCGTCGCCGCGTTCCAGGACCGCGCCTTCGCCGAGGACTCGGCGGAGGTGGAGTCGGCGACGTTCCTGGCCCACATCCGCTACGCCTCCACCGGAGCCCTGCGGGCGTCCAACACCCATCCCTTCGAGCAGAACGGGCGGCTGTTCGCCCACAACGGGGTGATCGAAGACCTGGACCGGCTCGACGCCCGCCTCGGAACGGATCGGTCACTCGTCAAGGGCGAGACCGACTCCGAACGCTTCTTCGCCCTGGTCACCCGGGAAACCGCCGCACACGGCGGGGACGTCAGCGCCGGCATCGTGGCCGCCGCCCGCTGGGTGGCCCACAACCTGCCCCTCTACGCCCTCAACGTCGTCCTCACCACGAGCGACCAGCTCTGGGCCCTGCGCTACCCGGACACCCATGAACTGCACGTCCTCGAACGCCGGCCCGGCGGACACCACGGCCACCGTCGCCTGGACCACGCCGGCGCCGCCGGACGCATGCGCGTCCACTCGGGCGACCTCGCTCACGCCCAGGCGACGGTGGTCGCCAGCGAACGCATGGACGGCAACCCGTACTGGCGGCTGATGGAGCCCGGTGAACTCCTGCACGTCGGGCCCGACCAGACGGTCACGCGCCGCATCGTCCTGCCGCAGGAGCCCGGCCACCGCCTGACCCTCGCCGACCTCCACCCCACGGCCGCCGCCTCCCAGCGGGCGGCCTGAGGCCACAGCCGGACCACTCGCGCGGGGCGGCACCAGCCGGCCCCGCGCGGCACCAGGCTCCGTCGGCCCGTGTGGGCCGGCGGACCCACGACTCACGGATGAGGCAGCGGCCCTGACCGTGCCTGCCGCTTGTGCGGACTCGTTGACGGAGCATGTGAACGATCACAGCGGCCGCATACACCCGGCGCGCCCTGCTCACCACGGCCGCCGGGACGGCCACCGGCCTCGCGCTGACCGCCACCGGGCCGGCACGTAGTCGCCCATGGTTCCGGTAGCTGACCGCGAGGAGGCCGGCGGGAACCTCACCCGGACGTCAGCCGGCGGTGCGCGGTCCGGACGATCTCGTGCCAGAACGGCGCGGCCGACAGGTAGCCGCCGAGCGCGGCGAGCACACCGAACGAGACGTCGACGCTCACCCGGCCCTGCTTGGCCCAGTAGACGTCCTGGAGGTCCAGCAGCAGCGCGAACTCGTCGGTGATCAGAGCGGCGCCCGCGCCGTACGCGGCGGCCACCCCCGGGTGGCCGACCGCCTGCTCGTCGCCCCGGACGGCCACCAGGCCGACCCCGGCCAGCGCCGCGATGCCGATGTTGTAGTGGTGCAGGTGCTTCCCGCCGGCAGAAACGTTCCCCCATGGCAGCCAGCCGCCCTTGATCCCGTGCGTGATGAGCCGCACCGTGCCGAAGGTGACGCCGAACGCCGCCCACATCACCACCAGCGACCGCTTCGTCGGCGTCAGGTGCCGGTCCGCTGCCCGACGCCACTCGTCCACCAGCCGCATGGGTGCCGTCGTTGCCATGCCAGCGACCTCCGCGTCCCGTCCGGTCCCCCGCAGGCGACGCTAGCCGAAGTGCCGCCCGCCCACTCGGCGGACAGCGGTGGATCCCGGGTGCCGGCCAGGACGGCAAGGGCGTGGTGACGGCGGTGCGGCCAGGACGGCAGGGGCGCGGTGACGACGGTGCGGCGGCCGGTGGGCGGGGAGGCAGCGCTCCGAAGCCGTACGGCCTTCCGGGGCAAGGCCCCTGCACGCGGGATTCCGGCGGCGGCGCGGACTTCCCCCGTCGTTCTCCCGACAGCCGGTGTCATCGATGGTCGCGTTGCTGCCGGCGCGCTCAGCTCTCGCTGCTTCGACCGGCGCCTCGGCCGCGACGCGGTCGAGGGCCCCCACTAGCGGGCCGCTGCACACCGGCGCCCCGCCCTGGCGGACTTTCTCCGCCGGGGCGGGGCGGGTCGGGCGAAGGCCGGACGGTCGAGCGGGGAGAGTCGCCTCCGCGGACACACCCACCCGCCGCGCTACGAGCCCTCGGCGTCGGAGGACGGCGGGAAGCGGTGCCAGACCCGGTGGGCGGCGAGCAGCTCGGTGAGCGGCCCCACCGCCTCGTCGGGCGCGACACCCGCGAGGACGCCGGGGGCGTTGGTGGGGATGCCCGCGGCCTGCAGCGCGGTCTGGCCGCCCGTCACGGCGACGAGGGGTTTGGAGTGGCGGTAGGCCTCGGTGAGCATGAGCACCAGGCGGGGATCGACGCCGGAGGAGGCCGGCAGCGGGTTGCCCGCCTTGGCGTCGCGGGAGGCGTTCGCCCCCCGGACCGGGCCCGGGGCGCCGACCAGGACGAGCGCGTCGAACTCCACCGAGCGGGCGGTGTCGAACGTCCGCTGCACGGCGAGGGGTTCGGCGTCGCCCCCCGTCCGGAGCTCGCCCCCGACGCCGGCGATCACGAGCGGGACCAGGCCGGCCGAGAGCACGGCCCGGCGCACGGTGGTCAGCGACCCGTGGTCGGTTCCCGCGACGAGGCCGACGGTCCGCCCGTCCACCGGCCAGGTCCGGCCGAGCTGGGAGAGGGCGGGGCTCGGCCGCACCTGCCCGTACGGCTCCGTGGGCTTGGGCGCGGGCAGGCCGAGTCCGGCGGCCACCTGGGCGCACAGGTGGGGGTCGATGTCGGCCAGCACCTGGAGACCGCGCTCCTTGACGGCCTGCTCGTAGCACTTGCCGAGTTCGAAGGTGTACGCGGCGATGATGTGCTCGCGCTCCACCGGGCTCATGCTCGCCCAGAACATGCGCGGCTGGCTGAAGTGGTCCGCGAACGAGGCCGGGGCCTCGCGCACCTTGGCGGCGGCGGCCACCGGCGTCGGGTACTCGATGAAGGCGTGCTCGTCGGCACCGGCGAAGAACGGGCAGCCGCCGTCGAGCGAGTTCGGCTTGTAGGGCGCGACGCCGGAGTGGACGGCGTGCTGGTGTAAGCCGTCGCGCAGCATGTCGTTGACGGGGGCGTGGGTGCGGTTGACCGGGATCTGGGCGAAGTTCGGGCCGCCGAGCCGGGTGATCTGGGTGTCGAGGTAGGAGAACAGGCGCCCCGACAGGAGCGGGTCGTCGGTGATGTCGATCCCCGGCACCAGGTGTCCCGGGTGGAAGGCGACCTGCTCGGTCTCGGCGAAGAAGTTGGTGGGGTTGGCGTTGAGGGTGAGCAGCCCGACCGGGCGCACCGGTGCGAGCTCCTCCGGAACGATCTTGGTCGGGTCGAGGAGGTCGATGCCCTCGAAGGTCTGCTCGGGGGTGTCGGGGAAGGTCTGGATGCCGAGTTCCCACTGGGGGAAGGCGCCGGCCTCGATCGCGTCGGCGAGGTCCCGGCGGTGGAAGTCCGGGTCCGCCCCGGCGACCAGCTGGGCCTCCTCCCAGACCAGGGAGTGCACGCCGAGCTTGGGCTTCCAGTGCCACTTGGCGAGGGTGCTCGCGCCGTCGGCGTTGACCAGCCGGAAGGTGTGGACGCCGAAGCCCTCCATGGTGCGGAAGGAGCGCGGGATGCCCCGGTCGGACATGTTCCACAGGGTGTGGTGGGTGGCTTCGGTGTGGAGGGTGACGAAGTCCCAGAAGGTGTCGTGCGCGGACTGGGCCTGCGGGATCTCCCGGTCCGGGTGGGGCTTGGCCGCGTGGACGACGTCGGGGAACTTGATCGCGTCCTGGATGAAGAACACCGGGATGTTGTTCCCGACCAGGTCGAACACCCCCTCGGAGGTGTAGAACTTCGTCGCGAAGCCGCGGGTGTCGCGGACGGTGTCCGCCGAGCCGCGGGAGCCCAGCACCGTGGAGAAGCGCACGAACACCGGCGTCTCGACGTCCTCGGCGAGGAACGCGGCCTTGCAGACGGCTCCGGCCGTCCCGTACCCGCGGAAGACACCGTGCGCGGCCGCGCCCCGGGCGTGGACGACGCGCTCGGGGATGCGTTCGTGGTCGAAGTGGGTGATCTTCTCGCGCAGGTGGTGGTCCTGCAGCAGCACCGGGCCGCGGGGGCCGGCCTTGAGGGAGTGGTCGCCGTCCGGCAGTCGGACTCCCTGCGCGGTGGTCAGGAAGTGGCCGTCCTGGGACCTGGCCGGCGCCCCGGCGCCCGTGTCACGGCCGGTCGCGGTGACCGGCCGGGGCGCGGCCTGGTCGGGCTTGGGCGGCAGTGGACCGTTCGGGTCGACGGGCTCCGCGACGCTCGGCGGGGCCGCGCCGGGCGCACCGGGTACCTCCGGGCGCTCCCCGGAGGCGGCGTTCTGGACGACGTCTACGACCTTGTCGGCGATCTTCTTCAGCGGGCCGGGCTCTTGCATGCGATGGCCTCCTCCTCGTCGGGACTGCCCTTCTCGGGTAACCCCGGCCCTGTGCGGCCAAACGGCTCCCGGAGATCCGGCCCCGGGCGCCCAGCGTGTTCCCGCGACCGGCGGCACCCGGCCGGAGCGCAACGCCGACTCGACGTGCTCTTCGTCAACGCGGGTACCACCAACGACCAGCGGACACCCATCGGGGCGGTCGCGACGGCCCACTTCATCGACATGATGGTCACCAACGCGTTCAGTCCCGTGCGCGTCATCGAGGCCCTCGAAGACCTGGTGTCCCCGGCGGGACTCATCGGGACGATGTCCTCCGGACAGGGCAGCATCACGAACAACACGACCGGCGGCCGCGAGGTCTACCGAGCGAGCAAGGCGGCCCTGAACATGTTCCTGCGGAGCTTCGCGGCCCGGCGGAGCGAGCCGCAGCGCGCCTTCGTCCTCATGGCGCCGGGCTGGATCCGCACTGCCCTGGGTGGTCCGGACGCGCCGTACACCATCGAGGAGACCGTCCCCCTGCTGGTGGACGTCCTGCTCTCCCGACTGGGCACGCCCGGCCTGGCATACCTGGACCGTTTCGGCCGGACCGTCCCCTGGTAGACCCTGCGGGGCGGCATCAGCGATGTGGACGGTGTCGCCGAGCGCCGTTTCGTCGAATTGGGGCCGGAGCCGGCGGCCGAGTGGATCATCGAGGTGTGCGGCTGGCAGGACCAGACCCGCGTCCTCCACGGGCACCTGCCCTCCCAGCTGCGCCTGGTCCACGACGGCTGGGGGATCGGGATCGACGCCTTCGCCCCGTACCTGCGCGTCCAGCTGTGCGCCGGCCGCCTCGGGCCGGACGGCACCTTCGCCGACGTCTCCGCCTTCCTGGACGGCACGGTCAACGCCACCGACCGCGAGGAACTCGCCCGGGCCGTCCAGGAGCTGCGCAAACGCCTGGACGCCCCGCAGCCGCCGAACCCTGGGCCGCCGAACGCTACGGCTTCCCCAAGCCCTGACCCGCCGTCACACCTTCGAGCGGCTTCCCGGCCCCGAGGCCGGGAACACTCTCCGCCATGACCGACACCACCCTGTTCCAGCCCGGCACCACCGCGATCCGTCGCGACGTCCACGCCGACCGGGTGTGGACCGCGATGCCGCAACGGGTGATCGACGACACCGGCCACGTGCTGACCCTGGCCTACTGGCCGGGAATCGAGAGCCTGGCCCCGACGACCTGGATCACCTCCACGCGCACCGGCGACGACACCACCCGCCAGCAGGGCCTGGCAGACCTGGCGGCCGGCACCTGGACCCTGGACCACTACCGCTGGACCGGCACCGAGCTGCTGTCCCACTTCCTGGACGGCGAGTGGTTCTCCGTGCACTGCTTCCAGGACGCGACCACCCATGAGCCGCTGCGCTGGTACGTCAACTTCGAGCACCCCTACCGGCGCCGCCCCGGCCTTGGCGTCGACACCATGGACCTCGCCCTCGACCTGGTCATCACCCCCGACCTGTCGGGGCACCACTGGAAGGACACCGAGGAGTACTCCCAGCTGCGCCGCCTCGGTGTGGTCGACGACTACGTGGGCCGCCAGGTCGAGCGGGCCCGAGGCCGGGCGATCAGCATGCTGGACGACCGCACCGGGCCGTTCGCCGGCGGCTGGAAGACCTGGGCACCGGATCCCTCCTGGCCGCTGCCGACACTGCCGCCCGGCGCCGACGACGCGGCCACGGCGGCGACCCCGTACCGGCCGTGACGAGCAGCGACACGGGAAGCGGGCCGGCCCGCCTGCGGGTGTGCGCGGTCCTGCTCCACGACGGCCTCGTGTGACTGATCCACCGTCAGCGCCCGGCCGGAGTACAACTCTCCTGCCCCGGCGGCGTGGTCGAGGACGGCGAGGACCCCACCGAGGCGCTGCGCCGGGAGCTGCTCGAAGAACTCCGCCTCGACCTGGCCGTGCTGCCTGCGCCGCCGGTGTTGCGCTTCGTCCAGGACCAGAGCACCCCGCAGCCGGGTGAGGCCGAGCCGTTCCGGCGCCCGGCACCTGGTCTTCACCGCCCACCTGCCCGACGACCTGGTGGAGGCCGTCGGGACTCCCGCGCTGGTCGGTGCGGTCGGGGTGGTGGGAGCCGGACACCGTTTCGGGAGGGTGTGTCGATCGCCGCCACCTCCACCGCCTGCGGCGTCGGCTGCACCGGGTGGCGCATCAGCCACTCGCTGGTGAGCACGTCGAGGACTTTCTCCTCGTAGTGCGCGCGGATGACGTCGCCGACCAGCGGGTCGCTGTAGAGG
Source organism: Kitasatospora sp. NPDC023385 (assembly GCF_055664045.1). Lineage (NCBI taxonomy): Bacteria > Bacillati > Actinomycetota > Actinomycetes > Kitasatosporales > Streptomycetaceae > Kitasatospora > Kitasatospora sp. NPDC023385. The sequence goes on along the minus strand of NZ_JBVOOL010000006.1, from coordinate 39,856 downwards.
CGCTTGCACGCCTGGCAGCGGTGCGCGTACTGGTCCTCCCAGACGATCCTCGGATCCCGAGCTGCCGCCCAGGCCAGGATCCGTTCGGGGCCCTCGTCCCTGATCCACCGCTTGAGGAAGTCTGCCTCGGCCCGGCGCCGACTCTCGTGGACCCCGTCGGTCGACACCTGGCCGACCTGCAACTCCGGGATCGACTGGGTGCCGAGCCCACAGCAGGCCATGATCCGGCCGTCGGCGAGGACGGTGACGGTGTCGATGACACTGTCACAGCCGCTGCGCCGGAACAGGTTGCCGGCGTTGATCGTCGTCCCCTCCGGGTAGGAGAAGTGCTCGTGCTCGTCGAGCGGCATCCACGGGCTCTCGCACAGCGTCAGCGACTCCCGTTCGGACGGGTGAGGAGCTCGCGGAACAGGGGGTGCTCGGACAGGGTGCGTCCGGTGATGCGGTTGGCGGCCCGCGTCTCGATCATCACGGCGCAGGTGAGGCCCCGGTCGAGGCCGGCCCGAACGGCGTACAGGACGTGTTCGATCGGTACGAAACGTGCGTGCTCGTCGCCGGTCGACACGTTCAGCTCGCCGAGGCCTGCGTCGGCGAGGGGGGCGAGTGCTCGGGCGGCCTTGTCCGGCGTCCGCGCCCAGAAGGCGTTGGACACCATCCGCGACGGCATTCCGTGATCGGTCACCCGCTGGACCAGCCGAGGTAGGCCGCTGCCGTAGAGCATCGGCTCGCCGCCGGTGAACGCGGCCAGGTTGTACTTGTCGGCCGCCGCCTCGTCGATGAGGCGGGCGGCCTCCTCCTCGGCGAGCCTGGTTCTCACCCGCGGGCTGCTCTGGGTGCCGCACTCCCCGCACTCCGCCGTGCAGCGCAAGGTCAGGAGCAGCGAGAGGATGCGCCGTTGCGGGAGCGGGTCGAGGATCCCGAAGCCTGCTTGCGGCGTCGTCGTGTCGGTGCTGCGCTCATCCACCGAGCGCCGCCCGCCCGGCGAGGATCTGGGCGATCTGCTGGTCATCGAGCTGCCGCATCACCAGCTGGATGGTCTTGCGGGACAGAGCCTCGTCCGGCCGTGCTACTCCCAGGGCCACGACGACGACCGCGACGAACACCAGCAGCACAATGGCGATGTCGTTGTCCAGATGAAGTATGGACGCCCGTTCGGGCTGCTGCGGAGGCCACGTCGGCGGGGCTTCCCGCAGTGAGGTGACTACTTGATGCTCTTCGAGAGCGGCGTCGCCAGCTGCATGAAGTTCGGCAGTCGGCCGAGGATGTTGTCGCCGCTGAGGAACAGCAGCCGGTCGCCGACCCGGGTCACGACGATCTCCTCGCTGTGGTACGGGCCCTGGGGCACCTTCTTCACATCGAGGGCCTCGTCGCCGAGTCCCGGCACGGGCTGCTGGGTCACGGTCAACGGGACCGGCTGACCGTCGACCCCCTTGCCCGTGAAGGACTTGCAGCGCTCGGTGTACGCCCGGATCTCGCCGAGCAGCTTGGCCGCGTCGCCGGGATGGTAGGCGGCCAGGTAGACCTGGACCCTGTTCTCGCCGTCGTAGACCTCGTTCATCGCGCCTGAGGCCTTGAAGTCCTGGGAGAGGAGAGTCCCGGCCAGACGCATCTGGGTGCACGGCTCCTTGGGTAGCGTCGGCGCGACCGGATCGTCCACGACGTAGGTGCCGGTGTCGGTCTGGTTGCCGTTGCCCTGGATCGTCCACCCCGCGGGCAGGGTGGCGGCGGTCGGCAGCAGGGTGCGCAGGGCCGCGCCGGTGGGGACCGGAGGGCCACTGGGGGCGCTGCTGGGAGAGCCGAACGCCGGGGCTCCCGAGGTCTGGAGCGTCGGCGTGGCCGTCGGGGCGGCGCCCACGGAGGCGGCACTGTCATGGGCGGTAATGGCCGGCTTGTCGGGGGCGGCTCCAGGGTCGGAGGAGCATCCGGTGACAACGGCCGCGGCCATGGTGGCCGCGCCGACCGTGAGGAGAAGTTTGCTGGTGGTTCGGGTGGTGGACACGAGGACCCCCGTCGGGTTCGTCATTCGAATGCAGGATTTCGTGAGCGCGCGGCGGTCAGTCCGCCAGGAGTGCTCACAGAGCGATGCCGCCAGGGCATCATCGGACGGTGTCGGCGGGTCGGCGCCGGCCGACCGCAGGGTTCGCTGCACAGGCCGCGCGGTGGCCACGGGCGCTCGTTGACGCACTTCCCCCTTGGCGACCCGGAGACTCGACGGCACCGGCGTCTTCCACACGATCTCTGTCACGGTCTGAATCGTGCTCGATCCACCAGCTCGGGGACATGAGTACCCGTACTCAAATCGGCACTCCGTCGGGCTCGTTGGATCGGTGCTGCAATGGTTGCCGCGAACGACCCGCTGCCCGTGGCCCTCGTTCCGCTCGCTGCCGACAGACCCCCGTGGGTGTGGGGAGGACACTTCCGCCGGCGTCGAGGCGGAGCGGCACCGATGGGCCACCGCCACCGCTACCCTTCGGCCACCTGCCGCACGACGGCCCCGGCCCGGGGGCACCGGTTCCCGCCTCACCACTCCCGGACGGCGATCAGCTCCTCCACATCCGCGTCCCCGAACCCGTAGGCCGACGCGACGAACCAGAACTCCTCGGCGATCCACTCGCGCGCCACCGTCTCGATCTCGCTCCCGGCTGCCTCGAACTCTGCCTCCAGCAGGTTGAACTCCTCCGTCGCGGCATGGGTGAGCGCATACAGGGCCCCCAGGTCCGACGGCTGCTCGGCCTCGATCCGCTCGCACAGCCGCAGTAGGACCGCCCTGCCCCGGCTGACGGCGTGATCGGGGAAGTACGGGTCCTCGTACATCGGCTGCAGGAACGCGTGCCCTGCTACCCGCTGGTTCGTGATCGGCACGGTGCTTCCCCCCGACACAGAAGAACTGACGCGCCGATCATGCACGGCACCACTGACAACCGAGGCCGTGACCCCGTCCGAAGCCGTCATCCGGCCGGAGCGCCGGCGGGAGACACTGCCGCCTTCAGGGCCGCCCGCACGGTTGTCAGCGCGGCACGCACGTTCTTCACGACTTCACCCGACACCGCCCGGTTCGCGGGCGCCTCGTCGACGCCACCCGCTGAACCCGCCCAGCTTCCGTGCCGGCACTCCGGCCACCCGGAAGCCATCGCCGCCCACACCCTCCCTGCGCGGTATTCCAATCGGACGCGGCCGCATCCCGGGAGGCCGACCCCCTGCTGCCGCGGGTTCGCGGACCTCCCGGGTGAACTCGGGCCGGTGAGCCACTTCCTGCTCGCCTACGGGCTGACCGCCACCCGGGCGGAGAACCGCACCACCGCGCCGGACGCCCTGCTGGCGGCGAACGAACGCGGACGCCTCCGGCCGGATGCGCTCGGGGAGAAGGTGCTCACCCTGTGGTGGTCCACCTGGATCGGCTCGATCGTCGTCGGCCGGATCGCGGGCGCCATGGTGAGCCACGTCGACGTGACGGTCCTCGGCGACCTGGACTATCAACCCGCTCGCTGCCAGGGTCGCTCAGGAAGCCCGGGTCCAGGCCCTGGTGTCGTCCGCTGCGGCAGCGCCCGCCTCGGCGCCGCAGGACGTCGCGCCTGAGGTCCGGCCTCCCGCCTGAAGTGACGAGGGCTCCCCCCGGCCGTGCCGGGGGAAGCCTTCGTCATGTACCCCGCACGTACCCCGCCGAGGTGACTACTGCAGACCGGCGAGCAGCTCCTTCATCACGTCACTGGCGGTGGCGGCCACGGCATCGTCCCGGAAGCCCGTGTCGTGCGGGATGTACGCCCTCAGGACCCGGTTGGCGGTGACGGTGGCCAGACGGTAGTCCCGTTCGGAGAGAGCGCTGTCGTCCTTCGTCGACTGGAAGGCCTTCTCGCCGAGCGCGACGGGAGGCTTGGACACCGTCCCGGTGTCGCTCTTCTGCCAGTCCGCGTAGAACTGCTGGGCCCGCTCGGGGGTCCCGAAGGTCAAGGTCTCGAAGCTGACGTAGGTATCGGCCCTGGCGCCACCGGCGAACCAGAGGGTGCACGACTGCGAGGAGAACGCGTCCGCGGAACCGGCGTTGTACTGCTTCGCCTCCCCCTTGGGCGCCCGCGACTCCTTGCTGAAGAGCTGCTCCAGCTTTGTGCTGTCGATGTTCCGGCACTCGGCGGGCACGGGCCAGCTGGACGTCGAGGCGGTGCCTGAGGCGGCGCTCGGGGCAGGTGGAGTGGCCGTGGGGACGGGAGAGGTGTTCGGCGGGACGGCCTGCCCCGAAGCGGTCTTCCCCGTCCCGGGGGACAGCACCACGGCCGCCGTGACCACCGCTGCGGCCACCACGACCGCGACCCCGGCGACCAGCGCGTTGTTGCGCTCGCCCGGCGCCGGTGCGAGCGCCGGGGCCTGCAGCACCATCGTCGACTCCGGCACCGTGGGGGCCGGCGCCGAGGGCTGCGCAGGCACGGTCGCAGGTGGCGCGGTCGCAGGGGGCACGGTCGCAGGCGGCGCGGGCGGCGCCGGGTCCTCCGCCCGCTCCGGTGCCGCGTCCAGGTTGAGCAGCTCCACCGTCCGCCGGCCGATCTGCGCCATCAGCGGTGCGGCGAGCCAGCCGGCCGCGACCAGTTCGGCGGCCCCGCCCGGGGCGAGCCGGGCCGCGACCTCCTGCGGGGTCGGCCGGGCGGCCGGGTCCTTGGCCAGGCAGGCCTGCGCCACGGCGCGCAACTCGCCGTGCAGGCCGCTCAGTTCCGGTTCGCCGTGCGCCACCTTGTAGAGCAGCGCGGCCGCGCTGTCCGCACTGAACGGCGACTGTCCGGTGGCCGCGAACGCCAGCACCGCGCCGAGCTGGAACACGTCCGAGGCGGGACCGAGCGGTCGGTCCTGCACCTGCTCCGGCGACATGTAACCCGGTGAGCCCACCACGACCCCGGTACCGGTGAGCGAGGACGTGGCGAGGCTGTCCATCGCCCGCGCGATCCCGAAGTCGATCAGCACCGGACCGTCCGGCGACAGCATCACGTTCGACGGCTTGAGGTCGCGGTGGATCAACCCCAGCCCGTGGACGGCCGCCAACGCCTCCGCGAGACCGGCCACCAACGCCCGCACCCCGTGCTCGGGCAGCGGCCCGAACTGCGCCACCGCCTCGGCCAGCGAGGGCCCGGCGACGTAGCCCGTGGCCACCCAGGGCTCGGGCGATTCGGTGTCCGAATCGAGCACCGGCGCCGTCCACGCGCTCCCGACCTGCCGCGCCGCGTCCACCTCGCGCCGGAACCGGGCCCGGAACTCCGCATCCGCCGCCAGCTCCGGCCGCACGACCTTCACCGCGACGGTCCGGCCCCCGACCGTCCGCCCCAGGTAGACGCAGCCCATCCCGCCCGCGCCCAGCCGCCCGAGCAGGCGGTACGACCCGATGACCGACGGATCCCCGGCCAGCAACGGCTGCATCGCCGCGCACTCCCCCCGATAGCCTTCGCCTTCCCGGCCACGGCACCCCGAAGCCGCCCAGAGCCTAGCGGTATCCCTCAGGGGCTCCTACGGCCCGCTCGGCCTCAGCCCTCCTCTGAACGTCCAGCAGCGCAAGGCGGACCTGTGACGGCCGGCGGCCCGTGGCCGGCCGGGGGGCGGCGGGCTTCGTGACTCCCGCTGCCACGACAGACCCACTCACACCGCGCTGAACGGTACGGGCCAGCGGCGCATGTGGGTGGGCAGGGTCAGTAGCAGATCGCCACGTCGATACATCAGGTTCTCGGCCAGCAGCAGGCCGGCCGCCTCCCGCTGCGTGGCGGTGAGGAGGTCTCCCGGCAGCGGAGTGCGTCCGGCCAGGAAGGTGGCGATCAGATCCGGGTGGTCGAGCATCAGATGGACGTCGTGCTCCGCCCGGGCGTCCTTGACCGTGATGAACCCCGGTCCCCGTCTGAAGTGGCACAGCCCGTACCGGAACGCCTCGTCCCAGGCCCGCCGGCGACCAGCCGGACACCCGGCGATCCTGCTCGGCGGCCAGAGGTGGTGCAGCGGTGCGGTGTCGAGTCCGCCGCCGGCGGCAGCCCTCCAGCGAACGGGCACACCTTCCTCCAGGGCGACCCGCAGGAACGCCAGAAACGCCAGGGCGGCAAGCGGGTCTCCACCCAACTCGACCTCGTCGTGCACGACGATGGCGCCGCGCTCCACCGTGGCGCCGTAGGCGGGGTCGTGCCTTCGGAGCACCGCTGCCGCCCGGTCGCCGAACACTGCGGTCACTCGGCTCCCTCCCACGACTGCGGGAAGACGCGCGCCGGGAGGTCCCGCACCGCCAGTGCCACGACCTGGTCCCCGTCGCGGTAGACGAGCCCGTGTGTCGTCAAACGCACCAGCGCCGCAGCCACATCCTCCTCCGACGCGTGCCACCCCTGCTCGGCGAGCGCCCGGACCGCGGACCGCGCAGTACGGACCCGCTCGGTGAGCCGGTACACGGCAGCGTCCAGACCGCGCAGCAGGTGGTCGCGCGCCGGCCAGCCGTGCCTGCGGTCGGCGATCCGCACCTCACCGTCGCCGTCGGCCACCATCACCAGGGACGACGCGGCGTGCGCTGCCTGCCACGCGTCGACCGCACGGTGGAGCCGGGCCTCGACCTCGCCCCGGATCCCCTGCGGCGGTGTGTCGAACAGGTAGACCAGATCCGCCAGTTCCTCGGGCGGCAGGTCGTAGACGTGGTCGTACACCCGGGACGGGGCCCGCTCGGCGAACCCCAGCTCGGGGCGTTCGAAGTTCGGGCTGAACCGTTCCAGCGCTATGCGGATGGTGCCGCCCGGTGGCTGGAGGTGCACCAGTGCGGGCATCTGGTCGATCACGGGCCGGTAGTCCGCGTCGCGTTCCCCGGGGAAGCCGTAGAGGTAGTTCCAACTCACCGTCAGGCCACGCTCGTGGCAGTCCCGCAGCAGGCGCACGTTCCGGGCGCCGCCGACGCCCTTGTCCATGAGGTCGAGTACACGGGCGTTGAGGCTCTCGATGCCGGGCTGGATGTGCACCACCCCGGCTGCCGCGAGCAGGTCGAGCTGGTCGGGGCGGAGATTGGACTTGACCTCGTAGTGCACGCGCAGGTCCCAGCCACTGGCGGCCATCCGCGGCAGCAGTCTGCCGAAGTAGCCCATGTCCATGATGTTGTCCACCATCACCAGGTCCAGGATGCGGTGGCGCTCGACCAGGCCGGACACCTCCTGCCACACGGCGTCGGCGTCCTTGCTGCGGAAGGCGATGGCCGAGCCGTTGAGCCCGCAGAAGGTGCACTGGTGCTTCTCTCCCCACCAGCAGCCGCGCGCTCCTTCGACGGCGAGCTTGGGCTCCACGAAGGTGCGCACCGGCGACGCCTCCAGGGCGCGCTGCCAGTCGGTGTAGTCGGGGGCGGGGATCAAGCCGGGCGGCACCTGTGCGGCGCTCTCGGGGTTCGCCACCGGCCGGTCGCCGTCCCACCAGCACAGCCCCGGTACGTCCAGCGGCGCTGTCGCTGCCGCGATGTGGTCCAGCAACGCGGGGAAGGCGAGTTCGCCCTCTCCCCGGACGGCGAAGTCGACGAAGCGGTGGTTGCGGTGCAGTGCCGCGCCCATCGGCCCGTCGCAGTTCGCCCCGCCCATGACGGTCCTCACCCCGGGCCGCCGCTGCTTGAGCAGCCGGGCCACCGCGAGGCTCGGCACGTTCTGCATGAACGTGGTCGTGAATCCGACGACGTCCGGGTCCTCGCTCAGGATCCGGTCGACGACCCGCTCGACGAAGGGGCGTGCGTACGGGCGCATCCGGCGCACGACGTCGGTGTCGACGCCACTGGCCTTCGCGTAGCGGTTCAGCTCCGACTCGCGCCAGCCGTCGTCGTCGTGGAGTACACCGGCGAACACCCAGTCTCCCAGCCCGTGGTGCAGACCGGTCTCCGCGACGTGCGTGTAGTCGTGCGGGGTGAGGTCCCCACCGCTCTCGGCGAGCAGGAACGCGGCCCAGTCCATCGCCGAGTGCACCTCGCGGACCTCGGCCTCCGGCCGGGTCAGTGCCACGCGGCGGCGCAGGATGCCGATCGCCAACGAGGGCAGCTCCAGCAGCTGCCACGGCATCGACACCAGGCTCAGCCTCAAACTCCGCTCCCCGCGCCGGGGCCGGGACCCCAGAGTGGGTGGGGCCCCGCCCGTCGATAGGCCTGTCTCGGCTTCGGCTCAGCTGTCCCGCTCGGCGGACAAGTCGACCCGGGACGGCGGAGCGTCGATCCGGTACGCCGGCGGAGCGTCGATCCGCGGAGTCGAGTTCGAAGCCCCGCTGCTCATCACGGTCTTGGTGATCTGCATCGTGGTCACCTCCTCTCCCACTGGCCATGGCGCGCAGTAGCCCGGCCGTTCACAGGCGTCCGGGCTTGCATGCCAGGTCACTGTAATCGGCACCTGACCACCGGTGAATAGGTACGACAATGCGCCTGGTACGGCTTCACGCCCGAGTTCCGATCGAGGACCGCCCGCTGCTCAGCGAGGCGGCAGTGGCCATCGCTTCTCCCGGTGAATGACGGGGGTCGGACATTCGCCCCCGATCACCGCAACGGCGCCCCGGAGCGTCCGCGCTCGGCCTCAGACGGCCAGGTCCACGGCCAGGTGGCCGGAGAGTGCCTGCAGGAAGTCGATCGCGTCGAAGGCCTCGCCCGCGGCGGCGACCCCGACCGTGCGGGTCTGCCCGGTGAGGATGCGGTGCACCGCCTCCACCGCAAGGGGTGCCGAGATGGCGTAGATGTCCCGGCCCCGGGCCACCGCCCGGCGCTGCTCGCCGCCGGACCGCACCACCACGTCGACCAGGAACGTCTGGTCGGAGCGGCCCTGCTCGTCGGCCGCGACCGGCGCCGGCGTCTGCGGGGCGGCGAGGTCCCGGACCGCCTCGACGGTCATGTAGCTGTGCAGGTCGGCGACGGTCAGGTGGCTCGGCACGGTCACGATGTCCGCCATGGCGAACTCGCCGATGACCGGGCGGATGCCCAGCGGCTCGGGGAAGGCCCACTGCAGGGCGGGCAGCTCGTCCTGGTGGTACGTCAGCCGGCCGCCGGTGTGGCGCAGCCTGTGGTCGCCGCGCCGCTCCCGCGAGACGGCGCCCGACAGCCGGGTGCCCGGGGTGGGGTGCCAGCTGCTCAGCCCGTAGGCGATGTGCACCTCGTCGGCTGCCGTCCAGTCGCCCATCGCGGCGGTGGCCAGCAGGTCGCCGAGGCCGCCGTAGAAGGCCATCGCGGGCACCACCACGGTGCCCGCGGCCCGGGCGCGGTCGGCGAACCGGTCGAAGGTGTCCAGGTTGGCCTCGATCTCCGCCGCCACGTCCACGTACGGGATCCCGGCGCGCAGTGCCGCCTCGACCACCGGGGCGACGGTAGCGGCGAACGGACCCGCGCAGTTGATCACCGCGTCGGCGCCGGCCAGCGCGCGGTCCAGCGAGTCCGCGTCCTCGACCGAGGCTGCCCTCGCCTCGCTCCCGGGGTGCTCGGCCGCCAGTGCCGCCAGCTTGCCGGCGTCCCGGCCGACCAGCAGCGGGCGCAAGCCCCGCTCCCGCAGCTGCGCCACCACGAACCGCCCGGTGTGCCCGTACGCCCCGAACACCGCGACCGTCTGACCCATGGTTCCCCGCCTCTTCCCTGCTCGTTTCCCGTTGCCACCATCCTGGCGGCGCGGCCCCCCGGGCGGTGAGTGTCCGGAACGACACGGCCCGTACAATTCCGGACATGGCTTCCGTCGCCCTGGCCGTCACCGACGGCATGCTGCACTTCGAACTCTCCCTGGCACACGAGGTCTTCGGCTCGCGCCCGGGCGCCCTCGCCGGCCCCTGGTACGACCTGGCCGTCTGCGCGCCGGGCCCGGTCCGGGTCGAACGGTTCCACCTGGAGCCCGACCACGGGCTCGACCGGCTGGCGGCCGCCGACACGGTGATCGTCCCGGGCTGGGCCGACGTGGACGTCGACCCGCCTGCCGACCTGGTCGACGCCGTGCGCGCGGCCCACCAGGCGGGGGCACGGGTGGCCTCGCTCTGCACCGGCGCGTTCGTCCTGGCCGCCGCCGGCCTGCTGGACGGCCGGCGGGCCACCACCCACTGGGCCCACACCGACGCGCTGGCCGCCCGCCACCCGCGGGTGACGGTGGATCCGGACGTGCTCTACGTGGACAACGGCAGCGTGCTCACCTCCGCGGGCAAGGCCGCCGCCATGGACCTGTGCCTGCACCTGGTCCGCCTCGACCACGGCGCCGCGGTCGCCAACACCGTGGCCCGCCGCCTGGTGGTGCCCCCGCACCGGGACGGCGGCCAGTCCCAGTTCGTCACCACCCCGGTGCCCGCCCCGGAGAACAACCCGCTCGCCGAGCTCCTTCCGTGGGTACTGCAGCGGCTCGACCAGCCCCTGACGGTCGAGGACCTCGCCCGGAAGGCCCGGATGAGCTCACGCCACCTGGGCCGGCACTTCCGCTCGGTCACCGGCACCACGCCGTTGCAGTGGCTGCTCACCCAACGCATCCGCCACGCACAGGAGTTGCTGGAAACCACGAACGACGGGATCGAACGGATCGCCGGCGCGACCGGGATGGGCACCGCCACCACCCTGCGCCGCCACTTCCAGCGCACGGTCGGCGTGCCCCCGGACACCTACCGCCGCACGTTCCGCGCCTGACGCCCGCCTGACGTACGCCTGACGCCCGCCTGACCCACGACCTGGCGACCAGCCCGCCGGGCTCCGGCTGAGCCGGAGCCCGGCGGTCGCGGCGCGCGCCGCTTCCGGCAGTGGTGGCCGCTCAGCGGTTGACCGACCGCATCCCGTCCTCGTCGTAGCGCTCGCCCGCCGCCTCGGGCAACTCCGCCTCGATACGCGCCAGGTCCTCGTCCGTCAGCTCGACGTCGACCGCGCCCGCGTTCTGCTCCAGGTAGGTGCGGCGCTTGGTGCCCGGGATCGGCACGAGGTCCTCGCCGCGGGCCAGTACCCAGGCGATCGCCAGCTGGGCCGGGGTGACGTCCTTCTCCGCGGCGATCTCCTTCACCTTCTCCGCGAGCCGGAGGTTGGCCGCCAGATTGGCCCGGGTGAAGCGCGGGTTGCTACGGCGGAAGTCGTCCTGGTCCAGCTCGTCGGGGGAGCTGAAGCGGCCCGCGAGGAAGCCGCGGCCGAGGGGGGAGTACGGCACGAAGCCGATTCCGAGCTCCCGGCACGCGGGGAGCACCTCGGCCTCCACGTCCCGGGACCAGAGCGAGTACTCGCTCTGGACGGCGGTGACCGGGTGGACGGCGTGGGCGCGGCGGATGGTCTCCGCGCTCGCCTCGCTCAGCCCGATGTACCGCACCTTGCCCTCGGCGACCAGTTCGCCCAGCGCGCCGACGGTCTCCTCGATGGGCACGGTCGGATCGACCCGGTGCTGGTAGTACAGGTCGATGCGGTCGGTTCCGAGCCGCGCGAGCGAACCGTGGACGGAACTGCGGACGTGCTCGGCGGAGCCGTCCTGGCGGCCCACCGTCGACATGTCGCCCGGCACGGCGCCGTCCATCCGGTAGTTGAACTTCGTGGCGATCACGTACTCGTCGCGGTGTCCCCGGACGGCCTCGCCGACCAGGGACTCGTTGGTGAGCGGTCCGTAGACCTGCGCCGTGTCGAGGAAGGTGATGCCCAGCTCCAGGGCACGTCGGATGGTCGCGACGCCCTCGTCCTGGTCGGCAGTGCCGTAGAAAGCGGACATCCCCATGCAGCCGAGGCCGATGGCCGACACCTGGAGGTCCCGCAGACTGCGCTGTTGCATGTGACGTGCCAGCCCTTCCCGTTCGTCCTTCTCGCGGCCCGCCGCTCTCCCGACGCCCCGCTCCGGGCACAGCGGCCGGCCCTCGTGTCCTGGGAGAGGACCATACGGGGCCCGCGCCGTCCGGAGGCGGACCGGCACGGCCGGGTGCGGCTCCGCGCGCGGGGCGGGCCGGCGTGCGGACGCTCGACGACGGTGTGTCACCCGGGCCCGGTACGAAGCCGCGCCCCCCGGCGCACCCCCGGCGGGCCCGACCTCCTGAGCCCGGGTGGCCGCGGGGCGAGTCGTGTCCCCTCGGGTTCCGTGCGGGAGGGCCGCGTCCGCTCCGGGCCGGGACCGGCTCCTCGCGACGCTCAGGGTGCCCCCCGGCGCCGCTGGTGCGGGTGGCGGCCTGCCGTCAGGACCGGCCGAGGCGCTTCAGCGCCGTCGCGACCGTTCGTCGCAGTGCTTGCGGGTCGGGCTCACCCGTGGCCCAGTAACGGGGACGGCACTTTCGCAGCCGCGTCCTCGTCACCGGTGGTTGGGGCCCGTTCTGCCAGACGATGGCGGGTGACTTCCGGGGCACGGGTCACGCCGACCTCATCGCCCGCGACGACACCTACGGCATCCTCGACGAGTGGGTGAACACAGGTGGAGCCTCCTTCTCCCGCCCCTTCCGGTTCACCGACTGGTACTCGCGCACGCGGTCGCCGCGCGCGGGATCGCCTGCGTGTACGGGGATGCGGGGCAGGGCAAGACGGTCGCGGTCCACCAGGCCATGGGCCTGCTGCCGCGCCGCGTGCCCGTCCGCCAGGCACAGGTGGCGGTGAAACCCCGGCCTGCGTCCGGCTCGCCAGGACTCTCGACGAGACCACCAACCTGTACGCCGTCACCGTGCCCGTGATGGAGACCGCCTACTGGGCCCGGAGCCTGGACGAGCAAAAAGCCGAAGTATGCCTCGCCGATGGCCGCCAGGCCGGCCCGGTCGCGGTCGCCGATGCCCGGCTTGTGCCAAGCCGACTGCTTGCCCGAGAGCCGGTCCGTCGCCGGATTCGCCCGCCTTGTCTCGGCGTTGTTCAAGGATGAACCAGGCTCTACTTGGCGCACCGCGACCTGTTCATGGCCGCCGACCGTGCGCGGTTCAGGACACGTCGAGGAGTACCTGCAGTAGCAGGCCAGGGATGGTCTCGAATCCCTCGGCCAGTAGACGTTCGATCCCCGCCGCGTAGGTGCTGTGGTCGATGCTGATGTGCTGCGCCCACTCGGCGGGCTGGTACCGGGCGAGCATGGAGAAGGCGTGGAGCCCTGCCCACCAGGCCATCAGGGGGTGGATCCCTCGGTCTGTCCCAAGGGAGGGGAAGAACAGTAGGTGGTCGGGGTTCGAGTAGCTACGCCGAAGGGTCCGCAGGTACGCGATGCGGTCCTGCGCCGAGGTCGACCAGGGGGCCTTGACGGCCCAGTGCAGCGTGGCGTCGCCCCAGCCGGGCGGGTACCAGCCCCAGCCGTTCTGGACGCGAAACCCGGGGTCGGCGTCGAGCAATTGTCAAGACCTGTGGATGAGGCCGCTGTCTCGGTCCCGTGGGGTGGTGGGGTGGAGGGAAGATGACTTGAGTCTCCAGTAAGGGGAGACACAAGGGTGGGGGCATGGACGGCGACGGACTCTTCACGATCGGGGCTCTGGCCCGTAGGACCGGGCTGACGGTCAAGACCATACGGTTCTACTCCGACACCGGGATCGTGCCGTCGGCCGACCGAAGCCCGGCTGGCTACCGGCTCTACGACATCACCGCGCTTGCACGCCTGGATCTGGTGCGCACTCTTCGCGACCTGGGCCTGGAACTTGCCGTCATCCGGCAGGTGCTGGACCGGGAGATCTCGGTGCCCGAGGTCGCGGCGGCACACGCCGACGCGCTGGAGGTGCAGATCCGCACCCTTCGACTGCGACGCGCGGTGCTGCGGGCGGTGGCCAAACGGGGCTCTACTCCCAAGGAGATGGACCTCATGCACAAGCTCGCGAAACTCTCCGACGACGAACGCCGACGCCTCGTCAACGACTTCATCGACGACACCTTCGGCGGTCTCGAAGCCAACCCCGACTTCGTGGCCCTGATGCGTTCGGCCATGCCCGAGCTGCCCGACGACCCCGAACCCGAGCAGCTCGACGCCTGGGTCGAGCTCGCCGAACTCACCCAGGACCCGGCCTTCCGCGCCTCCGTGCGACGGATGGCCGAGCACCAGGCCAACGAGCGTGCCCAGGGCGACACCACCGGCCTGCACCAGGAGCTCACCGAAGCCGTCCGCGACCGGGTCGGCGACGCCCTCGCCTCCGGCATCGCCCCGGCCTCCGCCGAGTCCGTGCCCGTCGTCCGCGACCTGACCGCGCGCTACGCCCGAGCCTTCAACCGTGCGGACGACGGCGAGCTGCGCGAGTGGTTGCTGACGCGCCTGGAGACCGCCAACGACCCGCGCGCGGAACGCTACTGGCACCTCGTTGCCGTGATCAACGCCTGGGCCCTCCCGCCGAGCCTTGCGCCCGTGTTCGCCTGGCTCATCGCGGCCCTGCGCGCCGGTGCCAGCAGCAGCCCTGGAACGCCGGCAGCTACGACCTCGCCCTGGCGCCCGACCCGGACGCACTCGCCTCCTGGGTCGACGGCCACACCGCGCGGGGCCGCAGCGCCCGGATCACCGCCGGATTCTGCTGGCCCTGGAACACGGGCGACGTCCCCCCGCTCGAGCCGGAGGTCACCATCCGCTGGCACGGCCCCGACCACCACGAACACACCTGGGCCCGCCCCTGGAACCTGCGCTCCGACCAGCCCGTCCCCGGCTTCCCTGACATCCCGGCCCGCCCGTACTGGGCAACCGACCGCGGCGGCCACGACCAGGTCGGCTGCATCTACACCGCCCAGGGCCTCGAGTACGCCTTCGGCGCCGTCATCCTGGGCGCCGACAGCCACCCAGCTGGGGCGAGGGCAGGACCGAGGACCACGTCGCCGACCTTGGCTTGAAACTGGATCAGTCGGTCGCCCGCAAAACCAACCTTCGCGACGAAAGGCAGGCTCTCACCACCGCCGGAACCGACCGTGCCCGGCACTGACACTTCGGTGAACGTCGAAGGGTGACCGTGGTGATCACTGTCGATCTCCAGGGGAAGACCCGGTTCGACGTGGCTGATCTGCCAGTCGCGGTTCCACCAGGGAAGTTCCTGCAGCACCTCGTTGAAGAAAGGGGGCAGCACAGTGAGATCCACCGGCTCAGGCGGGTTCCTCTGACCTCCCCAGATGACGCCAGGCCAGTACGTCAGTGCCGCGATCACGTCCACCGTCAGCGTGCGGTTGGCAATCTCCATGTCCGCACTCTCCCACCAGTCGACAGAGCGATCTCTCGCTACCAGGCAAGCGCTGTCTGACGCGGCGCTCATTCGGACCGTTGGAGGTCCCTGCCGATGCCCCGCCTCGGGGAGTAGCCGCCGGTGCTCATCGAAACGTCACCGTGGAGGTGCCGCGGACGGCTGGCAACGGTTCGCTCCTTGCAACCGTCGGGAGCCGCCGGCCAAGGTCAGTGCCCACACCGGGCCAGGTCGACAAGAGAACCACCTCACCCACCCGCCCTCGTCCCCGGTGGTCTGCCGAACGCCTCGCCCGGGGACGGCGCAAGGAGGCTACGGGTCAGTCCGCTCGCAGAATCCGGGAGACGTAGATGCGCGCCGGATCCGCCGTCTCGTCCACCGCGTACTCCACCAGCCCCAGATCCCGGCGCAGCGGTGTCGAGTGCATGCCGGGTCGACCCGGGACAGGCATGCTCAGGTGGGGGAAGGGGTTCTCACGAAGGTCGACGAGGAAGGCCACCACGGCGGAGAACACGTCGGACGAGGTGCCCGGGTCGGCGAGGAACTGCTCGACGGCCGGGGAGAGAGTGATCGGATCATCCTCGTCCGGACCCTCGAAGTACTCGCTCACCGGGTACCGAGGCGCCGAAGGATCGCGGAGGCGGAGGTGCCGGGGGCGGTCCCGTCCTGGACCGCTGTGTGGATGCGGTCGCCCTCCGGATCCTGGTAGAGCTCGGCCCGCAGCCACCAGCGCCGCAGGACGCCGCCGATCGTCGCGTCGTCCGCCTCGCCCATCTCCCGGTAGAACTCCATCCGTTGCGCCGGGGGGAGGGCAGCAGCGACGGCGTCCTGGGTACGGGCAATGGGCTGGTGGCCGTCGTGGTGGCCGTGCACGGGTGCGGCGCTCACCGTTCCTCCGGGGCTTCTCGTCGGGCGGTCCTGCACCAGTGTCCTCCCCCTGCCGACCGACCCGACACCCGGGGGAGCGGTCACGCCGCGGAAGCGCCCGGTCAACTCCGCCGGTGATCGGGCGATGACATCCCCGGCCGGATCGGCTGGACCGGTCGGGTGACCGCCTGACCAGGGCCTGGAATCGACACTGGAGTTTCCTCGGCAAGCCGGCCCCCAGAGACCATGGAAGTCCCCGTCGCCCTGTCATCGCCCACCCTGCGCCAGGTGTCCCCCGATCCGCTGGAACCCGATCGATGTCAGCTGTGCGTGCGATGCGGCGCCCGTGATGACCTGGGAAGAGTTCTGGGGCATGATCGACCTTCTCGACGGGCACGCCAGCCGGCGCGGCTGTGCGTCGCTGTCCGAACTGTTCGCGCGGCGGCCGGTCACCGAGATCACCGGCTTCGGAGAGCGCTTGGCCGAGGCACTTCACCGGCTCGACCAGGAGCGGTTCGGGCTGCTGCCGGTGATCGACATGACCACGGAGGACGACCCGTTCCCGCAGTCCGGCGACCACTTCCGCTACGCCCGCTGCGCCGTGGTCGCGGCAGGCCGGGAGACGTACGAGAGAGTGCTCGACGACCCGGCGCGCTTCTCCCCGTTCACGGCTACGACGCTGGGCCGAGTGGTTGCTCTACGTAGCGCCTCAGACCTACCTGGGGGCGACGGGTGAGGAATGGGACCGTGCCACCGGGTACGACGTCGAGTCGTACTCCAACCGGGAGGGTGGCCGCGGCGCCGGTGAGCGACCAGGCGCGACGCCGCGTGGCCGGGAAGCCGGTCGTCGACGCCATGCCGCTCTTCGTTCGGTCCCCGGACCTCGGTGGACAAGACGACAAGACCAGAGGGTGCGCCGACACCGACAGGCCTGTCAGCGCCGCACCCGCCGAAGCCGCCGCGCCCCCGGACGCAGGACCGGCCCCGCCCCGGCCGGAGTGCCCATCGTGCCGACGGTCCCCATCCCGCCGCGCCCGCCCTACCCCCGACCATTCACCTCATCGAACAGCCCGCCCACCTGCCCGACACGTCCCAGACCTGATCACAGCGGGCCCAGCACCCGAATCCAGCGCGGTGACCACCGACCGACCGCCACCGGATACCGTGGTGCCGAGAGGCAGAGGCAGGAGGAACCCGATGAGCGTCCAACCCGTGTACCACCCCCCGCAGCCCCGAGTACCCCGCACCCCCGACGGCATCGCCGCCGCGCTGCAAGGCGGGCGCCGGATGGAGTTCTACCGCGAACTCGGCCAGGCCCCCATCGACCAGGCCGAAGACGTCCTCAAGCGCTGGTGGTGCGAAGCGGAGATGGACACCGACCCCGACCAGGACCGCATCATCGCCGCCGCCCGCAACGCCACCCTGCCCACCACCACCATGGCCGACGTCCTGCGGCTGCGCCGCGAACGAGGTGGAGACCTGCCGGGGGAGTGACGAAGAACCGGACGACCTGTGGCCGGTCCTGCCCTCCGAGGCCGTCCAGGACGCCCTGTCCGATCCCAACCTGCCCGCCGAACTGTTCTCCGCGATCGTCGCGCTCACTGTCTCGATCGCCGAGAACCCGTGGCTGCCGGAGAGCAGCGCGCGCGACAGCGCCGGCGACTGGCGCCGACTCCCGATCCCCCACGGACGGGGCCTGGTCGAGTACGTCATCGACGTGCACTGCCACGTCGTACGCCTCACCCGCATCATCCCCCTCTGACGAGCCACCACCCGTCCCGCCGGGGGCCGGTCGCGGGCGCGCGGACGGCCGGGGAGGCCGCCGGAGTCCTGTCGCGGCCGTGAGGCAGGAGCCAGAGCGGACGGGGCTGATGTCCGAGGCACGCGTTAGGCTGCCGAGGCCCCGAGAAGGCACTGGAGGCCGCCACCCAGCGGGGTGGCGGCCTCCGGGCGTTCGGTCCGGGGTTCGCCCCGGCAGGTGCAGGGACTCGGAGCAGGTTCTGCGCTCCGGTTCCGCCGCCGCCGGACTCAGCGGGCGGGCGCGGCGGCCGTGCCGGGCAGGTTGAGGCTGGTGAGAGGGATCGCGCCGGACGGGGTGAGCTGCAGGGTGCCGTCGAACCGCAGCCGGAGCGATTTGTCCGTCGGGCCGAACCGGCCCGTCCAGCAGCCGGCTGGCGGCGGCCTCATGCAGGCGCAGGACGGTCGTGACGAAGCGGCACAGCGCCTCCACCAGGCCGTGCGGCACGGCGAGATCCTTCTTCGTCGGTTCAGCGGATGCCCCGTCACCCCCCGGGCCGCCCATAGCGCGCCCAGCCGGCACTCCGGCGCTTGGTCGTCGTCGCCGTCGCCGTCGCCGTCGCTCTTGAAGGTCTCCACCGAGACCGACCCGCCCGCGCGCACCTGGCGCATCACGGCCTTCATCCGTCGCTGACAAGCGTCCCTCCACCACCGGCCCGCCCAGGGCCCTGCGGTCGTCGGCAACTGCACCAGGCGAAGTCAACGGGCCCACTCACCGGGAGGCTGACGACAGCGTGTGGAGCCTCTACCCCGCGAACTTCCGTGGGGATGGCGGGCGCATGATCGACGGTAGCGGTCGGCGGGCGGGTGATGGGGCGATCCTGGTCACGCTGCACCGGTGAGGGTCATCGGCGGGCCGGGCGCGGCGAGCGGGTGGTGCCCTCCCCTGTAGCCATGGACATCGAGCTGACTGGCGATGAGCATCTGCGGGCACTGGCCACGCTTGAGGCTGTCGTCAAGAACGACGACGATGCCTTGGGGGTACTGGCGGGCAGTGCCGGCGAGCGCCCGCTGCCGGCACTGCTGGCCGCCTGTGGGCAGCACACGCTTCATCGCGTCCTGATCGCCGCATTCGGCATCGACGCCACCATGGAATACACGAAACGGGCCGACTGGTCGCGGAGATCAACGGCGATCCGATGGCCCGCATGGTCTTCGTCCTCACTGACGCCCTGCACAATCAGGCCGCTCTGGCAGGCGACGGCCCCGCCACCGCGACGCTGGTCGCCCCTCCATCCTCCAAATGTCGCTCAAGCGTCGGGTCGGGCTGCTCCGGCGTCAACGAGAGCTCGGTGACGGGGTGGGAGGCATCAGACAAGGGGTCCTGACCCGGTAGAGGAGCAGCCCGCCGGTGGTGGTCTCGACGGTGACCATGTAGCGGCTCGATTCCTGGGACGCGTCGAGGACCGTGTCCACCTTGCCGTCGGCGGTCTCCCTGTAGCCGTCGATCTTGAATCCCTGCTGTTCGAGCATCGTGCGGACCTTACGTACGGCCTCGGGGTGCTGTTCGAGCGGGGCGGAGCTGTAGGCGACGTATACCAGCTTGTAGCGGCCGTCGTCTCGGACCTCGTCGTTCTTGCCGACGCAGTTGCTGAACTTCGGTTCGGCGCTTCCCGTGTCGAGGGCGGTTCCGGCAGTCTGCGCCATGTATTCGGTCATGTGCTGGGCCCAGTCCTGGGCGTCCTGGCGGGCTTTGACGGGCAGCGGATCGTTGGGACCGGATGTGGACATGCATCCTCCGAGGATCAGGGGCAGGCAGAGTGCGATAGCGGCGGCCCCCAGGCGTCGGGCTCCGGTGGGGCGTGCGGCGAGTCGTGGGAAGGGGGACATGGAATCCTTGCGGCCGGGACAGGGTGAGGGCGGGCAGCCGGGCCGTGGTCGGCCAGGCTCCAGCGGTCACGGGGGAGGCGGTGGGCTGGGGTGTTCCTTGGGAACCGTGCTCGGCGGCTTCCCGACGATGAGGCGGCCCTGATTGTCGAGGCTCTGGCTGCCTGCATCCCAGTATCCGCTGTGCCCGGATGTGTCGGTCAGGAAATTGTTCCCACCGAAGGTGTCGAGCATCGGGTCCTCGCCGAGGGTGAGTCCCGATGTTGTCTTGATCAGCAGGTCGTCGTCCGCCCGGCCGGTCCAGAAGTGGTTGGGGTCGATATGGAGCTGGTCGGCGTGCTGGACGGTCATCCCGGGGCTCGCAACGGCCACGATGTCGTCGGCGCCCAGCCCCTGTCCGCCGGCGGCCGCCGCACCGACGAGCGTCGTCCCGTAGCTGTGGCTGAAGACCGAGAGGTGGCTGTGGTTGCCGGCGCTGTCCTGGGCGACGCGGGTGCCCTGGGTGAACTGGCGCAGGGCTGCGGCTCCGTCCTGGGCCCGGGTCGTACCGCCGACACCCAGGTTCGCTTCCTGCACGACCGGGAGTTCGGGGGCGTCGTATCCGAGCCACGAGATCACCGACACCGTCTGGTTGGTCCCCTTCGACGCCTCCTTCGCGGCCTCCTGCATGCTGTTGATGCGTTCGAGCTGGCCGCCCGTGCTGGCGATCGTCGTCCCCGTTCCCGGCACCATGACAGCGGTGTGGTTGGCGGTGTCGGGATTGCCCATGGCGATGACCGCTTTACCGTCGCCGCCGTAGGACTTGGAGTCGTAGGAGAGCAGGAACAACTGCTTGTCGCCAACTGCGGTGTCGTGCTGGTCGAGCTGCTCCTTGAGCTTCATCAGGTTCTGCTCGCGGGCGTTCCACTCGCCGGATGTGATGCCGCTTCCGCGCGCGGTGCCGGACTTCAGCCCGTCCAGCTCCTGATCAAGGGCAAGCCGGTTCGCCTCATCCCGCACCGTCGCGGGCAGACCGTCCAGCTGCCCGACCTTGCCCGGGTAGAGGGCGAGGTAGCTGCTCTGCTGCTCCAGGGTCAGAGACTTCCACCAGTCGGCGGACTTCTGCGGGTCCTTGTTCTCGGGGACGTACGGATCGGCGAGGCCGAGGTCCTTCGCCACGTCCTTCACGTCGGAGGCGGTTTCAGCGACGGAGCCGAACGTCATCGGCCGGGTCAGGATGTCGGCATCGAGGCGGCCGAGGGCGAGGGTGCCCTTGTCGTTCGCCTCTTTCGCGTCGGCCAGCGCCTTGTTGATCTGCTCCTGGGCCTGTACAGACAGATCGGCCAGGGCCTTGCGCTCAGGGTTGGACCTGGCCTCGGGGTCGTTCTGCTCGCCCTTGCTCAACGCCGGCAGGTTCACTGTTCCGTCGGCGCCGACGGTCAGCCCCCACTCCTGGGCACGGTGCACAGCGTTCGTCAGATTGGTCTGCGCCTGATACATCCGGTCGGCAACGGTGTCCAGGGTGAGCGCGACCGCGGCGGACTCGACCCGCACGATCTCCAGGATCTCCTCGGTCCGGCCCAGTGCGTAGAAGGCCTTCTGCGCGTCGTCCCCCTCCCAGTTACCGTTGCGCAGCGGGCCGTTCACCTGGCTGCGGTGCCGGTTGTCGGCGGACTGGGCCCCGTTGGAAAGAGCCCGCCAGGCCTTGGCGGCGTCGTGCAGTCCAGCCGGATTGAACCGGACCAGCAACTCGTACAGATTGCTCACTGGCCCGGCTTCTCCCATGCCTCGCCGATCTTCTGCTTCTGCCACACGTCGGCGTTGGCGTTCTCGTTGTTCGTGTAGTCCTGAGCCGTGGCGGTGAGGTTGTCGGCCGTCTTCTTGAGACGGTCGCTGATGCCCGCCAGTACGGGCGCCCAGCCGTCCGCCACGTGACCGAGCCGGCCGGCCATCGACCATCCCGTCAACTGACCGGCTGCGGTATGACTTGCGGCCACAGCTGCCTGACAGGGCTTCGTGAGGTCCTCGCCGATCGCCCGCGCCACACCCGCGGACATGGAGATCTCGCTCGGATTGACCTTGAGATGGCCCACTGGTTCCCTCCCGACGGTGTTGGTCAGCAGGGAGCCTAAATCGGTGACCAGGCGATCTCTATCCGTATAAATACTCATCCAAAATCATGCTGTTGATGACAGTTTGTCCGATGCAGGGGCTTTCCAATTTCCACTCCCACGGGAGTGCGCCCTCTCGCTGTTTGGCGATCTCGTAGGCGACCGTGAGCGTGTTCACCACGCTCGCCGACTACCGTGGGGCGCCTGGGCCGGTGAGTCCTGTGGAAGCGGTCGGCGACCTCGATCGCGTTAGGCGCGGCTTCCTTGATCGCGCGGGTGTAGGCGGTCGCACGGTCGCGGCAGACGATCTCCGCGCCCGGGTGCTCGCGCAGCCAGGCGGCGAAGGTCTCCGAAGTCCGGTCCGGGAGGACGTCGACGACCCGGCGGCCTCGACGTCGACCAGCAGGGTGCTGTAGGTGGCCCCGGCGGAAAGCGAACTCGTCGACGCCGAGCACCCGCGGTGCGTGTTCGGGCACTTCGGGGCCTCCAGCAGTCCGAGGAGTCGGGTGCGGCCGGCCGTGACGCTGGGCTTGCGGCACAGCCGTTCGCCGACGCGGCCGCCGAGTTCGACGGCGACGGCCTGCAGCCAGTCCTTCGACCCGGTGCTGGAGCGTAGGTGACGCTCGCTCAGGGCCGCCCCGGCGCCACGCTGCTCGCTCGGCCAGATCGCCGATCGTCCACATGCGTCTGCCCCTGGGCCGGGCGATCGTGAAGGGACCGGACGCGGCTCTACCGGTCGCCGGTCCGCCGCAACCGCGGGGCGCGACAGGGGGTCGTGACAACTGTGGCGGCCGTTTTCAGGAGCTCGGAGGCGTGCTGGTGGCGGTGGGGCCGGCGGCCTCGATCAGGCCTTGGTCCAGGGCCTGGCGGATGAGGAGGGCTGCTTCGTCGGCCGTGCCGCAGATGAGCGGGTGCTCGGGATCCTCGTTGTCCACGAGGAAGGTGCCGGCGACCAGCACGGCCCAACCGTTCACGCGGGCCGCGCCGTGCTCGATCCAGCCGAGCACACGGCCGTCCTTACGGACGTGGAACAGGCCGGGTGCCCAGCTCCAGCCGACCAGGTCCCAGCCGGAGCCGAGCAGCGAGCTGGCGTTGCGGATCAGGTCGTAGCGGTCCAAGCCGCGCAGGTACGGCTCCGGCGGCGGGCGCAGCGGGTCGCCGTTGTGCTGGCGGGGCAGCGCGGCCGATGAGGTGGGGCGGGGCGGGCCGGCGATCTCGGGTCGCAGCCCGGCGGGCTGCTCTTGGTCCTCGTCGTCGGCTGCGGTTTCGCCCCGCGGGGCGGAATACGGCTGCTCCTGGTCGTCGTCGAGGCCGGGGACCGGGGCGTTCGGGTCGAAGGTGGGGATCTTCCACAGGTCGATCCGCTCCAGCATCCTGCGGTGGCGGCGCTCGTCCTCGGTGATGTCAGGCCAGCGGGCCTTGTCGCGGATCTTCTGCCCGATCGAGTAGGCGCGGTGGCTGTAGCCGGGCAGCAGGCGGGCCAGCTCGCGGAACGCCTCGGTCGGGTCGTTGCTGCGGGTCTCCTCCAGGAAGTGGTCGAGGCGGCGGCGCAGCGCGTCGGCGACGCCCAGGAGGTCGCGGCCGTCCGCGTCCCAGGAGTTCTCAGCAGAAGCGGGTGCAGCAGGAGAAGTTGGTGAAGCAGCGGGTGCGGCGACCGGGGCGGGTAAAGCAGCGGCAGCCGGGGTGGTAGTGGAAGCAGCCGGGCTCGGGGTAGCGGCAGGATCCGGCGCAGCAGCGAGTGCAGCGGCCTCTGCCTCTGCCTCGCGGCGCGCCTTGGCCTTGGCGCGGTCGCTCTTGCTGCGGCACGAACGGGAGCAGTACTTCTTCGGGCGCTGGGTGGGGCCCTTCAGCGCCGGGTTGGAGCATCCGGGGCGCGCGCACGGGGCCTCGCTGTCGGCCGGCGGATCGGTGGCGGCGTTCGGCGGGGCGCTGTCCATAGCCGGATGGTAGCCGCCCAGGTCAGCCGCCGGTCCGGGTTTCGTCTCGGCCCGGCGGCGAGTCATTATTCGCGGTTGGGCGGGGCCGCGCCGTCGTCGCCTACTGCGCGCGGACAAGGGGGATCAGCAGTGTGCAGCGCCGCTGGGCAGCAGCTGCCGGTCGCAGTGCGCGGCCTGCTCGGGCAGCTGGCCGACTGGCAGGGCGGTGGCCATGCCCGCTCACCGGCGTTACGCCGTGACCCTGCCCGGTCGGACGGATCCCCGTTACCCCGCTGCTGGAGACCGCCCTCGCCTTCCACCACGCCGCCCGTGACGACCAGAACGACCTGACCACCACCATCGCCCGCCTGTGGGAGGCCACCACGAACGGCGACTTCACCTACTACATGGACATCGCCCACTACATGGCCGGCCTGCCACTCGACGGCCCCTCGACCACACAGTGGCTCGATGACGAGGACACGGTCCGCTCCTGCTGGCGCACCCTGGTCACCACCCGTCAGAACCTCGCACGCTGAACGGAGCCGCTAGGATCCGCCCGCTCGAGTCGGGCGGATCCCCGTTACATCCGATTCCGGGAGATACTGCAGCAGTCGGGAGACCATCACCCGGTCCAGGGCCCGGGTCTGGCGCTCCCACCCGGCACTCCGGCACGCCACGTGGAGCACTCCGGCCCCGGCGGCCAGTTGCCACCACGTGCGCGGTCCGTCCGCCAACAGCCGGCGCATCGTCGTGCCGTCCTCGTCGTCCCCTTCGTAGACCGCCAGTTGGCACAGCGCGCCTGCTCAGCTGCACAGGGCGGCGTCCACGGCCGCGTCCAGGTGCTGCGCGGCTGCGCCGGTTGGGATGGTGGTCACCGCGATGTTGACGGCGCGGCCGTCCTCGGTGACGCCTCCGCGGGTCCGGTATCCCGGAATGGTTCCGCCGTGACCCCAGTACACGCCGCCGCACGACAGCGGCCTGCTCTCCAGGCCCAGGCCATAGCGGATGCCGGGGCCCACGGCGTCGGCGGGGACGGTGGTGCGCATCTGGGCGAGCTGCGCCGGGGCGAGGAGGCGGCCTGCGAGGAGCGCGCTGTAGAACTGGTTGAGGTCGGTGTTGGTGGAGACCATCGCACCTGCGGCCCAGGCCCCGGACGGATCCATCTCGGTGAAGTTGCGCAGGGGCCCGCCGACCTTCTCCGGGAAGTAGCCCTGGGGGTGCGGGCCTTGGATGGTCATGTCCCCCGGGGAGGGGAAGTAGGTGTGGCGCAGTCCAATGCGGCTGATGACGCGCTGAGTGATCACTTCACCGACCGGCCGGCCCGTGACCTTCTGGATGACCAGGCCGGCGACCAGGTAGTTCGTGTTGCTGTACTCCCACTTCGCGCCCGGGGAGAACTCGGCCTTGCGCGCGAGGGCCAGGTCGAGGAGGTCGCGGGGTTCAACGTACTGGCGTCGCGTGGAGACGAGATCGAGGGCCTCCGCGTAGTCGGGCAGGCCGCTGGTGTGCTGGAGCAGTTGGTGGATGGTAATGGTGCGTCCGTCGATCCCGTCCCCGCGCAGAAGGCCCGGCAGGTAGGTGTCGACGGGGGCCTCGAGGTTGACCTTTCCTTCACCGACCAGCTGCAGCATGACCACGGCGGTGAACGCCTTGGTGTTGCTGCCGATGCGGACCTGTCCGTCGACGGGCACCTTGGCGTTGGTGTCCAGGTCTGCCACGCCCGCCGTGTAGCTACGGGCCTGTCCGTCGCGGCCCTTGACGCTTGCCAGCGCGGCGGGAAGCCCGTCGTCACGCACCAACGCGTTCAGGCCTTGCTGGACACCGTCCGGCGCGGACCCGGCGACCGCTGGAGGCGCCATCAGCGCACCGATTGCCACGATGCCGGCGGCCACAGCGACTGCCGTCGACACCGCCCCGCGTCGGGTGCTCCGCTGACCGGAGGAACGGAACCTGCCCCCTGCATTCTGGTACACGAAAGACTCCTGTGGGAGTGAGACTGCCTGTGGACCCAGCATCTCCGGGCAAGATCGCGAAAGGGATCCTGCCAACCACCCACCGCGGGTAGGGATAACCCCCGCCGACTGAACGGGCCCTTCAGCTCCCCGACGCGCAACCACTCATGAATGTGGGCGTGCTGAACGCGGGCGCCACGGGGGCGTGGTCCCACCAGGCGATTACGCAGTTGCCGGAGTCCATGGTGAACCAGCTGCGGGAGAGGGTGGTGGAGATCTCCGAGATCGCGGTCGCCCGGAGTACCGGCGTCGGCGGATTGGGGTGGAGCTGATTGAGACGCTGCTCAACGCCGACACCGAGCGGGCGCAGAGGTGGCGCCTGGCGATCTGGTTCTGGCACGAGGACAGGGGCATGGGCGGCTTCCACCAGCGGATGGCCCCGCCCTGGCCGGCCTCACCAGGTTCCTCACCGAGCGCACCGTCGTCATGTGGACCCCCGGCGACCTCGACCCCCTCTACGACGCCCTGCGCCGCCTCAAGCTCGACACCGCCCTGCTGCCCGAAGGCCGCGTGAACAGTCTGCGCCCGGCCGTCATCCAGTGGCGCGCCGACCTCGATCCGCGCACCGGCGAACTGCGCCGCCCCACCCCGCCGCGGTCGTCGCCGGTGGTGTCGGTGGTCACGGCCGTTCCTCCTCGACGCACACGATCCGGTACAGGCCGTCGCCGTAGAGGCGCGCGCCCGTTCGACTGGAGCTCTTCCCCCAGCGCAGCCGGCCCATGCCCGACCGCCAGAACGGCCCGGGCCGGGCGGCCTCGACTCCCCGCTGGCGGGCGGCGCGTTCTGGCTGCGCTGGACCGGCAACGACGGCATCCGCACCCTCCACCACGGCGCCGGCCTGGACTCGGCACGCGCCGATCACTGGCCGCCCTGGCCGGCGCTGCCGATCGGGCCGACCTTCACCGGGTTGCCGGGGGTGTCGGTGGCGGGCAGCGAGCCGGCGCCCGGCCACTGGAGGGTGACGGACTTGGTCTCGTCCGGCGGGGTCACCACGAGGCCGGTGAGGCGCAGGCCGGTGCCACCGGTGTTGTTGGCCGGGTAGCTGATGCCGAAGAAGGTCGACTTCCCGTTCTTGAGGACGCCCGGGACGACCGGCTCGCCGGAGCGCTCCGCCGACATCGAGCCCGCGTTGGTCTTCAGGTCGACACCGGCGTACCCGCTGATCGAGCAGTCGTGGCCGCTGTGGTTCTTCAGCTCGACCACCACGGTGCGCTGGGCGTCGCCGTCGATGGTGCGGTCGGCGGCCGTGATCGTGAGGTCGTCGGTGCGGCACTTGCCGCCCTTGCCGGTGTCGGTGGAGCCGGTGCCGCCGGTCGTGGCCTTCCCGCCGGGAGCCGAGCTCGCCGGGGCCGGGGCCGAGTTGCCGCCCGGGGCGGCCTTGGTGGGCGCGGCGGTGGCGGTCGGCGTGCTCGCCGCCGTTGCGCCGTCGAGGTCGTCGTTCTGACAGGCCGTGAGGGAGACACCGGCAACAACGACCAGGGCGGCGAGGGTCAGCTTGTGAACGCGCATTGTGTCTTCCTCAGGTTCGGGGTGGCAGTGGCCGGGTTTCTGGTGAGCAGGACATCCGCACCGGGTGAACCGTTTCGCCCAACCTTTGTCCAGGACAGTGCTGTTACACGAAGGAGCGCGTACGTCGGGCTCCTTATCCCCGCCACACGGCCGCGAGCCCAGGCCGCACGCCGGTTCTCACCGTTCTCCCGCTGCCCCGGCACGGCCGTCGCCCGCTGGGACAGACCCGTGACCGAGCGGATCTTGACCCGGGACGCGTCCGCGTCAACCGAGGGCCGGGTGGACGCGCCGGCCTGCACCGCACGAGGACCGACTCCACCTGCCCCGACCCGGACTCCACCGCGGTGCCCCGCCCCGTCCGGTGCCCGACCGGATCTCCATCCGCCGGGAGCACCCGTCAGCACCCCGACCCGCCCGACGACAACGACGACCAGGCCGACGCCGTCGAACCACCGCAGCCGTTCCGGCCGGGGCGGACCGCGTTCCGGCGCGGCGCCGCCAACCCGAACAGCTCGACCAACGCCCTGCGCTCCGACGTCCTCGGCGCGCTCGGCGTCCTCAAGGTCGCCACCGCCGACCAGCTCCAGCGCCTGCTGCGCCCCGGCACGGCGTCGAACAAGGCGGTCCGGCCGGCCTCGGCGACCTCGCCCTGCACGGCCTGGTCGCCACCGACGGCAACACCAAGGACCGGCACAAGACCTGGCGGCTGGAGGGCACGGCCGGACTGGAGGCGGCCGGGCACGCCCCGCTCCGACATGGGCGGCACCGCTCGGGGCGCCGGCCGCTCCGGTGCCCAGCACGCGATGGCGGTTCCCGGAGATCGGCCCCGACTGGCGGTGAGCGTCATTCGAACCGTGCGGTATTCCGGGAACGCCGCTGCCAGGGCGGAGGCGCCGGAGGGGGCAGGGTCAACGTTGCGATGAGGCCGAGCGAGAAGCCGGCGCAACCCGGCTCGGGGTCAGGCCCGGCGCCGGGGCAACCCGGACTGCCGAAGCAGGCACTCACCCTGCCCCACCCGCTGCCCGCTCGCTTCTTCCGGACGTCTGTTCGCGCACCGACCCTTGGACTGACGTCCAGCCACCTCCAGGGAGACCGCCCAGTCATGCGCGCCCACGACGAACGCTCGGACCACACCCGACCCGGTCACCGGAACGGCACCCGGCACTTGGCCTCGGCCACCTCAGCCGCCCAGACCGGTCTGCTGGCCCTGCAACGCAGCATCGGCAACGCCGCCGTCGGCGCCGCGCTGGGGCGCGAGCGGCCCGCCCGGGGCGTGACTGTCCAGCGGGCTCTACGCCCCGCGGGCGAACGTCTGGAGACGTACGTCGGGGCCATGGAGAAGGGCATGCGCTCGACGCGCCAGGCGGTGGTTGGCTGGTTGGCTGGTTGGGTGGGGCGGTGGCGTTGAGGGTCGCTGCGCCTGCGGCGGGCCCTTTCGTCTCTCGCGTCCGGCTGGTGCCGGCCGCTCGCGGTGGGGCGGGGCCGGGGCGCGCGGGCGCGGCACCGCCGCTCGGCGCAAGTCGTGGTGGCAGCGGTGTGCTCGGTCACCGACCACTGCCCGCGCGGTAGGCCGCCACGGCGGCCGGCAGGACGGCTTCCACCCCGACCACGGGTGCCTGCTCGATCAACTTGTCCACTGTCAGCAGCACATCGCCTTCCCGGACGAACGCCCGCTCGATGGCCCATGGCTGTGTGTCGTCCGCGGAGGTCACGGTGATCCGCAGCAGCAGGCCGTCGTCCGCCGGCACGCCCGGATCCTTCGTCGAGACGGTGTTGTGCGTTGCGGGGCCGCCGAGAGGAAGCGCGTCGGAGTAGGAGGCACAGCGCTGCGCCGCGCCGCGGACGGCGGTCATGACGGCGGCCGCCTGGCCGGGCCCGTAGCGGTCGAGCGTCTCCTCGCCGTACCAGCCGTCGGCGAGGTTGTGGGGGTCGGTGGGCGGCCGCTCCAGGCTGACCCACGCCTCGTCCAGGACCTGTGTGTGGGTGGCCAGGAAGCTGTCCGTCACCAAGTCCGAGCACGGCATTGACATGATCGGGGCGCGAGGCGCGGGGGAGCGGGGAACGTCGGGCAGCAACTTGAAGCCGGCCGGAAGCTGAGCGGACGTCAGCAGACCGGCGGCCAGTCGCGGCGGCACGGGCCCTGCAGAGGCCGAAGCCCCACCCCCCGACTGCGCGCCGGAACACCCCGCCAGCCCCAGCCCCACTGCGACCCCCGCAACCAGCGCGACAGCACGCACACGCACCGGACAACCCCCTCCGTAGCCCCAAGACCGCGCGCATCCTCTCACGCGCCGGTGTGGCCCCGAACCGTTCGGCCCACGCGTTCCCGCATCGCCGCCACCCGCGCCGAACGTACGACCCCGACCAGGACACCGCCCTCCAGCACCCGCTGTGTCGTGAGCGCCACCGCCGCCACCGCGCAGCACCCGGCAGGTCCGGCCAAGGCCGACCAGGCCAAGCACGATGCCGCAGCAGCCGCCGAGGCCGGCCAGAGCACGAAGGCCACCCAGGCCGCCAAGCCCGCCGCGCTCGCCGCCCTGAACTGCCAACCCGGCGCCTACAGGATCGACGTCCCCGGCAAGGTGTTGAACTGGAGCGCACCGCTCCTGGCCAACGACGGCATCCGCCTGTGCGAATCCACCTTCTTCAGCGCTCACCTGGACAACTGGCGGCTGTGCAACGTGACGGAGCACAACGGAGTCCTCGAGGCGTCCCTGTGGAACTGGGGCAACGGCGGATGCGCGACCATTCCCGCGGACATCGCCAACCAGGAGCAGGCCTACCTGACGACGGCCAACTGCCGGGAGGACGACCTCCAGCGGTTCCACATCTACCGTGACGTACCCGGCAGCCCGAAGGTCGGCCTGCAGAACAAGCACACCGGCTCCATGATCGGCTACGACCGGTACGCGGACTGCGAGCTGATCCGCCAGTACTCCAGCGGCAGGCAGGCAGGCAGGCAGGACGGCACGGGTACGTTCACCATGACCGGCGTCTGACGGCCCACACCCCGTGAGCGCGGCCCCGCACGAACCCGGGCCTCCCGGATTCGTGCGGGGCCGGACGGTCGGTCAGCTTGGCTGTGCGACGATGGTGTGCTCGAACAGTTCCAGCATCGGCTCGACCTCGCGCAGGGACTGGTGCGCGTGGCGGGTGCGGGTCTCGATGGTGCCGCCCATGTCCGCGCCGATCTGGCCGTTGGCGAAAGCGGAGAGGCGGCGCTCGTGGGTGTGGACGTTGGTGTGGTACCGCTCGCGCAGGAAACCGATCGGCGTCGGCGTGCTCCGCGCAGATCCGGTCGGAGTACTGTGCTCGGCGCCGGGGGCGGTTGAGGGCTATGTGGCCGGGAGTGGGGGCAGGTGGGTGTGTTGCGCTGCCGTGTCGCACCGGGCCGCGGCGAGGACCGGCACGGGGACGGTGGCGGTGCGCAGGTGCGGCAGCTGGACGGTCGCCAGTTCGCCGGGCGTCGCGTGGGTTCGGGTGGTGGGATGAGCGTGCTTATGCCGCGTGGCTGCTGAGTGCTGGTCACCCGGCGCACTCTCCCCGCAGCGGCCGGTGGTGATCATCACTGGCCGGTCGGCGGCAGACGGGTGGCGCCGGGTAGCCCGGGCGGGCGTGGGGTGTCGAGTTGTGCTGTTGTCCGGTGCGCGGGACAGCCTCGATGGCAGGATGAAGTGTTCATGGTAGGGGCGGGTTGGGGGTCTGTGCATCTTGCGCCCGGCCGTTCCGCGACGGTCGGGCGTCGTACGTTGGCGCGTGACCATCGTGCACTGTCACTGTTCTCCTTTCTCCGAGTCGAGGTCGCATGCGCACGAAGTTGTCAGCCTGCCTGGTCGGTGCGGCGGCGATGGCCGCTATCGCCCTGACGGGTGCCCCGGCCGCCCAAGCCGCTCCGTCCACCGCGCCTCAGGCCGCGGGCCACACCACCACGTTCACCGTTCCGGCCGGCCAGAACAGCGCCACCGTGACGACGGGCGGAGCAACCGTGACCGTCGTCAAGTCGGCGCACCCCTCCGTCGTCGTGCTCACGTGTACCGCAACCGCCGGCAAGCCGTCCCACGGCACCGCCGGCGTGTCGGGCCTCGTCTCGGTCAACTGCAACACCATCGCGGCCACCATCTCGGTCACCGCGGCCGTCTACCACAACGGGGCCTTGACCAACCAGGCCTACGGGACGTTTCACAATGCCTCACACGGTTATGCGACCGCCACGGCCCCGTACCAGAGCGGGCAGTGGAAGACCGGCGGCCTCACCGGGTATTTCGACAGCACCGGAAGCGGTGAATTCACCGCCGAGACCTACAGTGCGACGGTGACCCTGTAGGGACGCCACCACCGGGCCGGCCGTCGGCTCTGCCGGGGCGATCCTCGGCAGGACCAACGGCGGACCCCACCGCTATGAGCCGTCCGCTTTCCGCCTGCCGCGCGGTCGGTCCGGACGTACGGGCCGCAGGAGCAGCGGTACCACCGTCCACACCGCCCACGCGTACAGGGTGAGGAAGAAGACGGGTCGTGGTGCTCGTCGCTCTGGCGGCCGACGAGAATGCGTGAGCTGGCCGGCCGCCAGCGCGCCTGAGCGCCAGTCTGTGATCTCCCAGGAGTCCATTCCGGTCTGACCGCCGTTCACGATGCGGTGTCCGGTCTCTTCGAGGCGCCGGATCTCTTCCTCGCGCGCCTCCTTCGCTGCCAGGTCTGCGCGCAGGAGCTCGCAGATGTATTCCCTAATCGGCCCGTCGAGAGCCGTCTGCTGGGTGTCGCCAGTCATGCCGCTGGTGGTCCTGGTCATCACCTAGTGCCGCGTCAGGCAACGTTCGCCCTGGCGACGACTTCGCGTAGGCGCTCGTCGGCGGCGTGCTTGTTCCGCCAGATGATGTAGCGGCGGATCATGCTGCCCTGGGCCTTGTGACTGGCGTGGTCAGTGCCGTCAAGGGCGAAGTAGCGCAGGGCGGTGAACTGGGCTTCGATCCGGTTCAGCCATGAGCTGTTGGTCGGGGTGTAGGCGATCTCGACGTTGTTCGCCGCGGCCCAGGTTCCGACCCGCTGGCACCGCGTCGTCAGGTGCGGCGAGTAGTTGTCGCGGATGATCGCGACGCGCACGTCCGCCGGGTGCAGCGAGCGCAGGTAGCGGCAGAACTCCAGGAACTTGGAGCGGTTCTTGGTCTTCTTGATGTGACCGTAGAGCTGGTCCTTGGCGAGGTCGTAGGCGGCGAACAGGTGCCGGACGCCGTGCGGTCGGGTGTAGGTCGCCCGCCGCCGGGGCCGGGGCTCACGGTCGGGGTCCTTGCCCTTGCCACCGCGTTCGGCCCACTGTCGGCCGGGGTGCGGCTGGAGGTTGAGCGGCCCGAACTCGTCCAGACAGAAGACGACTTCGGGCTCGCCTTCCTCGGGTATGACCTCACCATCGGCGATCGCGTAGAGGTGTTCGACCCGGGCCTTCTTCGCCGCGTAATCGGGGTCACGGGAGGTCTTCCAGGTCTTCACGCGTTGAAACGACACGCCCTCCTCGCGGAGCAGAACCCGAAGGCCCTGGTGGCTGATGTCGTCGACCACCCCCTCGGCGACCAGGAAGCGGCCAGCTTGGCCAGGCTCCAGGTCGAGAAGGGCAGACCGTGCTCGGCCGGCTTCGACTTGGCGATCTTCTTGATCTCCCGACGCTCCGGAAGGGTGAAGGTCCTCGGTCGCCCGCCCCGGTACTTGGGGTAAAGCGAGTCGAAGCCGTCGGAGTTGAAGTTGTGGATCACGTCCCGGACCCGGTCAGCGCTGGTGAATGTGACCTCGGCGATCTTCGCTACGGGCATGCGCTGGGCGGACAGCAGCACCATCTGGGCCCGCCGCCAAGTCACCACCGACCCGGTGCCCCGGCGGACGATCCGCAGCAGCCGTCTGCCCTCGTCGTCATCGATCTCACGGACCTGCACGCGTTCAGCCACGTGATCATTCTGACGGACCGGTGCCGCCCGGCACAGCAACCGGGCAACACGTCACGCCAGGGCGAACGTTGCCTGATGCGGCACTAGCCAGCTCGTCCAACGCATTGTTCTCGGCTTCGGCGGATGCAGAGCCTGGGCGATGGGAGGCGGGAGCAATTGTCAAGACCTGTGGAACGCTACCGTGGTCTGGAAGCCGCAAGCTCCCTGTTCTGGGAGAACGGATCTCCGTACGATGCCGTGTGTGATCAAGGAAAAGTCTGCTGGTCTGGTCCAGACGCCATGGCCGTCTGATGGTCTTCCTATCGGCCTCGTCGGCTACACGGGAAACCGTCGGGGGCGGCGATGAAAGCTGTCGTCTCTCCGCCGCGGCCGTTGGATGTCACTTCGGTCTTTCCCGAGCTCGCCGCCCATGCGAGGACGGCGGTCCGGCTGCACCCCGCGCCGGCGAATCCGGGCCCGCGTGACAGCTCCGTGGGAGGACCGCTGGCCTGGACGGAGGATGAAGCATGGCCGACCTGCCCAGGCGGCAGTCATCTGATGCGCAGGCAGCCCCATCGCCCCGCCAATGTCCGAGGTGAGCGGTCGACGACGTTCGCCTACCACGGTGAGATCACCTGGGACGCGATACCCGCGGACGCGTCGTGGCCCTTGCTGCCTGTGATGCAGGTGTATGCGCATGACGTGCCCTGGTACGACGGGTTTCCGGAGGGCATGGACATTCTTCAGATCCTGTGGTGTCCGTTCCAGCACGTCTACGACGCTCGGGGGGTTCCCTACAACGGAATCGCCGGCCCGTGGGTCCAAGTCCGCTACCGCCACGCCGCTGACCTGGGAGACCGCTTCCTGACCCCGCCGGAGCCGGTGGCCATCGGTGAGCCGGGCTATCTGCCCACCCCCTGCCTGCTGCGGCCGGAGCCGGTGACCGAGTACCCGCATCCAGGAGCCCTGGGCGAGGAGTTCGAGGCTCGGGTCGAGGAATGGGAAATGGCGACCTTCGGTGACCCGGACGACCCCGAGGAGTACGACCCCCGCTACTCTTGGGACCTCTCGACAGCCCCTGGCTGGAAGCTCGGTGGTCATGAACCCTGGAACTACCAGGGCTACTACGGGCCGGTGCGGTGCGACACGTGCGGCAGTGGGATGCGCTTCGTGGCCTCGATCGCCAGTGACGAATGGGACGGGGGCACGGAGAGCTGGGCGCCTGGCGGCTTCCTTGAAGGTAGTCCAAGCGAACGGCGTCAGTGCCAGGGGCCGACCGAGGTCGTACTCGGGAGACGAGAAACCATGCGCGTCTTCATCTGCCCCCTATCCACGGATCACCCGGTCATCAGCGACCTGATGTAGCCAGCCGGCCTTGTCACTGCTCGTTCACGCCGCGGCCGCCCCGGTGCGCTCGACCAGCGCTGGCCGCGTTCGAAGCGGGCTCCGGCGCGGACGAGCGGGACAACGTGGGCGCCGTTGACGGAGCGCCAGCGGGCCTGGGCGGACTCGACGAGCTTGAAGACCATGGCGAGGGCGGCGGCGCGGGAGCCGGCACCTCTGGTGACCTTGGTACGGAGGCGAACGGTGGAGAAGGTCGACTCGATGGGGTTGGTGGTCCGCAGGTGGATCCAGTGTTCCGCCGGGTAGTCGTAGAACTCCAGTAGGACGTCCTGATCGTCGGTGATCTTCTTGACGGCCCTGGGGAACTTCGCGCCGTAGAGCTTGGCGAAGGTCTTGATCGCCTGCTCGGCGTGCTCGCGGTACTCGGCGTTGTAGATGTCCTGCAGGGCCTTCTTCACCGCCGGCTGGGCCGACTTCGGCATGGCGTCCAGCACGTTGACGGTCTTGTGAACCCAGCACCTCTGCTCGCGGGTGTCGGGGAAGACCTCACGCAAGGCCTTCCAGAATCCGAGTGCCCCGTCGCCGACCGCTAGGACGGGGGCGCGCATGCCCCGTCTCGCGCAGTCCCGCAGCAGCCCGGCCCAGGACTCGGACGACTCGCGGTAGCCGTCGGTCATCGCGACCAGTTCCTTGGTGCCGTCGGCGCGCACGCCGATGACGACCAGGACGGCGGCCTTGGCCTCGTCCAGGCGTATACGCAGGTGGATGCCGTCGACCCAGACATAGACGTAGTCGGTGCCGGACAGGTCGCGGTCCTGGAACGCCTGGTGGTCGGCCTGCCACTGGGCGGTCAACCGGGTGACGGTGGCCGGGGAGAGGCCGGCCGAGGAGCCGAGGAACTGCTCCATCGCCGGGACGAAGTCGCCGGTGGACAGGCCGTGCAGGTAGAGCAGCGGCAGCACCTCGGCGATCTTCGGGGACTTGCGGCACCACGGCGGCAGGATCGCCGACGAGAACCGCTTACGCTCGCCGGTGGCCGCGTCCACCCGCTTGTCGTTCACCCGCGGGGCCTTGACCTCGATCACACCGGCCGCGGTGGTGACCTTCCGCGGCTGGTGGTAGCCGTTGCGGACCACCAAGCGTCTCCCGCTCTCGTCCTGCTCGTGTGCCAACTCGGCGATATAGGCGTTGACTTCGGCCTCCAGGGCGGCGGCAAGCATCCGCCTTGCCCCCTCGCGGACAATCTCGTCCAGCAGGGAACCGTCTCGCGTCGAGCCGTCGGCATTGACTACGGTGAGCACAGGGCGTGCCTTCCCGGCCGACGCTGCAACGTCGGCCTACTCGATGACCATCACGGGATCACTCGGGAAGGTACGCCCTCCGCGTTCCTGCCGGAACCGATCCACAGGTCTTGAGCATTGCTCGGGAGGCGGGGAAGGAGCCCACATAGATGTCGCGGGCGCTCCCTGTCTGGATCAAGTTCCGGACCGAACCCTCGTTGCTGTTGTGTACCTCTCCAGTCACCTCGACATGCTGTCAGGCGGGACGGCAGTGGTGAGAGGCTTCTGGTGGACTGCGCGGGCAGCGCTGCTTTGGCTAACGGGGCTAATGGAAGCTGAGGTCTTCAGCGGAACATCAAATCCTGGTTCAACCACGATCTGCGTTCATGCCTTTGAACATAAAAGACATAGATAGACATGTTCTAGCCGCAGGCGATCAAGTCCAGCGCAGCTCGTCTATCGATGACCTTCGTGATCATCGTCCGACTGGCCTTGACCACGGTGATACAGGAACCCAAGCAAGCCGGCTGGCGCGAAGGGGGCCAGCGGGCACTGCTTCATGCCGACGAATGGTGTCGTCCGGCGAGACGCGTGGGCCCAGCTACTGACAAAGGGTTTGTACGTGACGGGCTGTCCGCAGTCTCATCGGTGGTCAATGGCTCACCCCACAGGTGGGGGAGGAGCCAGCGAGGGCTGTCTTGCTGAGCATGCCGGTCGGCTGACCCCCGCGGGTGCGGGGAGGAGATGCCGAGCGAGCGGCCGGTGCGGCCGATGTCCGGCTGACCCCCGCGGGTGCGGGGAGGAGGCGGACAACGGGGCGTACTCTGCGGGGATGAGCGGCTGACCACCGCGGGTGCGGGGAGGAGGTACGGGTGGACGGGCAGCTCCCCCTTGAGGGCGGCTGACCCCCGCGGGTGCGGGGAGGAGGGAGCCCGACAGCCAGCACCACCCACCGACGGCTGACCCCCGCGGGTGCGGGGAGGAGAAGACCTGATGAGCGGACTCGGCTTCACGTGCCGGCTGACCCCCGCGGGTGCGGGGAGGAGGATGCGCTCCGCCGCCGGGACGTTGCCGCACTCGGCTGACAGTGATGATGTTCGTGGTGATGTTGCTGGCGGGTCTGACCCTTCGGCTGACTGACGCTTCGGCTGTCCTGTTTGGGATTTGTCGGCCCGTCGGCGGCGTCACCACGCACGCGGCCGGACGGGCGTTGTGACTTCATAGCGCCTCTGTGTGTCAAGCGGCTTGGGCGAGTTGGTGGCGATGGTCGCGTTTCATGATCCGGTAGACCACGTTGGACAGGCGTCGCTTGAGGGCTCGGCGGGCCTCGGCCGGGGTCTTCCCCTCGGCGATCTTGCGCTGGTAGTACTCCTGGCCGCGGCCGCCGTCGCGGATCTGGCAGACGGCGATCACGTGCAGGACCGAGTTCAGCGCCCGGTTGCCGCCGGTGTTGAGCCGGTGACGGACGTTGTTGCCGCTGGAGGCGTCCAACGGTGCACTGCCGGTGTAGCTGGCGAAGTGGTGCTCGGTGGGGAAGCGGGAGACGTCGCCGACATGGCCGAGAACCTTGGCGGCCAGCACGGTGCCCAGGCCCGGCAGGGCGGTGAGCGTGGTGCGGGTAGCGGCCAGCGCCTCGCGCATCTGGATCTCGTTGTCCTTGACCAGGCGGTCCAGTCGCCGCAGGTCGGCCAGCAGGTCACGGGCTATGTCCCGGCGGCAGTTGTCGGTTGCGGTGACGGGGCGGATGCCCTTCATCGCGGCGGCTGCCTTGTCGGAGGTCAGGCCAGTGGCGACGCCGCCGGGCAGGAGGTCGCGCAGGACGGCGTGGAGCCGGTTCAGCACGCGGGTGCGCTCGTGGACCAGGTCGTCGCGGCGCTCGGTCAGCAGCCGCAGGATCGTGGTCTGGTCCTCGGCGGTGACCTGCCGCAGGTCGGGGCGGAACAGGGCGACCTGGGCAACGTGGCGGGCGTCGGCCTCGTCCGTCTTGCGGTTGCCGCCGGTGGCCAGCAGCCTGGCCCTGGCGGAGAGCGTGGCAGGAACGTCGACCACCTGCTCGCCGGCAGCCGCCAGCTGCTGGGCGAGCGAGCGGCCGAGCCCGCCGGCGCCCTCGACGGCGAAGCGACGCTCGGGCCACTGCTCGCACCAGGCCATGAGCTGGCGGAACGTGCCGGCGTTGACGACGAACCGGCGCTTGGCCAACTGATGGCCCGAGGCGTCGACGGCGACGGCGGTGTGGGAGGACTTGTGCGGGTCGATACCGATCAGGATCACAGGCTGGCCTTGCACTCGACGGGACCGGAGAGGGAGTGCGGTGGGCATCCTGACTTGAAGTCACCGTGTCGTCCTCATGCCTCTGTCGAGCCACACCGCGCGGGTGTCGGCCAGCGGCGGCACGCTATTAGAGAGCCAACCCATGGGCGGCAAGGAGCACTGCGGGCCCGTGCCGACCGACACCCTGGACGCTACGGCTGCAGACCGCGCGTCTGGGTCCGATTCAACAAGTCAGGAGCCTGGCCAGAGGCCCCGTCACTGTCTTGTCCACCCGCCCGACCGGCGCGTGCCGCCCTCGGCTCGGACAAGCGACAAGGACGGACATGACCAGCATGACGCACGACGGCCCGGAGATCACCGGCGGAGTCGACACTCACGGCCTGACCCACCACGCGGCGGTGATCGACTCGCTTGGCCGACACCTCGCCGACCGGGAGTTCCCAGCCACCATCGTCGGCTACCGGGACCTGCTGGACTGGATGCGCTCGCACGGCGTCCTGACCGCGGTCGGCGTGGAGGGCACCGGCGCCTACGGTGCCGAACTCGCCCGGGTGCTGGCCGCCGCGGGGGTCACGGTCGTCGACGTTGACCGGCCGGACCGAAAGACCCGGCGGCTGAAGGGCAAGTCCGACCCGATCGACGCCTACGCGGCTGCCACGGCGGTGGCTTCGGGACGGGCCACCGGCGTCCCGAAGAGCCGCGACGGTGTGGTCGAGGCCGTGCGCGTGCTGCGGGTAGGCCGCCGCAGCGCGGTGAAGGCCCGCACCCAGGCGATGAACCAGATCCGCGGCCTGCTCGTGTCCGCTCCGGCGGTCCTGCGCGAGCAGCTCGCGGGGCTGGAACGGGCCGCCCTGATACGCACGCTCGCCCGGCTGCGGCCCGGTACGGACCTGTCGACGCCTCTGGCCGCGACCAAGGCGGCCCTGCGGTGCCTGGCCCGCCGCCACCAGGCGCTGGACGAGGAGATCACCGAGCTTGACGCCGAGATCGGCCCGCTGGTCCGGGAAGCCGCGCCCGACCTTCTCGCGCTGTTCGGCGTCGGCCCCGAGACCGCCGGCCAGCTTCTCGCATCGGCCGGGGACAATCCCGAACGGATACGCTCCGAGGGAGCGTTCGCGCACCTCGCCGGCGTCGCACCGATCCCCGCCTCCTCGGGCCGCACCCACCGTCACCGCCTTAACCGAGGCGGTGACCGGGCCGCGAACAACGCCCTCCACACAATCGTGCTGGTCCGCATGCGCTACGACGAACGCACCCGCGCCTACGTCGCCCGCCGCACCAAGGAAGGACTGTCGAAGAAGGACATCACGCGCTGCCTCAAGCGCTTCGTCGCCCGCGAGGTCTACCGCGCACTGACCAGCACTCCAACCTCACGAATCACCCAACCCGACCTTGCTCCTGCGGCTTGACGTCTATAGGAGCATCCCCCGCGGGTGCGGGGAGGAGCCCTCGGCCGGGAGCCCCGCAGACCCCCTCACCGGCTGACCCCCGCGGGTGCGGGGAGGAGGGAACTGGAAGCTGAACTCCGTCAACGCCTGCCGGCTGACCCCCGCGGGTGCGGGGAGGAGCCGGACACCGCCGAACTGCAGCCCTACATCGCCGGCTGACCCCCGCGGGTGCGGGGAGGAGCGACCCTCAAGCTCGCCGGATCCTCCACGCTGCGGCTGACCCCCGCGGGTGCGGGGAGGAGCGTCCCCATGCCGCCGTCCAGATCGTGCCCATCGGCTGACCCCCGCGGGTGCGGGGAGGAGGCACTGACCCCGGCATATGCCAATTCGTCGGTCGGCTGACCCCCGCGGGTGCGGGGAGGAGGTCGACGGCGGCACGGAACTCGGCCTCGGCGGCGGCTGACCCCCGCGGGTGCGGGGAGGAGACACGGTGGTCAGGGTCTTGTCGCCCGAGGTGAGGCTGACCCCCGCGGGTGCGGGGAGGAGACGTATAAGGTGCTGCCCACCCCCAGCGGGCCCGGCTGACCCCCGCGGGTGCGGGGAGGAGCAATCG